>JANWKL010000030.1 GCA_025451375.1 Steroidobacteraceae bacterium
GGAAATAGCGCTCGTCGTCTCCAAGCACTATGGCGTGCAACTGCGCGCCGACGCCGAGGAGAACGGCGAGATCTTCGGCTCGCTGCGCCGGCTGGTTCAGTACATCGGCGCGCACAGGACCCGCTAGTCGCCTGGCCACGTTACCGCTGATCGCGCATTCATCGGCCGACGCGGTCATCGCCTACCGCGCTGGACGGCCGCTCATCGCCAGCCAGTTCCTCGCTGACATCACACGCCTGGTGCCGCAGTTAGGCCGCGGCGGCCACGTCCTCAACGCCTGCGCGGACCGCTATCACTTCGCCGTAGGACTCGCCGCCTGCCTGGTGGCGAACAAAGTCAGTCTGCTGCCCTCGACCCACACGCCCGAGGTCATACGGCAGCTGCAGCAGTTTGCCGCGGATGTCGTCTGCCTCACCGATGAAGCCGATTGTGATATCGAGCTGCCGCAGCTGCCCTACCCGCGCGACGCGGATCCTGCTTCGGTGCCACCCACAGCGGCACGCGCGGTACCGCAGATCGACAGCTCGCGCCTCGTCGCGTATGTCTTCACTTCCGGTTCGACCGGCACACCGGTCGCGCATCCCAAGACCTTCGGAAGGCTTAACGCCTGCGTGCGCGAAGAAGCCAACCGCCTGAGTCTTGGCGAGCGCAGCAGCACCATCGTGGCGACCGTGCCTCCCCAACACATGTACGGATTCGAGTCGAGCCTGCTCGTGGCACTCCTCAACGGCCATGCACTGTGCGCGGAGCGCCCGTTCTACCCGGCGGACATCGCGGCGACCCTGGCGAGCGTGCCAACACCGCGCGTGCTCGTTTCGACTCCGGTGCACCTGCGGGCATTGGTGGGTTCAGATGTGGAGCTGTCCGAGATCGATCTCATCGTCTGCTCCACGGCGCCGCTCACGCAGCAGCTCGCACTTGAAGTCGAAGCACGTTTTCACACCCGCCTGCTCGAGCTCTACGGTTCGACTGAGACCGGTCAGATCGCGGCGCGGCGACCCACAGTGGGCCCCGAGTGGCGGCTGTGGCCGGGCGTGACACTCACCGCGCGCGACGGTGAAACCTGGGCGCAGGGCGGGCACATTGAACAGCCGACGCAGATGTGCGACGTACTGGAACTGACGGGCCACGACACCTTTCTTCTGCATGGACGGCTGACCGACCTGGTCAATATCGCCGGTAAACGCAGCTCCCTGTCCTATCTCAATCACCAGCTGAACAGCATCCCCGGCGTTCTCGACGGCGCGTTCTTTCACGCCGACGATTCACCCGCCGCCGCCGTGTCACGGGTCGGGGCCTGTGTCGTCGCGCCCGGACTTGATCCTGAAGCGTTGGTGGCACAGTTGCGCCTGCGCATCGATGCGGCGTTCCTGCCGCGGCCGCTGCTGATGGTTGCGCGCCTGCCGCGCACCAGCACCGGCAAGCTGCCACAGCAGGCGCTGCGTTCGCTGGCCGCGACGAATCTGAAAACGGCCGCGGCCAGTTAAGGGTAGCGGTGTGGCAACCCTGATCATTGACGCGCAGCACCCCGCCCTCGCGGGTCACTTCCCTGGCACGCCCATCGTGCCGGGAGTCGTGCTCCTCGACGAGACATTGCGGGCAGTTGAACAGGACAGCGCCGCTGCCGCGACGCGCTGGCGAATCAGCATGGCGAAGTTCTTGAGCCCCGTGCGTCCCGGGGAAGAGCTGACGCTCGCGCATGAGTCGCAGGCGGATGGGTCTTTGCGCTTCACGGTTTCGCGCGAAGGACAGCTGGTCGCCCACGGCGTGCTGGCCCCCGCACGCGCCGACCATGGACTCGCACCATGAGCGCCAGGGGCATCGACGGCAACCCAGGCGCGCGTGCCAGCGGTGCGCAGTGGGTTGACGAACCGGAGCGCGGCAGCGTCGCGCTCATGCGTGTCATGACGTTCCTGGCCCTGCACCTCGGGCGCAAAGTGGGCCAGCGCCTGCTGTATCTGATTGCCGCCTATTACTTTCTCCTCGCGCCCGCCGCCCGGCGTCACTCGCGCGAATATCTATGCCGGGTGTTGCCGCGGACGCCTAACGGGGCGGACTTCTTCCGGCATGTGTACGCGTTCGCAGCAACCCTGCTTGATCGCCTCTACCTGGTGCACGGTCGAATCGGCCTGTTTGCGTTGACGAGCGAGGGCGAAGAGCTGATGAACGCAGTCGCGGCGCGCGGCGACGGCGCGTTACTTCTCGGCGCGCATCTGGGCAGCTTCGCAATGATGAGTGCGCTCGGCCGGCAACGTCCCGGACTGCGCGTGGCGATGGCGATGTATGAGCACAATGCCAGCCGCGTCGCGGCCATGTTCAAGGACGCAGATCCCGCCTGCATCCCGGAAATCATCCCCTTGGGTCACCTGGATGCCATGCTGCGCGTTCGCGACACGCTTGATGCCGGCGGATTCGTTGGCATGCTCGCTGATCGCACCATCGGTGAAGCGCCCGCTCAGGTGGTGAGTTTCCTCGGCGCCCCGGCCCTCTTCCCCGTAGGTCCGATGCGTGCCGCGGCGGCGCTGCGGCGGCGGGTGATCTTCATGACCGGGCTGTACCGTGGCGGGAACCGCTATCACGTCGTGTTCCACGAGCTCGCGGATTTCTCGCAGCCTGCCGCAGGCGGTCGCGAGGCGGCGGTGCGCGAAGCCATCGCGCGCTACGTTGCGCTGCTGGAGACCTACTGCCGCAGCGATCCGTACAACTGGTTCAACTTCTACGACTTCTGGCATGGAGTGCCGACGTGAGACCAAGACTGACAGCCGCGGCGGCGTGCCTGGCGCTTGCGCTGGTGCTGGGATCATCGGGCGCTCCCGCGGCGGCGGCGCAGGTGGAGATCGATGCGCCCGCACAGCCGGCGCTCGATGAACTCATGCGCCTCCTGGCCGCGCGCAAGCACGGCCGCGTCAGCTTCACCGAGGTGCAGGTGCTCAGCGTCCTGAAGCAGCCGCTGCTGTCATCCGGTGAGCTCTCGTACGACGCCCCGGACTGGCTCGAGAAGCGCACGCTCAAACCAAAGCCCGAGACGCTGGTGCTATCCGGCAAACTCCTCACCATCCGCCGCGGTGAACACTCCCGCACGCTCGAGCTCGCGCAGTACCCTCAGGTGGCGCCCTGGGTGGAGAGTATCCGCGCAACACTCGCCGGGGATCGTGGTGCGCTCGAACGCTACTTCCACCTGGACTTCTCCGGCACCCTCGCGCACTGGAGTCTCTCGCTCGTGCCGACGCAGTCCGCGCCGGGCAATACCATCGCGCAGATCCATATCACCGGCGAAGGCGCGGCGCTGCGCAAATTCGAGGTCCGCGAGATCGACGGCGATCATTCCACCCTCACCATCGGTCCGGAACTCGCCCCATGATGCGACCCGGCGCATCCAGCACGCTGATCTGGGCGCTGCTCGGCATGGCCGCAGCGGCCGTCGCAGCCCGCGCCACCTACACCACTGACCTCTCGGCGTTTCTGCCGCGCAGCCCCAGCGCCACCCAGCGCGTGCTGGTCGAGCAACTGCGCTCAGGCCCCGCCGCGCGTCTTCTCATGGTGGCGATCGAGGGCCGGGATGCGCACACGCGCGCGCTGGTGTCAGCCGACCTGGCGCGGCGCCTGCGGGCTGACCCGTTCTTCACCATCGTCAACAACGGCGACGCCGCGGACTTCGATCACGATCGGGAGTTCCTGTTCCGCAATCGTTATCTGCTCAGCGACTCCGTCACACCGGCACGTTTCACGGTCAGCGGCCTGCACTCGGCCATCGGGGACGCCATCAACACCCTGGCCTCTCCGGAAGGCATGCTGCTGAAGCCGTTGTTCGCCCAGGACCCGACAGGCGAGACCCTCGGGGTTGTTGACGCGCTGGTGCAGGATCGCGCCCCCCACACGACCGATGGGGTGTGGACGTCGCCGGATGGGAGCCGCGCTTTGCTCATCGTGCAGACGCGCGCTCCCGGCTCGGACACCGACGGCCAGGAACAGGCGTGCGAGGCCTTGCGGCGCGCGTTTGCCGACGCACGCGCTGGCCTTAACGCTGTGGGTCACGATGCCATCCGCCTGCGAATGAGCGGGCCACCCGTGTTCGCGGTGGCCTCGCGAACCGCGATCCGCAGCGAGGTCATCAGGCTCTCGAGCCTGGGCGCCGGACTCATCGCGATACTGCTGCTCGCGGCGTACCGTTCACTGGCCGCCTTGATCCTGGGGATGCTGCCGGTCGCCTCCGGCGCGTTGGCGGGGGTCGCGGCGGTGGCGCTCGGCTATGGCACCGTGCATGGAATCACGCTCGGCTTCGGGGTCACCCTGATCGGCGAGGCGGTGGATTACTCAATTTATCTCTTCATCCAGCGCACCGTTCTGTGGCAGCTGTGGGTGTGGCCGACGATCCGCCTGGGCGTACTGACTTCGATATGCGGCTTCGCGGCGCTGCTACCGTCCTCGTTTCCGGGCCTGGCACAGCTTGGCTTGTATTCGATCGCGGGGCTCGAGGCTGCAGCTCTGGTCACGCGCTTCGTGTTGCCCGCATGGCTGCCGGCGGATTTCGCCATCGCGGACCTGACCCAACTCGGTACGCGCGTCGCAAACCTGCTGCGCAGGCTCGCCTCGCTGCGTCTGTATATTCTGATGCTGCCGGCGCTCGCAGCGGTGTACCTGTACGGACATCGTGACTCGCTGTGGAACCACGAGCTGTCGGCCCTAAGCCCGATTTCGGCCGCCGCGCAGACACTGGATACGCAGCTGCGCGCCGACGCCGGTGCCCCGGACGCGCGCTACATGGTCGTCGTGTCGGGGGCGGAGCGGGAACCCGTACTCGAAGCGACCGAGCAAGTGAGCGCGACGCTCACCCGGCTCGCCGCGCAGGGCGTGATCGGGGGATTTGACTCCCCGTCGCGCTACCTGCCGAGCTTCGCATCCCAGCGTGCGCGCCAGCAGAGCCTGCCGCCCCCGGCTGAACTCAACACGCGGCTGAAAGCCGCGCTCGTCGGGTTATCCGCGCGCAGCGCCGCGCTCAAACCCTTCACGCACGAAGTCGAGGAGGCTCGCGCCGCCAAGCTCCTTACCCCTGCGAGTCTTGCTGGCACATCACTGCAAGCGCCTGTGGACGCGCTGCTGATGAGGAGCACATCGGGTTGGACCGCGCTCCTGCCGTTGCGCGCGGCCCAGCCGGATGACATCTCTGACAGCGACGCCGCGCGCGTGCGCAGCGCGCTCGTGCAGGCGCCGTTGGTCAAAATCCACCTGATTGACCTGGTCGGCGAGGCCGATCGCCTGTATTCGGGTTACCTCACCGAGGCGAAACAGCTGGCGCTGGTTGGCTTCGCGGCCATCGTGGTGCTGCTCGCGATCGCGCTGCGCTCGCCAGCGCGCGTCCTGCGGGTGGTAGCCCCGCTGGCGCTCGCCGTGATCTCGGTGGCGGGACTCCTGGTGGCGCTCGGCCAGCAACTGACCATCCTGCATGTCGTCGGAATGCTGCTGATCGTGGCGGTGGGTTCGAACTATGCGCTGTTCTTCGACCGCAACCGCGAGAACCCGCAGCATGCGTCCCTGCCGCTGACGCTGGCGTCGCTCCTGGTCGCCAATCTCGCCACCGTGACCGCCTTCGGGGTACTCGCATCCTCGAAGGTGCCGGTGCTGGCGGACCTGGGCTCAACCGTCGCGCCCGGTGCGCTGCTCGCCCTGTTGTTTTCCGCGCTGCTCGCCTTCAGGCCGGAATCCTCTGATGCGCAACAGCCCGTTGCGCTTGCGCAGCCCGCACCCGAGGCGAGCCCCTGATGCATACGATTTTCGAGTCGGCACGGGCCGGAAGCGTCGCACCGGTTCGCATGCTGATGCTGCCGGCCGCCTACACCGGCCCTGATGATTTCGTGCGCGAAGGCTTTGCCGCGGCGGTGCGCGGCCGAGGCATCGATCTGGATCTGGTGTTCGCGCAACCAGCGCCGGCGCATCTGACCGATCCTTCCGTCGTGGAGCAGCTGCATCGACACATCATCCAACCGGCGCGTGCGCTCGGAGTCGACCTGTGGCTCGGCGGCATATCACTGGGCGGATTCATCGCCTTGCGCTGTGCTGCACAGCACCCGCAGGACATCGCGGGACTTTGCGTGTTCGCCCCCTATCTCGGCAGCCACATCATGACGGGGGAAATTGCGCGTGCCGGCGGTGCGCACTTCTGGGAGTCGGGGGACACCGCCGCGGACGACGACGAGCGCCAGGTCTGGCGCTTCATCAAGACCCGGGACTCCGGCGCGCTACCGATCTACATGGGGTCGGGGCGCGAGGACCGCTTCGCGGACCGGCACGCGCTGCTGGCGGCGGCCCTGCCTGCCGAAAACGTCGAATGGATTTCCGGCGCTCATGACTGGCCAACCTGGCGGCGGCTCTGGATTAGTTTTCTCGACCGTCGCTTTGCGGTGCGCTGAGTCGATGCCTGACCCAGCACCTCGCTACCGACCCCCAGCGGTGATCCGCGCCTCGGTAGCGCTGCACCTCGGGGCCGCTGCAGCCGTCGTCGTCCGGCCACACACCTGGCCGTGGGCGCTGTCGGCCGTCGTCGCCGATCACCTGCTTCTCACCGCCGCGGGTCTGTGGCCGCGCAGCTCTCTGCTCGGCTCAAACTGGACCCACCTGCCGCAGGCCTTCGCACCCCCTGCGAGCGTCGCGATCACCATTGATGACGGGCCGGATCCTGAGGTCACCCCACGCGTCCTCGACCTGTTGGATGAACGCGGCGCGCGCGCCACCTTTTTTTGCATCGGCGAACGCGTTCTGCAACACCCGGTGCTGGCGCGCGAGATCACGCGCCGCGGACACGCCATGGAAAACCACTCACAGCGGCATCTGCATCGCTTTTCGCTCCTCGGACCTGCGGGCATGGCGACCGAAATCACTCGCGCGCAGCACTCGATCAGCGATACCACCGGGCAGATCGCCCGCTTCTTCCGCGCACCGGCGGGGCTGCGCAATCCGTTTCTGGCGGCGGTGCTCGCGCGTGCGCAGCTGCAGCTGGCGAGCTGGACGCGGCGCGGTTTCGACACCCGCAACGGCAACAGCGACGCGGTGCTCGCGCGGCTGACCCGAAACCTCGCGGCCGGCGATATCCTGCTGCTGCACGACGGACATGCGGCCGTAACCAACGCAGGCTCGCCGGTCATCCTGACAGTGCTCCCGCGATTACTCGCGGCCGTGGCCGCTGCAGGCCTCAAGCCCGTCACCTTGCGCGCGGCGCTGCCGCCTTCAGTGCCGTGACTTCCGTAACCCTGGCGCCACTCGTCGCGGCCGCGAGCGCCTGTTATCGCGACGGCGGGCGCTTCGGCTGGCATTTCGCCCGCGGCAAGCTCGCGGGCGATCCGGTGTTTGCCGCGATTCTTGCGCGCGGGTTGCTGACAGGCTGCCTGCGCGTCCTGGATCTGGGTTGCGGCCAGGGATTGCTGGCGGCCTGGCTGCTCGCCGCACGCGTAACGCACGCTGGCGGGGTCGGCGCAGGCTGGCCGGTCGAGTGGCCCGCACCTCCGTCACTCGATGGCTATACCGGCGTTGAAATCAATCCGCGCGAAGCGGCGCGTGCCCGCGCCGCCGGCGCGCATCTGGCACTTGCGCACTTCAGGATCGTGCAGGGGGACGTGCGCGACGTCGAGTACGTTGCGGCTGACGCCATCGTCATCCTGGACGTCCTGCACTATCTCGACCGCGCATGCCAGGAGACCGTGCTCGCGAAGGCGCGCGCCGCGCTCACCCCCGGTGGGCACCTGTTGCTGCGCGTCGGCGATGCGGCGGGCGGCGTCGGCTTCACGTTCAGCCAGCTGGTGGACACTACGGTGGCCCTGGCACGGCATCGCCGACTGATCCACCTCAACTGCCGTCCGCTGCGCGGGTGGCTGGAACTGCTCGCGCGCACCGGGTTCAACGCGCGGGTGGTCGATGAGAACCGCGGCGCCGCGTTCAGCAACGTCCTGCTCATGGCTCAGGCAGCCTGACCCATGCTGCCCCTCGCTCTCACCAGTTTCACCGCCACCAGCTGCTTAGGCACCGGGCTGACTGCCACGCTTGCCTCGCTGCGCGCGCGGCGCACGGGACTTGCCGCCTGCGGGTTCGAGACCGTCGTCCTCGACACGTCCGTCGGTGAGGTGCGCGGCGCGGATGAGGTGTCGCTGCCGGCCGCCCTGCAGGCTTACGAATGCCGCAACAATCGACTCGCACATCTCGCCCTCGCCCAGGATGGTTTCACGGACAGCGTCCGCGACTGCGCGGCGCGCGTCGGCAGCGCGCGTGTCGGGGTGTTCCTTGGCACCAGCACCTCGGGAATTCTCGAAACCGAACTCGCCTACC
>JANWKL010000031.1 GCA_025451375.1 Steroidobacteraceae bacterium
ATGCTCAAGAGATGAACACATCGCGTGATGCCGATGCGATCATTGCTCTGGAACTGCAGCTAACCGGCCTGCTTGAGCGCGGTGCTTTTGACGAATATGCCCGCCATCTCACTCCTGACTACGCGCTTGGGGACTTATGACCAAGCGCCTTTCGCGAATCGCGTGGCAAGCCGGCAAGCTCTTCGGTTACCGTTTGTCATTGCGCCCCACTGCCCGCCGGCCCAGGACCGAGGCTGGGTCCCGTACGCGTTGGCTGGACTGATATTCATTCCCTGGGCTTGTTGGATATACAACATCGCCGCGGGAATTGTTGGCGGCCTGCAAGTCTCGGTCGCAGACGACGCTGATGCCTGAGACACAGCTCATCGTCACCGTCTGCCTCGTTGCGTCGGCCGCCCTGGTCGCGGCCGAGGTACGTGATTCGCCGCCTGGCAGGGTCTTGTTCAAGATTGTCGCAAGTACGGCGTTCGTCGTAATCGCGATGCAGCGGGACGCGATGGCGTCTTCATATGGGCGCTTGATTCTGGCAGCGCTCGTACTTGGTTGGTTCGGAGACGTTTTCCTACTGTCCAGGCAAAGCCGTGTTTTCTTACTCGGTCTCGCCAGCTTTCTGCTGGCGCACATTGTTTTCTCGCTGGCGTTCGCACATCGCCCATTGAGCACGCCTGCGTTAGCCGCAGGGTTCGCGGTAATGAGCTGCGTCGGAGCTACTGTTCTTGCGTGGCTGTGGCGCCAGCTGTCCGGCATCTATCGAGCGGCCGTCGCGTGCTACGTGGCAGCCATCGTTGCCATGTGTTCTTTTGCGATCGCCATGAGCGCAGCCACTGGAGCCTGGATTGTCGCTGCAGGCGCACTGGCCTTTGCCGCATCTGACATCTCAGTTGCACGGGACCGCTTCGTTGCGCCAGGTGTCATAAACCGTGTCTGGGGATTGCCGCTCTACTATGCTGCTCAAACCATTCTCGCGTTGTCGGTTGGTGGCGCCCTTCAACGTTAGGCTGTTATCTGTAAGGAGCCCGTATGCGCGTTATTTGTTTCAGCATGCTCGGCCTGACGGTCGCTTAGCCCCTCAGCCGCCGCTGGTGACCTGCTCCACCCGCGGAATCGACAGCTGCGCACCCGCGTGCAGCTCAGCGAGATTCACGTCCGGATTGTACTGTTGCAGCAGCCACACCGGCAGCTGCGCGCCACTGCGCTGCGTGAGTGTCCAGAGCGAATCTCCGGCCCGCGCGATGTACACCTCGGTGCCGACGATGCGATGCGCGGCGAAGTAACTCGCCTGCAGCGCGCGGTGATAGTCGCGGCGTCGCTGTTCAAAGGTTTCGCGCGGTACCTTACGCAGATCCACCCGGATGCGCTCACCGATCAGTACCGGCCGCTTCGCCTTGAGATGATTGAGCGTGCGCAGGCTCGCTGTCGGAACACCGAGCCAGTCGGCGAAGTGCCCGAGGGTCTCGTCGGCCGCGACCCGGATCGTGCCCTCTTTCGAGACGGAGTAGTCGGTGGGATCGGCGCTCTGCTGCACCTCGGTGGCGGGTCCGAGCGCGGGGCCCAGTGCTTCAGCCTGGGCCGCAGATACGGGCTGCGGGCTGTTCACGTGTCCGTGCACCGTAACCGTCGCCATTTCGGCGGCCGCTGACGCGTCTTCCGCGCTCTCGCGCTGAGCGACGGCTTCCGGCACCGCGCCTCCGGGTGAGGCCGCGGGTGCAGCCACTGCCACGGCTGTTCGAGCGTGCGCGGCGCCAACGGCCGCCGAGGTTGCGGCGGCCGGCGCCGCCTCGTTCGCCGCCACCGCAGCCACGGCTGCCACGGGCTCCGCCGGCGACTCGGGCAGCGTGAGCACCCGTCCAGGGCGCACACGCGCGCTGGTGCGCAGTCGATTCAGCTGCGCCAGTGCGTGGATGGATACGCCGTAGCGGTCCGCAATCCGGGCGAGCGTGTCACCGCGCTGCACACGATAGCGCAGCGGCGGGCGCTGGCCGGCAAAGAGCTCGTGGGGCCCCAGGCGCTGCGCCAGGAGCTCACTGCTCCAGTGCTGGCTGTCCAGGGGGAGCCGCAACCAGTAGTCGCGCGGAAGGCGCTGCCGGCCTTCCCATACGGACTCGAGCAACGCCGGGTTCAGTGCCCGCAGCTTTGCGCCATCGATCTTCAGCGTGCGCTCGAGCGCCGTGACGGTCACATAGGCGGGCAGCTGCACTTCCTGGAAGCGCGCCTCGGGCTCGCGTTGCAGGGGGCCAAAATACTTCGCCGGGTCGTGATCGATTTCCAGCGCCGCGAGGAAGGACACGTAGAAGTTGCGCGAGGCAAAGCCGAACGTGCGGCCGTGGTAGTTGCGCACGATGGTGACGATGTCGTCGGTGCCGAGGGTTTCCTTGGCGTGCAGCACGCCGGCGGTGCCGTGGTTGTAGGCCGTGAGAGCCAGGGGCCACGTGCCGAGCACGCGGTAGTTGTAGGCGAGCAGCTGTGCCGCCGCCTCCGTCGAGCGAAAGGGATCGAGGCGGTTGTCGACCGCGCCGTCAATGCGCAGGTAGCGCCGCCCGGTCGAACGCATGAACTGCCACAGTCCTGCCGCGCCCACCTTCGAGTACGCGGCCGGGTTGAACGACGATTCGACATGCGGCAACACCGCCAGCTCCGCCGGCAGTCCCAGGTTCGCGAGTGTCTCGGCGATATGAACCTCCCAGGCACCCGAGCGGACGAGTCCGGCACGAAAGCGGTCCGACTGTCCGAGCTGGAAGCGAATGTCTTCGACGGCAGCGCGCAGGCGTTCGGGGGTGCCCTCGACGCCCCACAGGTCCTTGATGTGCTGATCATCGGGTGCGAGCGGCGCGCCGTTGGCATCCGCAATGCGCTTGAGTGCCGCCACGTCGCGATCGCGCGCGGCGTCCACCAGCTTTTCGCGCTCCGCGGGCAGCGTATCGGGCGGGAAGTGCAGCGTGTCGTAGACCACGCCGAGGTTGTACTGGTCGTGCAGGAAGCCGGAGTTGGTATCGATCTGCGTATAGACGCGGATCCAGAACTGCACGTCCCGCTCGAGCTGCGGCGGGCGTGGCACGGGGCTATCGGCCGCGAAGGCGCGCGTGGCCGCGAGTACCAAAATGCACGCCGCCAGAGCGATTACCGAGGTGCGGCGCAGCGTCCTACCCACCTATTTGCGCCTGCAGCGTTGTCGACTTCATTTACACCCCAAAAAGACCATACTTACCGTTCCCACTCAATGAGTTACATGTTCGGCGAGCGACCGGGTTCACATCGGTCAGCACGCAACGTGTCGAGCATTTTGACACTCACCGGTTTTTTGCGCTCGCTCCGCTCGCGCAGCTTCGGCGAAGCGGCGGGGAGCCTTGCACCGAACGGGGTGCGCAATGCGCACTGCGTCACAAAAACCGAGGCGCGGAGCACACCTTGTCACCTCGGACCACAACGCGGACCGGTTGGCACGGGCGTTGCTTATATCCATACCAAGGACATCTGTCCGGGAAGGAAGAGCCAACGGGATAACCGAAGAAAGCGTGGGTCCGAAGACGGCTGACAGCTCGCGGCCACCACGTCCACCACTGAATAATAACGAGAAGACACTCCTCCACACACAAGCAAGCGACCGACACCCCGCCCTCCGGCGGGGTTTTTTTTCGGCCAAAAAAAGAGGCGCCTAGCAAGCGCCTCGCAAGTTCGAATCGGTCTGTCAGTTCGCGTTGGTCGTCAGGAAACTAAAGCACTCACCCGCACTTGGAATCGCCGCAATTCAGGCAGGTCATGCAGCCGTCCATCATGACGACTGCGGCGGTGCTGCAGCGGCCGCACAGCTGCGCGCCTTCCGGGAAATGCGACTTGGCAAAGGCATCGCTCTGTTTAGCGCGCGCCTCGAACTCGGCCCGCTTCTCGTCGACCAGTTTCTGCTGGTGCACGTCCAGCTGGGTCTTGCGAATGAGGCCGATGCTCTGCAGGTGCTTCTCGATCACATGGCCGAGCTCGGCGATGATCGAGGGCATGAACTTGCCGCCGGGCTGCCAGTAGCCGCCGCGCGGGTCGAACACCGCCTTCAGTTCGTCCACCAGGAAGGTCACATCCCCGCCCTTCCTGAATACCGCCGAGATGATGCGGGTGAGCGCCACAATCCACTGGAAGTGATCGAGGTTCTTGGAATTGATGAATACCTCGAACGGCCGGCGCTGCTCGTACTCGGTGCCCTCGTTCAGCACGATGTCGTTGATGGTCACGTACATGGCGTGATCGGAGATCGGCGTCTTGATCTTGTAGGTCGAGCCGATGAGCATCTCCGGACGCTCGAGCTTCTCGTGCATGCGGATGACTTTGGCGGTGTGGCCGTTCTTGTCGCGCACGAACTCATCCGCAACCTGCGCCGGCAGGCGCGCCTGGGCCATCTTGTCGATCGGCTTGGCCTCGACCTTGTCCTCGGGTTTCTGCACCGCGTACTTAACGATTTTTCGATCGATCTTGATGGTCATAGCGAAATTCCTGCCGGCAAAGTGCGCTCAGTAGCGCCCGTAGTACCCGTCTTTCATGGCGTCAAACAAGTTCGCGGCGGTATGGATCTCGCCGTCGTAATCGATTTCCTCATCGCCCCGCACTTCGACCACCGAGCCGTCGTCGAGGGTGAACTTGTAGAGCGTGTTCTTCAGGTCCTGCTCCTTCACCAGCACGCCCTGGAACGCCTCCGGATTGAAACGGAAAGTCGTGCAGCCCTTCAGACCCTGCTCGTGTGCATACACATAGATGTCTTTGAATTTCGCGTAGGGGAAATCCGTAGGCACGTTCGCCGTCTTAGAAATCGATGAATCGATCCACTTCTGGGACGCAGCCTGCACCTCAACATGCTCTTTGGGAGTGACCTCGTCCGAGGCGATGAAGTAGTCCGGCAGTCTTTCGCCATCGTTGGTCGCTCCAGGTGTGGCATTCGGATTCACGAGTTCGCGATAAGCCAGCAACTCGAAAGAATAAACGTCGATCTTTTCCTTGGACTTCTTGCCTTGGCGGATCACGTTTCTGAAGTAGTGGTGCGCAAAGGAGGGCTCGATCCCGTTCGAAGCATTGTTAGCAAGTGACAGCGAGATCGTGCCCGTGGGGGCGATCGAGGTGTGGTGTGTGAAGCGCGCGCCGGTTTCAGCGAGCTCGTGCACCAGCTCCGGGGCGACCTGCGCCACGCGCTGCATGTAGCGGCTGTATTTCGCGTGCAGGAGACGCCCCGCGATCTTCGAGCCCGGCTTCCAACCGTCCTTCACCATTTCGGGACGCTTGCGCAGCATTTCCCTGGTGACCGTGAACTCCTCGTTCATGATCGGCGCCGGACCCTTCTCACGTGCAAGCTCGAGGGCTGCTTCCCAGCCCGCCACCGCCATCTCGCGTGACACGTCCTCAGTAAACTGCACCGCCTCGGGTGAGCCGTACTTCATCTTCAGGAGCGCGAGGGTGCTGCCGAGACCCAAAAAACCCATGCCATGACGGCGCTTGCGCAGGATCTCGCCGCGCTGCTGCTCGAGCGGCAGGCCGTTGACCTCGACGACGTTATCGAGCATGCGCGTGAACACCTTCACGACTTCGCGATACTCGTGCCAGTCGAACTCCGCGAAGTCGCCGAACGGATGCTTCACGAAGCGCGTCAGGTTCACCGAACCTAACAGGCAGGAACCGTACGGCGGAAGCGGCTGCTCTCCGCATGGGTTAGTAGCGCGGATGTTCTCGCACCACCAGTTGTTGTTCATCTCGTTGACACGGTCGATGAGAATGAAGCCCGGCTCGGCGAAGTCGTAGGTGGACGTCATAATGACGTCCCACATGCGCCGCGCCGGCAGCGTCTTGTAGATCTTGCAGGCGACCAGGCCCTCGTCATTCGCGACGTAGCCCTCGTGCACCGGCCACTCGCGCCACACGAACTTCGTGGCATCCGTGAGATCAGGCTTATCCGCCTCGAATTCCTTTTGCGCCAGCGGGAAGGCGAGCTTCCAGTCGCGATCCTCACGCACCGCCTGCATGAACTCATCCGTGATCAGCAGCGACAGATTGAATTGCCGCAGGCGCCCGTTCTCGCGCTTGGCGCGGATGAACTCCATGACGTCCGGGTGCCCGATATCAAACGTGCCCATCTGCGCACCGCGGCGGCCGCCGGCGGAGGAGACGGTGAAACACATCTTGTCGAAGATATCCATGAAGGACAGGGGACCGGAGGTGTACGCGCCGGCACCGGACACATACGCGCCGCGCGGACGCAGCGTCGAGTGCTCATAGCCGATGCCGCAGTTGTGGATGACTGTCAGCCCGTTGTTGCCCGCCAGATAGTTATTGTGCTCCTCAACCGTGAAGTCGAAGAACGTCTCGGGCAGCGACAGTGCCCGCTCTATTGAGTCAACCGGCCGCAAGCTGCGCGCGAAACCGATCAAACCGGATAGAGTGGGGAAACGCTCGGCCCATCGATCGAGCCACACGCGGCTAACGCGCTCGCGCTGGTGATAGCCGTGATAAATGCCGACTCGCTGCTTCTCATCATGGGAAAGGTACTCAGCTTCCTTCTCCAGCTCGGCGCGCAACGCCGGCGGCATCTGGAAAACGTCGTACTGCCCGGGTGTCGATGCGTAATCGTGAATCCGATTGCGCTTGCCGGTGTCGGCCATGTAGCCGGCGACGGTCGCAAGGAACGCCGAATCGCATACTTTAAGCATCGCGCCACCGCGATCACGGACCACGTGCCCGTTGAGCATGTGCTCGCGTGGCTTACGCAGTGTGATGGCGCCATGCACGCCAAACAGCCCCAGCAGCGATCGCAGTTCGGCGGCGAACTCGTGGCATGCGGTCGCGATGGTCGCACTGCCGCGTTCAGTGTTTACCGTACCGTCCGTATCAATCAATCCGGCCAGGAAAGGTAAAAAGAATTGCCCGGGTTCGCGAGCCACCCACTTCGGCACACGTACGGTTGCCGACTTCGGACCGATCTGCCCGTCGATCAGAGTCGCAGCGCGACTGGCATCGAAGCTCGCAACCGTGTAGTCCCACACCAATGTTCCGTTACGCGTCAGCGCGTGTACTGGTCTGGCGCGCGAGTGCGCGAAAGCCGCAAAGAACTCGGCGTAGCGCTCAACCACTTCGCGCTCGGCAGCGCGGATCTTGAACACCAGGCGCTGGCCGAAGGCCTGCGCGCGCGCCGCCCAGGCCTTCTGCGTGGTCTTGTAGGTGAATTTCTTCGCGTAAGCGCTGCCGTCTCCGAGGTGCGCGCCCGCAAACCACGCATCAAGCCAACGCTCGGACGCCCCTTGCCAGGGCAGCTGGTGACGCACAAGTGCATCGTCCGTCATCACTTCATCCGCACGGACGTAAACGAGCTCACCCGAGCGGTAGACGAGCACCGGATGCCGGATCGACGTCGTGAGCGTCGCCCCATGTGAAGTGATGCGGATCTGTTCGGACTGCGGCACGTGGGTCGTGAGGTGCCGAAGAATCGTCCGCTTCTCGAAGCGGTGCGCGTTCACGTCGTAGCACAGGATCTCCCGATGCTTCTCGGCGACCGCCTGGTCGGCCGTTACGAGTCCCTGCTCCGTATGTACCCACGTGCCGGGGGCGACACAACCGGCTTTCAACGTCAGCCCCGCCTCGTGGACCTTCTTCAGGATGTCGTCCATCGAATCGCGGATCGTCCCCGAGACGGTGCAGTTGATGGTCGAGGTGGCGGGTTTGTGTTCCAGCGCGCCGGCGTTGGAGGTGACGCGGCCAGCGGGGATCGCGCCTCGGCGCAGCGCCCACAGGAAGCGTTCGTTCCAGTGCTCACGCGCATCGGCTCGCTCAACTTCGGCGAGCGCGCGCGCCACGCGCTGATAAGTCTCGTCCATCGACTTGTCGATGGGCGTGCCGTCCTTGGCGGTCAGGCGATACTTTTTATCCCAGATGTCGAGCGAGGCTTCCTGGAAAGGAATCGCATCGATGTCTTTGGGTTCAATCTTCACAACGGTGTTCATGAAATCCGCGGCGCTCCGACTTTCTTGACGCCTTTTTTCTCACGGATGTAGGGGATACCGGCGGAACCCGCGATCTTTTAATGAGACACGAGTCCGACGGCACCCGGGCTGTCTGTCAGGACAGCCCGGTCCCTGCAACCTCCCCCCGACCGCGGATCCTGATCGCTTTGCGCGAACACAAGATCTTGTGTGTCGGGGTCGAAAGCCTAATGACGACCTCAGGGTGCGTCAAGATTCCATAATACGTTTTTTCACACCGATTTAGCCCATTTGTTTCAATACATTACGCCGTTCATGGCCCCAGGATGCCCCATCTTTTTTGGAAAACTGCCGCCGTTTGGGCCGCCTGGAGCCACCCCAACATCTTGTGCCCAGGCCAGGCACAGGTTTTGCACAACCTGTCCACAGCCGAAGGCGCTGCCAAGCTCCGGGTCAGCGCTGCCGGCGACAGCCAAATGCCCCTCTGGCTACTTTTTGACCACCCGAACCCAATGCCCCACCAGAGCCCTCGAACCGCGCTCTTGAAAGCCCGCCGGGCGGACCGCACATCGTGTTCAAGCCGCGCCAGTGAGTGCGCTCAAAGTTTTCAAACTGCCTTTCCAACAGGAGATCTATATGACTATCGTTAGTTACGAGCCGTGGGCGTTCGTGAGCCGTGTACAGCGGCACCTCGATCGCGCGCCCGGCGAGACCCAGGGCCGCAGCGAGGGCGCGGATGCCGCGCGTGTCAGCTGGATTCCCCATGTCGACATCCGCGAGGAAGCCGAACGCTTCGTCGTGGCGGCTGACGTGCCGGGCGTCGAGCCCAAGGACATTGAAATTACCGCCGACAAGGGCGTTCTGACGGTGAAGGGCGAACGCCGCGCCGAGAAGACCGCGACTGTGGACGGTAATGAACGCGTGGAACGCGCCAGCGGTACGTTCCTGCGTCGCTTCACCCTTCCGGAGAGCGCGGATGCGGAAGCCATCAAGGCCACGCACGTCAACGGCGTGCTGGAGCTGAGCATTCCGAAGCGTCCGCAGGAGCAGCCGCGGCGCATCGCCGTGCAGGCTGCCTAGAGCCGACTCAAGACACGCCGGCGTGCTTCCTGCCCGCCGGTGTGCCTTGCTTTCCGCCCGCCTGAGCTAGACTTGATCGGGCCATGAGAGCGTCTTTTCCCGCTTTCTGCCTGCTCGCGGCGCTCGCCGCGAGCGCATCCTTGGCCGGCATCCCACCGACGGTGGGCGACGCCCCGCTGCCCTCCCTCGCGCCCATGATCCGCAAGGTCTCGCCGGCGGTGGTCAACATCGCCACCCGTGGCACCATCCACGAGCGCGGTCCGCAGAATCCGCTGCTCGAGGACCCCTTGTTTCGCCGCTTCTTCGAGGCGCCTCCTGACTCGGCTACCCGCGGGCGTGAGCGGCCGTTTCAAAGCGCCGGTTCCGGGGTCATCTTCGATGCCAGGAAGGGCTACATCGTCACCAACGCACACGTGGTGGAGAACGCCAGCGAAATCACCGTCACCCTGCAGGATGGCCGCGACCTCAAGGCCGAGATCGTCGGCAGCGACGCGCCCTCGGACGTAGCGGTCCTGAAAGTGAAGGCCGACGGCCTGTCACAGATCGCCCTCGGAGACTCCGCCAAATCCGAAGTCGGGGATTTCGTGGTCGCCATCGGCAATCCTTTCGGGCTGCAGCACACCGTGACCTCCGGGATCATCAGCGGCCTGTCGCGCTCGGGAATCAGCCCTGACGGCTACGAGGATTTCATCCAGACCGACGCCTCGATCAATCCCGGCAACTCCGGCGGTGCGCTCGTCAACCTGCGCGGCGAGCTGATCGGGATCAACACGGCCATCCTCTCGCGCACCGGCGGCAACATCGGGATTGGATTTGCGATCCCGGTGAACATGGCGCACAGCGTCATGGATCAGTTGATCCGCTACGGTGGGGTGAAGCGCGGTGAACTCGGCGTGAGCATGTACACGGTCACGCCCGGCATCGCGCACTCCCTGGGCTTGAGCAGTGTCAACGGGGCGCTCGTGTCGCAGGTCATCGAGGGGTCGGCCGCGGATGCCGCGGGCATCCGCACCGGCGATGTCATCACGACCGTGAACGGCCAGGCGGTTAAATCCAACAGCGAGCTGCGCAACGCGATTGGCCTCCTGCGGGTCGGCGCCAGCGTCGAAGTCGGCCTTACGCGCGACGGTAAGCCGCTACATGTAACCGCTGTGATCGCGAGTGCGGCGGACACGCCGCCGCTCGCGCCGGCCGCCAGCCACGAGACCCCCAAGCACTAGCCAGGCGACCGAGCCGTGGTGTGATTCTGATTCCGATTCTGGGTCTTGCTCTTTATGACTAGTTCTGGTCATATATAGTCATGAAACAGGTAGGCATCGCTGAGCTCAAGTCCCGACTGAGCGAATTTCTCCGAGTCGTACAGGGTGGAGAGTCGATCGCTGTCATGGATCGCCATCGAGCTGTTGCGCAGATCGTGCCGATACGAGAGCGAGGGGGTCTGCGGATCCGCAAGCCGACTGCCGATTCACCGAAGCCGAACAAGGTCGCGCTGCCGAAGGCGATCGCCCAGGAAATCGACGTCGTGCAGTTGCTGCTGGAGGAGCGGCAGAGTCACAGATGATCGCCTACATCGACTCATCGGTACTGCTGCGCCTGGCGCTTGGACAGCCGAATTCTTTGCCCGAGTGGCGGCAGATCGATCGTGGCGTCTCCAGCGCGCTGATTGCAACCGAGAGTCTGCGAACCCTGGACCGGCTGCGAATTCGTGCCGGTCTTGCAGACGCCGAAATTGCCCGACGCCGCGCCACGATCCTCAATCTCATCAACTCGCTGGAGTTGATCGAAATTGACTCGATCGTCCTGGACCGCGCCGCGCAGCCGATGCCGACAGAGTTGGGGACCCTTGATGCGATTCACCTTGCGTCAGCGCTGCTCTGGAAAGATGCGGTGGGGGTCGATCCGGTCATGGCGACTCACGACGGAGCGCTTGGATTAGCGGCGGAGGCGCACGGCTTGAAGGTACTGGGAACCTAGGACGCGTCAGCTCCCGGGGATGCCGCCGACGTGCACAGCTGCGCATGGCGCACTGCGCGCGGCTGCTGCGCCAGTGCACGCACCGCGGCGTAGAAGCTCACCAGGTCGCCATCGTTCTCCGCCAGCAGCCGCTCCAAGCCCGGGACGCAATCGAAATAGGTCGCCACCGAGGCGAGACGCGCGTTGTTGAGTCCCGCGGCGAGCCATTCGTCGTACACGGGGTAGCGCAGCCCCTGGCGGTGCTCGAGCGTGCGGATGTCGGCAGCGAGTGCGGCGAGGATCCGTACCTTGCCGGCGCGCAGCTCATCGCGCGGCGCACCCGTGGCGTAGAGACGCACCAATTGCGCGCGGGTTGCACCGAGGAGACCAAGGAACTCCCGCGCCCGCGCATGGCGCGTGCGGAACTGGGCCATGCGACCCGGCTCGTCCTGGTGCGCAAGCCAGCGCTCAAGCCCTGCGTCCTCGACGGTGGTCGCGAACGCCTCGTTGAACTGCGAATCGTTGCGCACGTACAGGAGTTGGTGGGCAAGCTCGTGGAATATGGTGGCGACGAGTTCCTCGTCGTCGTAGCGCAGCATGGACGACAACACCGGGTCTGCGAATTTGCCGAGCGTCGAGTAAGCCGGCACACCGTCGACCACCACATCAAAGCCGCGCACCGCGAGATCTGCAGCGAATTCGCGCGCGCGGCGCTCGCTGAAATAGCCGCGGTAGGCAACGCACCCGGCGACCGGGAAGCACCACACCCGCGGGTTTACCGAGAACTCGGGCGTCGCCACGACGTTCCACACCACGTACGGCCGGCCGATGTCGGCATAGGTGGTGTAGCTCTTGTTATCTGGCAGGTGCAGTTCAGCCGTGGCGAATGCGCGCGCGGCGTTCACCTCGGTAAGCCGCGTACGCAGCGGCGCCGGGGTGCCGGGATCCGCAATGAGCCTGGCAATGGACTCTCGGGCTCGCAGTACCCGCAGTTCCCCACTGCCCGCTTGCATGAGATAGGTGGTGCCGCACCCCGACAACAACGCACACCCGGTCCAGAGCAACACGCGGCGCAAGGCGCGCGCGGCCCGCGGTGCGCTCCCTCCCGGGGTCTCGGTTACCATGCGCATCATGCAAGTCTACTTGGTCGGCGGCGCGGTTCGGGACCGCCTCCTCGGACGTGCGGTGAACGAGCGCGACTGGGTGGTCGTCGGCGCGACGCCGGACGAGCTGGTGGGGGACGGGTATCTGCCGGTGGGGCGTGAGTTTCCCGTCTTCCTGCACCCGCAGACGCGCGAGGAATACGCGCTGGCGCGCCTGGAACGCAAGGTGGCTCCCGGCTATCGCGGCTTCACGACTCGCTTCTCACCGGATGTGACGCTGGAAGAGGACCTGCAGCGTCGCGATCTCACCATCAACGCCATGGCCGAGGCCGAGAACGGCACCATCATCGATCCTTACGGCGGGCAGGCCGATCTGGGCGCGCGGCTGCTGCGCCACGTGTCGGAGAGTTTCATCGAAGACCCGGTGCGCATCCTGCGGGTAGCGCGCTTTGCGGCACGTTACGCCGAGCTGGGATTCCACATTGCCCCGGAAACCCTCACGCTCATGCAGCGCATGGTGGCTGCAGGCGAAGTCCAGGCGCTGGTTGCCGAGCGCGTGTGGACCGAGACCGAGCGCGCACTCGCGGAGACACGGCCCGAGGTGTTCTTCGAAACGCTGCGCGCCTGCGGGGCGCTGGCCGTTATTTTCCCGGAAATCGACGCGCTGTTCGGTGTGCCGCAACCCCCGCGCTGGCACCCGGAGATCGACACCGGCGCACACGTGCTGCTGGCGCTGCGCTATGCGGCGGACCGCGCGTTTTCCGGCCCGGTGCGCTTCGCCGCCGTGGTGCATGATCTTGGCAAGGCGCTTACGCCGCGCGATCGCTGGCCGAGCCACCACGGTCACGAGGATGCCGGCGTGCCGTTGATCGATGCCTTGTGCGATCGGCTCAAAGTCCCCACCGCGTACCGCGAGCTCGCCGTGCTGACGGCGCGTCAGCACACGCTCGTACATCGCGCGGCCGAACTGAAGCCCGAGACGGTGCTGAAGCTCCTCGACGCGAGCGATGCGTTTCGCCGGCCGGATCGCTTCGCCGAGCTCCTGCGGGCGTGCGAAGCGGATGCGCGTGGCCGCACCGGCCGCGAGACCGAACCGTACCCGCAGGCTGACTATCTCAAAACCGTGTTGGCAGCGGCTGCGGCCGTAGCGCTCACAGAGCAGGATCGGCAGGGACTTGCAGGACCTGCGATCGGCGCGGAGCTGCGCAAGCGGCGGCTGGCCGCGGTGACGGCCATAAAGGCGACGGCTGCGGCGAACCCGCCGCTACCCTAAATATCGCCGGCGCGCGCGAAGCGCGAGATGTGGTCGGCGGCGCGAAACGCCAGCGCCTGAATAGGCTGGGTGGGTTGGCCCCTTCCGGAGGTGACGATGCTGCTGCCGTCGCACAGAAACAGATTGCGGATGTCGTGAGTGCGGTGATAGCGGTCGACTACTGACGTGCGCGAGTGCATGCCGGTCTCCCTCGCCGAGCGTTTAGAACCCGGTGATCGCGACCAGCGGAGGATACGCCGCGATGGGACTCCTGGCACCGACCCCCGTCAGTACCCGGCGTGGTGCAACACCATCACCGCCGCCGCCGCCACCAGGCAATAGATCCCAAACAGGTACCAGCGGCCGCCCTCGAGCCAGCGGCTCAGCCATTTCAGCGCGAGGAGCCCTGCCAGAAAAGCGATCCCGGCGCCGAGAACACTCATGCCCGCGACCGAGGCCAGGTCCGTCGTGCCGTTGATGCGCGTCGACTGAACGACCCGCAACGCCTCGCGCGCCACCACCGGCGGCGTCAGGATCACGGCCAGCGCGAAACTGAAGTCTTCCGCCCGCGCCTTGGCCACCCCTAACAACATGCCGGTCGAGATCGTGGCACCTGAGCGCGAGAAGCCACGGAAGGGCAGGCACAGTCCCTGCACTGCGCCAACAATACCCGCCTGCTTCAAGCTCAGATCGCCCGCAACCGACGCCGCACGCGCGACCTGGCGCTTCTCGTAGATTCCGGCGATCAGGATCAGGATGCCCGCCGCGGCGAGTGCCGGGGCGATCAGTTCCAGGTGGCTGAAAAGATCCTCGATCTGCGCGTGCGGCAGGTTACGAAACGCGGTCTTCTCGATGACGATCTTGATAGCCTCGCCAACCACCGCCGTGAGCGCGGTCGCGACGACCAGCAGCACAGCAAAGTTCCGGAAAGCCGGGCCGTTCTTGAAATACGTGCTGCGCCAGCGTTGCCAGAAATAAACGATGACCGCGAACATGGTGCCGGTGTGAAGCATGACCAACAGCAACGTCATGGGCGGCGATGAGGGGTCCAGACCCATGAGCTTCTCGGCCACGACCACGTGCGCCGAGCTCGACACCGGCAGGAGTTCCGCCAGGCCCTGCACGATCGCGAGCAGGATGATTTTCAACAGTGACATGCGCTTTCCTATCCTCTTACAGCGAGTGGCGCAGATCCTGCACCGTGAAGCCCTGCAGCGGCGCATCCCACGCCCGCGTCAGCGCCATGACCTTGAACGCTTCGCCCATCTCCCCCGGCATGAGCAGCCGCCGCGCTTCCCCCGCGAGCCGTGCCTGCGCGGTGCCAGCAGGGGCACGTGCTACCAGCGATTCGATGCCAGTCGCGAGCAGAAACGCCGCTTGCGTGGCAAAGCCGGCGACCGTGAGATCGGCCGCCGTCGCAGCTTCTGCGACTCGCGTGAAGTCCACCCACGCGCTGATGTCCTGCACACCGACGTTAATGTAGGGATCGTCATGAACGCGCTGCCGGAAGTGACAGCGTAGCGTCCCGTGGGTTCGCTGGGGATGATAGTACTGGGCACGCGGCAGACCGTAGTCGATGAAGAGCAGCGTGCCGCGTTCAAGACTGGCCGCGAGCGCGCCTATCCAGGGCTCGAGGCGCGGACACACCTCGGACGTATACGTCTGCGGATAAGGTTGCGGCCAGGACTCGCACAGTTCGAGGCACAAGCGGCTATAGGCCGCATCGGCCGCCACATGCGCCTCGCCAAAACCACCGTCCGCTGCGCGCGCGACGCCGAGCTCGCGCACCGTGCCGCCCGCCAGGAGGAACCGCCGGCACGGCAGCGCATCCGCCACCTCGTTGGCGAGAATGACGCCTTCGATCGGCCGTTCGGGCAGGCGCGTGAGCCACGTCACGCGCGAACGCGGCGCCACCGGCAACTGCATCAACCGCTCACGCTGGCGCGCGGCGAGATCCGCACTCACCTCGAGGATGGCGTAGCGCTCAGGCAATGCGTCGGCTTGCGCCAGCGCGCCAAGGAGCGCTGCCGCCATGCGCCCGGTGCCCGCACCCAGCTCCAGGATCTCGCCGTGTCTGCAACCGCGCAGCACCTCGGCGCACTGGCGGGCGAGACACTGGCTGAAGAGATCCGAGGCTTCCGGCGCGGTGACAAAGTCACCACCCACTCCGATCTTGTGGCTGCCGGCGCTGTAGTAACCCAGGCCCGGGGCATACAGCGCGAGCTCCATGAAGTGCTCGAATGATAGCCAGCCGCCGGCCGCGGTGATGTGCTCACCGATCAGCCCGGCCAGCCGCGCACTGTGGGTCGTTTCCTCCGGCGTCAGCGTCGGCAGCATTGAGCGCGCGCCCGATGCAGTCATAATCGCCCTCCATGGCGAACCAACCCTCGGCACCCCAAGGCCCGGCGACCCCGGCCGGTAACACCCTCGACGGCAAGACCGCGCTCATCACCGGTGCGGCCCGCCGCGTCGGCGCGCAAATCGCGCGCGTGCTGCATGGCGCGGGGGCGAACGTCGTCCTGCACTACCGTAGCTCCGCAGAGGATGCCGCGCGATTGGCTGCGGAGCTGAACGCGGCGCGACCCGGCTCCGCCTCGCTCGCCGAATGCGACCTGCTGGATGTCGGGGAAGTGAAAAAACTCCCGGCCAGCGCACAAAAGGCGTTCGGTGGCCTGGACATCCTCGTCAACAACGCCTCGACCTTCTACCCGACGCCGGTGGGCGATATCACCGAAATCGACTGGGACGATCTCATCGGGACCAACCTGCGCGCGCCCTTGTTCCTGGCGCAGGCAGCAGCTCCCCTGCTGCATGAGCGAGGTGGACTCATTATCAACATCGCGGACATCCATGGTCTGCGCCCGCTGCGGCGCTACCCCGTGTACAGCATTGCGAAGGCCGGGCTCGTCATGCTGACGCGCGCGCTCGCGCGCGAGCTGGGTCCCCACGTACGCGTGAACGCGGTGGCGCCAGGGCCGGTGATGTGGCCCGAAGACGGCCTCGACGAGGCGCTGCAGGCGAAGATCACCCAACGCACGGCGCTGAAACGTCCCGGCTCGCCTGAAGACGTGGCACGCGTGTGCCTGTTCTTCGCCACCGGCGCGCCCTACGTCACCGGGCAGATTCTCGCCGTGGATGGCGGGCGCAGCATCGGCTGGTAGCACTGTTGTAACCGCAATCCTCAGGACCGCATCCGCTCCAAAGGATGCGCCGCCTGGTCGAAAGCCTGCCACAGCTCCCCGATGGTCTTGCCCGCAGTCGGGTGCCTGAGATCCGGCGCCAGGTCCGCGAGCGGTCCTAACATATAGGCGCGCTTCAGGAGATCTGGACGCGGGATCGTCATGGGCGGGCCCACGCACACCAGTTCTCCATAGAGGAGCACATCCAGGTCCATGGAGCGCGGCGCCCAGCGCGGTGCATCCCGCGCCCGCCCGCACTGGGCTTCGATCGCCTGCAGCCGCTCGAGCAGCGCGAGCGGCGCCAGGGTGGTGTCGAAACCGGCGACCAGGTTGATGAAGTCGTCGCCGTCGAAACCGGCAGCGCGGTTGCGATACCAGGGCGAAAAGCGGCTGCCGGGAAA
>JANWKL010000032.1 GCA_025451375.1 Steroidobacteraceae bacterium
ATCTCGTTGTTCATCGTGCCGAAGGTGCTGGTGAACGCCGATGGTTCCCTGGGTGCGCGCAACGATGTGCGCTGCCTGTCCATCGAACACAAGCTCGGCATTCACGCCAGTCCCACCTGCGTGCTGGCTTTCGGTGAGAAAAACGGCGCGACCGGGTACCTGGTCGGCGAGCCCGGGCGCGGCCTCGAATACATGTTCATCATGATGAACAGCGCGCGGCTGTCGGTCGGCAGCGAGGGTTACGCGGTCGGTGAGCGCGCCTTCCAGCGCGCGGTGGAGTGGGCGCGCACCCGCGTGCAGGGCAAGCCGCCGGTCGCGGCGCCGTCAGGTCCCGCGCCCATCATCAATCACCCCGACGTCAAACGCATGCTGCTGATGATGAAGTCGCAAGTCGAGGCGTCGCGCGCTCTCATTCTCTATACCGCGTTTGAATTCGATCTCGGGGAGTACGGCGCGGATGAGGCGGCCCGCCAGGCCGGCCAGAGGCGCGGCGAGCTCCTCACGCCGATCGCCAAGGGGTGGTGCACGGAAATCGGCAACGAAGTTGCCGGTATCGGTGTGCAGATTCACGGCGGCATGGGGTTCATCGAGGAAACTGGCGCCGCGCAGTACGTACGCGACGTACGCATCACCACCATCTACGAGGGCACCACCGGGATCCAGTCGAACGATCTCATCGGCCGCAAGCTCGCCAAGGACCGCGGCGCGGCGATGAGCGCGTTCATTGCCGACATGGAGCGCGAACTCGCGGCGCTCACCACCGCGGATCCCATCGTGGACGCCACGCGCAAGGCGGTGCTGGAGTCGGTGGGCTGGCTCAAGGGGGCAACGCTTTCACTCCTGAAATCGATGGCCGTACGCCCCGACGCAGGCATGGCCGTATCGGTGCCGTACCTGCGGTTGTGCGGCTACGTGATCGGCGGCTGGCTCATGGCGAAGTCGGCGGCCCTGGCGGCGGCGAAGGCGCAGGGCAGCGATCGGGAGTTCTATACCGCCAAGATCCGCACCACCGCTTTCTACGCCGCGCACGTGCTGCCGATCGCACTGGGGCTGGCGCGGGTGATCGACGGCGGGGCCGCGAGCGTGGTGGAGACGGACGCCGCGCTCATCTGAAGCGCGGCGCGTGCCAAGGAGAATAAGAGATGCCTCTGCCAATGCTGGTGACCAATCACAAGACCCTGTTGTTCCTCAACACCAGGGAACTGCCGCTGTACAAGGATGCATTGCCAGGGGTGCATGTGCAGCCGCTGATGCTCGATACCCATCGCGGAATCTGGGTGCTGCGCGTCCTGTTTGAGCCGGGTGTGCTGCTGCCGCTGCACTACCACACCGGCTCGGTGCATCTGTGGACGCTGTCGGGCCGGTGGAACTACATCGAGTATCCGGACCAGCCGCAGACCGCTGGTTGCTACCTGTACGAGCCGGGCTCCTCGATGCACACCTTGACCACGCCGAAGGACAACACTGAAGTCACCGAGACCCTGATGTACGTCGAGGGCAGCAACGTCAACTTCGACGCTGACGGCAACTTCGTCGGCATGCTCGACGCCAACTCGCTGGTGCTGATGATCGAGCAGCTTGTGAAGGAACGCGGCCTCAAGCCGGCGACCTACATCCGCGCCCCGCAGCCGGATTTCACCACGCGTTGATCGCGCCGCCGTGGTGTCCGCGGAGGCTGGGATATCGAACCGGATGAACCGGCGCGAACTGCTGGCTGGAGGCATCAAGGTGGCGGCGGCCATGGCCGTTTCGGCAAGCGTTGGCGCCGGCAGCCAGGGCTTTCTCAAGCGAAAAATTCCCTCGAGCGGCGAGGAGTTGCCGCTCATCGGCCTCGGCACCTCGGGTCCTTTCGAAGTGGACGAGTCGCCCACGCAACGCGCGCCGCTGGGCGACGTGCTGAGCGGCTTTTTCGCCGGCGGCGGGACCTTGATCGACACCTCGCCCATGTATTCGAGCGCGGAAGCGGTGCTGGGGGCGCTCCTGACACCGCCGATGCGCACGCGTGCGGTACTGGCCACCAAGGTGTGGACTTCCGGCGCGCGCTCCGGCATCGAGCAGATGACGCACTCCGCCGCACGGCTCGACACGCCGCGCCTGGATCTGATCCAGGTGCATAACCTCCTGGATCTGAAGACGCATCTGAAGACACTGCGGGCCTGGAAGGACGCGGGACGCGTTCGCTACATCGGCATCACGCACTACACGGTCTCTGCACACGCGGAACTCATGCGCGTCATTGCACGTGAGCCTCTGGACTTCGTGCAGTTCAACTACTCGCCGGTCACCCGCGCCGCGGAGGCGCGGCTCCTGCCGCTGGCTGCCGAGCGGGGCGTCGCGGTGCTGGTGAATCGTCCGTTCGAGGACGGCGCGCTGTTCCGGTCAGTGCGCGAGCGCGCCTTGCCGGCGTGGGCGGGGGAGATCGATGCGGGTAGCTGGGCTCAGCTGGCGCTGAAATTCATCGTGTCGCACCCGGCGGTGACCTGCGTGATTCCCGCCACGGGGAAGCTCGCGCATCTGCGCGACAACCTGCGTGCCGGCCGCGGGCGCTTGCCGGATGCCAGGCAGCGCGAGGAGATTTCCCGGGTCTTCAGCTGACCAATCATGCGCATTATTGATGCGCATTCATTGATTCGCTAGTATGCGCATATGAAACGCACGGCCCCAATCGCGGCACCGCGTCGGGAAACAAGCGCGAAGCGGGCAACGAACGTCAGCGTCCGTGGGGATCTGCTCGCCGCCGCACGCGCCGCCGGACTTAATCTCTCAGCGACGCTGGAGCGGGCGCTGCAGCAGGAACTCGCGGAATCCAGACGCGCTGAGTGGCGTGAGCAGAATCGCGAAGGCATCGCGGCTTACAACGACTTCATTGACGCAAACGGAACCTTCTCTGACGGCGTGCGGAGCTTCTGAGTGGCGCAATTCGCTGTCTACAGGAACAAGAATCCACGCACGCGAGCCACATTCCCGCTCCTTGTCGATGTCCAGACGGAGCTGCTTGAAGAGCTGCAGACCCGCGTCGTCATTCCGCTCACCAAGGCGGCGGGTCTGGCCCGCAAGCCGCTGCGCCACCTGACACCGGCAGTGTCCTTCGAGGACACCGCTTATGTGTTGATGACGCCGCAGCTGGCGGGTATCGCCCGTTCGGAGCTTGGAGAGCCGGTCGGCAGTGTTGCGCGGCAACGGCGCGACATCATCGCTGCGTTGGATTTCCTGCTGACCGGATTCTGAGGTTACGCGCTCAGGCGCCAGTGCTCCATCACGGCATCCGCAGCTTCAGTGATACCGGTTCGTTCAGATTCTGCAGGAACGCACGCCGCTCCTCCGGCGACAGCGTTCCCCAGTTCACCTTGACGGCATGCAGGCGGCGCAGCTGCGCATCGCTCACCTGGGCGCGTGCGCGGGTCGTGCCCCGCCAGTTCCCGGGGAGCCGTTTCGTGGCCCCGTGGCGCAACAGATCCACCACCGCGGCACCGACCTCACGGTCACGGGTGAGGTCGCTGTGGGCAACGCGTGCAAAGTAGCTGCGCGTGCCGCTCAACGCGGCGCTCGCGGCGGGTACGGTGCCGTCGCCGGCGCGCGTGAGGGTGTAGAGGAAGTCATCGCCGCGCCGTGCGACGGCGGTGACTGTCGGCTGACCAATGCCGGCGACGCAAATGAAGCGCGCATCGGGCGGGGCCAGCCGTTCGCGGTCAGTGCGCGCGCCCGCCAGGAGCGCGGCGCGCGGTTGCGGACCGGTGCGCGGCCACGCCGTCGGATCCCACAGCGCGGTGCGCGCGTCCCCCGGTGGCAGGAGGTCATAGAGGCTCGGAAAGGAGCTGTATACCTCGGTGGCGAGCATCTCGGCGGAGTCAGGTGCCAGTCGCGCCACCTTGCGCACCACGGCGTCGGTTCCGCGCAGCGCCTGAACGGCGGCATACGAGCCGTGATTGGGTGTGCCGAGCAGAATCACGCGTGTAACTTTTTCGGTGCCGGGATGCGCGAGCGCCGCCCGCGCCACGAGTCCACCCAGGCTGTGTGCGACCACACGGAGGCGCGCCGCCGGATGGTTTCGCAGGCGTTCCGCGAGGCCACGCCCGGCCTCGGCCGCTGACAATCGCCAGTCGTAGTCAAAGAATTCCGCCGCCAGGCCGCTGGCGCGCAGCTGCAACTTCAGTCGCAGATACGAAAACAACACCGCGCCCAGCGGCACGATGCGCGCTGGCCCCGGCAGGCGCAGCGAGCGCAGGCGCCCGTGTTGAATGTCGATCGGGTCGATCCACACGATGTCGTCCGGCAATGGTACCGGGCGGCGGATGCCGAGCTGCGAACCCATGATGCCGGGGACGATCAGCACCGCCAGTGCCGGATCGGCTACGGGCGTGCGTTGAGCGCGGCGCGCCAGAGCCGCCAGATCGCGATACTCCGTGGCGCCGAAGTAGGCGATGAGCTCGACGGCGTGGGCGCCGCTCGCGAGCCACTCCCCGACCATCGTGTCGCTCCACGCAAAGCGATCATAGGGAGTGACGTGATCGAGCGCCGAGTCAGTAGCAATCACGGCTAACTTCGGGTCGTGGCGCGAGGCGCTGCGGCTTGCCGGCGCAATCAGTCGGCGGCCAGGGGGCGCACGCGGGCCGTGACGGCCACCGTGCCGCCGCCTTCGAGGTGCAGCACCAGCGGCACGCTCTCGCCGACGGCGGGAGTGTGGGTCAGCATGTGCAGCATCACGTGCAAGGCGCCGGGGGCGAGTTGCACGCTGGCGCCAGCGGGCACGACCAGTCGCTCGACCGGGCGCATGGTGGATCGTCCACCTTGAATCTTCGACTCATGAATCATCGCGTGTCCAGCGAGCGCCGATTGCACCCCGATTACCGCCACGGCCTGCTGGCTCAGGTTTCGCAGCGTCATATAGGCCGCGGCAACATCGGCGCCCGGGGTGACCCGCACCCAGGCGTCTTCCACGATCAGCACTGGAGACTGAGCGGACAGCAGTGCCGCGAACCCCAACAGGAAAATAAATCCGCTGCAGAGCGGTGCGCGACTTTTCACGCCGGCGATTATGCCAGACGGGTTTCGGTGCAACCTACTATGATTCCTCGCGCCGCGGCACGCCCGCGGCACACGATGTCCGAGACTACCCAAGCCATACCCGCCCGGCCGCAGTTCGCGGCACTTACGGCGCTCTTCGCTGGCGCGCTTGCGATTGGCGCCTCCGGAATTTTCGTACGCCTGTCGGAAACCGGCCCAACTGCAACCGCGTTCTGGCGCGGCGCGCTGGCGCTGCCGTTCCTCGCCATCTGGGTGCTGCTCGAGCGCCGGCGGCGCGCGCCAGTCGTGCCAGGCCCTGCCGCGTCGCTGCGCGAGCCGTTGTTTCTGTGGGCCGGCGTATTTTTTGCGGGCGATCTTGCCTTGTGGCACGCCTCGCTCCTGCTCACCTCGATCGCCGCCTCAACGCTGGAAGCGAACTGCGCGCCCATTTTCGTGAGCCTGGCGGCCTGGGCGCTGTGGGGTGAGCGCCCGCGCCTGGGGTTTGCGCTGGCGCTCGCCGCCGCCTTCGCGGGCATGCTGCTCATCCTCGCGCCGAAGCTCGCAGGCGGCGGCCATGCGCTCCTCGGCGACGGGCTTGGACTTGGCACGGCGTGCTTCTACGCCGCCTACATTCTCGCCGTGTCGCGCCTGCGGACCCGGCACGGTACCGCCATCGTCATGTTGAACACGACGCTGGTATTTACCGTGTTGTTACTGCCGCTCGCCCTGAGTCAGAAGTTCCTGCCTGACACCGTGCATGGCTGGCTGCTGCTGGCCGGCTGCGCACTCTCGGCGCAGGTCGTCGGCCAGAGCCTGATCGCGTACGCGCTCGCGCATTTGCCGGCCACCTTCAGCGCGGTGGGCTTGTATGTACAGGTTATCGCTGCGGCCATTTACGCGTGGCTCCTGCTCGGCGAGCGCCTGACGACAGTGCAGCTGGCCGGCGGCCTCGTCGTGCTGATCGCCATCGCAATGGCGCGCGGCTCTCAGGTGGGGCGCGCGTCGAGCCAGTCGAGCACACCCCGCCATAGCGAGTCGCGGTGACGCTCCAGGAAAAACCCCTGGTGGCCGATGCGGCGCACGCCGACGTCGCGGGGCGCCGTCCAGCGCCGCTCGACGCGGGCGTGAGGATAAAACTTCAGTAGCGCCTCCACCGCAGCCGGCGTGGCGATGGGATCATCGCTAAAACCCCAGTGCAGGAGCGGCGCGCGCACCGCCTCGAACTGGCTGGCGCGCATTTCACCCTGGAGATCCGCGCCGAAGGTTTCTGGCCGCAGGCACCAGCGGCGCCACTGCTCGAACACTCCCCGGGGAAGCGAGCGGCCGCTCCAAACCCTGCCCTTGGGCACGTAGCCGTGGCGCCGGATGGCCAAAGGCCCGTAGACCTTCCAGAGGATCAAGGCCAGGTAGCGGAACGGGAAGCGCTGCTGTCCCCAGTAACCAGTCGACACAGCAATCATCACGTGAGCGCGGGCCCGGTCCTGGTTTGACATGCAGCCGAGGAGCCAGCCGCCAATGCTGTGGCCGAGTGTATAGAGCGGCAGCGATGGAAAGCGCGTGGCGAGGTATTGCAGCGCCGCCGGCATGTCGAGGAGTCCCCAGTCACTCATGCGCGCGGTTTCCGTCGCCAGCGCGGCGGGTGCCGAGCCGCCCATCCCGCGGTAGTCGTACACCAGTGTGTGGTAGCCGCGCACGGCGCAGTAGTCCGCGAATTTCAGATAGAACTCGCGCGGGTAGCCGGTCGCCGCGTTCACGACCAGTGCCGCGCGTGCCGCGGTCCCCGCCGGTGCCAGCAGTCCCGCCAGCGTTCGGCCATCGCGCGCTGAAAAGGCGACCGGCTCCGGCGCCGGGGAATCAGGCTGCGGGTCCGTCACAGGGCGTGTTCCATGATTACCCGGCACACCGCCTCGATCGCGCTCCGGCGTGCCGTGCTCTTGCGCCACAGTGCGCCGATGTGGCGAGCGGGGGCCGGGCTTGCGAACGGACGCACGGCGACGCCGCGGGCGTTGCCCCACGCGCCGCGGCTCGCAAGCTGCGGCAGCAGCGTCACTCCGGCGCCGGTAGCGACCATGTGCCGCAGCGTCTCCAGGCTCGTGGCGCGAAAGTCCTGTGAGTCCTTCGTGCCCACGCGGCTGCAGATCTCCAGCGCCTGGTCGCGCAGGCAGTGACCGTCCTCGAGCAACAGCAGCGTCTCGCCTTTCAAGTCCGCTACGCGCAGCGTCTTCCTGGCGGCGAGCGCGTGGTGCTTGGGCAGCGCCACCGTGAAGGGCTCGTTGTAGAGCTCGCGCGCGTCGCAGCCCGGCGCTTCGACCGGCAGGGCGAGGATGCCGACGTCCAGTTGTCCGGCTTGCAGCTTTTCCAGCAGCGGCGCGGTCTGGTACTCGTACAAACGTAACTCAAGGCGCGGCAGCGCCTTGCGCAGCGCCGGCGCCACCCGCGGCAGGAGATACGGGCCGATGGTGGGCAACAACGCCACACGCAGCCTGCCCGCCAGCGGATCGCGGTGACTGCGCGCCAGCGTCACTACCTCATCGCTCGCCTCGAGGATGCGCCGCGCCCGCGCCACGATCTCCTGGCCCGCCGAGGTGAGGGTGACGTTGTTGGGCGCGCGCTCGATGAGCTGCACCCCGAGCGTCTGCTCCAGCTTCTTTAGCTGCGCGGACAGTGTCGGCTGGCTCACGAAGCACAACGCGGCGGCGCGGCCGAAGTGGCGCTCATCCGCCACTGCCACCAGGTAGCGCAGGTCCTTGAGCTTCAGGTCATTCATGGGTGTGATACATAGAATCTATCGATTTGATTAAATCAATCGATTGGAAGGATAACAGACCGGCCGCCATGATGCCCGCCATACCGCAACGGTCTTCAAGCAGATTCAAGGAGTTCCCAGCATGTCAGGCGTCGGTCACCGGTTTCCCCAGTTCGCGCTTACGGGCGTCGTGTCCAACGACGTCGCGAAGGCGTTCCAGCCCTTCACCCACGAGAGCTTCCCCGGCAAGTGGCGGGTGGTGTTCTTCTGGCCCAAGGACTTCACCTTCGTATGCCCGACCGAGATTGCCGCTTTCGGCAAGCTCGAGAAGGAGTTCCGGGCGCGCGAGGCACAGCTCCTGGGCGCGAGTATCGACAGTGAGTACGTGCATCTTGCCTGGCGGCGCGAGAAGGCAGAGCTGCGCAATCTGCCGTTCCCCATGCTCGCCGATGTGAAGCGCGAGCTCGCGGGAGCCCTTGGCATCCTCGACCCGGAGGCCGGCGTCGCGCAGCGCGCGACCTTCATCGTCGATCCGCAGGGCGTGATCCGCTTCGTGTACGTCACGGATATGAACGTCGGCAGAAATCCCGAGGAAGTGCTGCGGGTGCTGGACGCGCTGCAGACGGATGAACTGTGCCCGTGCAACTGGACCCAGGGCGAAGCCACCCTGAAGGCAGCCTGACATGAAGACGCTGGAGAATATCCGCGAGGCGCTGCCGGGCTACGCCCGGGATCTGCAGCTGAATCTCGGCACCGTGCTGACCCGTGCGGGCGCGCCGGGCCTGGACGAGCGGCAGATCTGGGCGGTGGCGCTCGCTTCCGCCGCCGCGTCACGCAACGCGGCATTCACACGCGACATGCAGGCGATCGCGGCGCAGCACCTTGACGCCGCGCACGTAAGCGCCGCGCACGCGGCGGCTGCGGTCATGGCTATGAACAACGTGTACTACCGATTCCTGCACCTGGTGGAGGATCCCGAGTACGCGAAGCTGCCGGCGCGGCTGCGAATGAACATCCTCGGCAGCCCCGGCATCGCCAAGGCGGACTTCGAACTCCTGGCGCTCGCCGTGTCGGCCATCAACGCTTGTGGTACCTGTGTCGCCTCGCACGAGCGGCAGCTGCGCCAGCACGGCCTGGAACGTGAGGCGGTGCAGAGCGCGGTGCGCATCGCCGCGATCGTGCACGCCGTGGCACGGGTGCTGGAGAGTGTGGCGGATGAGGGCGCGGCGGCCCACTCACGGGCAGCCTGACCCCGGCCGTGTTGAACCGGGGCATTGATCCGGCATGCACGGGGGCGTAGCGTCACCGGACCAGTGAGCGGATCCGGCCAATTCAGACTCCTGCGTGAGCGGCGCTTCGCGCCGTTTTTTTTGGCGCAGGCGCTCGGCGCGTTCAACGACAATCTGTTGAAGAACGTGCTGATCCTGGCGGCCACGTACCAGACCGCGCGTTACAGCCGGCTCGACCCAAAGCTGCTGGTGAATCTCGCCGGCGGACTCTTCATCCTGCCGTTCGTGCTGTTCTCGGGTGTCGCGGGTCAGCTCGCCGATCGCTTCGACAAGACGCGCGTGTTGCGCGTGGTCAAGGCAGCGGAAATTTTAATCATGGCGCTCGCCGCGCTCGGCTTCGCCGGCCACAGCCTCTCACTCCTGCTCGCGAGCCTGTTTCTCATGGGCGTGCATTCGACGTTTTTCGCGCCCGCCAAGTACGGACTGCTGCCGCAGATACTCAAGCCCACTGAACTCGTCGGCGGCAACGCGCTGGTGGAAATGGGCACCTTTGTCGCGATACTGCTCGGCACCACCGGCGCGGGAGTGCTCGCCGGCCGTGACAGCACGGCGCTGGTCGGCGCGGCGCTGTGCGCGGTCGCGGTCATAGGACTGCTCGCGAGCCTCCTGATCCCCAGGGTGCCGGCCGCAGCACCTGGCCTCACCATCGACTGGAACCCCTGGACTTCAACCTGGAGCAATATCAGCGCCGCGCGCGAATCGCGGCCGGTGTTCCTGTCGCTGCTCGGCCTGTCATGGTTCTGGTTTTACGGCGCGCTGGTACTCACGCAGCTGCCCGTCTACTGCCGCTTCGTGATCAACAGCAGCGAGCAGGTGGTCACCCTGATGCTCGTGGACTTCGCAGCCGCGGTGGGGCTCGGGTCGCTGCTGTGCGAACGGCTCTCGGGGCGCAAGATAGAAATCGGGCTCGTGCCGTTCGGCTCCATCGGCCTCACCGCATTCGCCGTCGATCTCGCGCTGGCATCCCCGGCCGCGCCCGCCGCGCACGTGCTGGCTGTGGGCGAGTTCCTGGCGCAGCCGCACGCCTGGCGGATCCTCGTTGACCTGTTCGGGATTGGACTCTTCGGCGGGTTTTACGCGGTGCCGCTGTATGCCATGGTGCAGGAGCGCTCGCCGCCACAGAAGCTGTCGCGCATCATCGCCGCGAACAGCATTTTGAACGCGTTGTTCATGGTCGCCGCGGCGGCTTTTGGCGCGCTGGTGCTGGCGACGGGCTTGAGCGTGCCGCAGCTCTTGCTCATCACCGCGGCGTTGAACCTGGGTGTGGCGGTCTACATCTATTCGCTGGTGCCGGAGTTCCTGCTGCGCTTCGTCGCCTGGCTCCTGATTCACACCGTCTACCGGCTCGACGAGCGCGGTCTTGAGAACATCCCGGACGAAGGCGCGGCGCTCCTGGTCTGCAACCACGTGAGTTTTGTCGATGCGCTGGTGATATCCGCCGCCTGCCGGCGGCCCATCCGCTTCGTGATGGAGAGCGCCATCTTTTCCGCGCCCGGCATCAACCTGCTGGCGCGCGGCATGAAGGCCGTGCCGATTGCGTCGGCCAAGGACAGTCCCCTGGTCTACGAGCGCGCTTTTGAGAGCGTGGCGCAAGAACTCGCGAGCGGCGAGCTGGTGTGTATTTTCCCCGAGGGTCGTCTGACGAGTGATGGCGCCGTCGCCGCGTTCCGCCCCGGGATGATGCGCATCCTCGCGCAAACGCCGGTGCCGGTAATTCCGCTGGCGCTTTCGGGACTGTGGGGCTCGGTCTTCAGCCGCTACCCGGGTCGTATCTGGGGGCCGCTGCTGCACAGCGTGTCAGCCCGGATTGGCATCACGGTCGGCGCCGCGGTCGCAGCCCAGGAAGCCACACCGGAGCTGCTGCGCGAGCGGGTGCTGGCCTTAAGCGCCTAGGCCTTCAATTGATCGCATACAACTGGCCGTCCCAGCTGCCGAAGTACACCGAGTCGCCGTCGGGCACGGGCGAGGACACCACCGCTCCTACGCTCATCATGCGGTCGACGCCCACCACCAGGTCGTCGTAGAAGAAATCACTGAAGGCGGCGTCGTAGTTCGGCGAGCCGTCCGCCTTGGTAAACGCCGGTCCGTTCTTGTGAGCGCCGTCGGTCTGGAAGGCCCACGCCTGCTTGCCCGCCTGCAGGTCGATCGCGATGAGTTTGCCCGCGTGCGAGCCGATGTACAGCAGGTCCCCGGCGAGCGCCGGGGAAGAGAAGAATGGCCACTTGTGAAAACTCAGGGAAAACACCGGTGCACCGGTTTTTGCGTCCGCCGCGAGTACGAGTGCGGTGTCGGAGGTGGCGAAGTACACCCGGCCATCGCGCACACTCGGGGAGCTGATCACCCAGGAGCTCCTGGTCGAGTATGACCAGCGCTTCGTTCCGCTCGCTGCATCGAGCGCGTAGAGGTTGGAGTCGCGGCAGCCGAAATACACCACCCCATCCGCCACCACGGCAGAGGACTGTATTCCCACCTGGTTGTTGATCGCCGGATCCTCGCCAGTCTTGAATCGCCAGCGCTGTTTGCCGCTCGTAGCGTCCAGGGCATAAAAGTAACTGTCCCAGCTGCCCACGAATACCGTGCCATTGGCCACCGCTGGGGAGGCGTGCACGACGTTGCCGGTGTGGAATTTCCAGCGCAGCGCGCCGCTGCCCGCATCCAGTGCGTAAACGTTGCCGTCGCCACTGCCAAAGTAGACCATGCCCCCGGCGACCGCCGGCGAGGAAAGAAAAAAGTCGAACGGATCCGGCATCACCTCGGCCGCCGGATCCGCACCGTGCAGATGCCGGGCGCTGAAACGGCGTTCGCCGCCGGTGGTGAACTTCCAGTTCAACGCCCCATTGGCGGCGTCGAGCGCATAGAAATTGCCGTCGTAGCTGCCGAAGTACACCCGCCCGGCTGACACGGCCGGCGATGAGGTCACGCGGCCCTGGGTGGCGAATTTCCACCGCAGCCGACCCGAGGATTCATCGATCGCGTAGAAGTTGTGATCGCTGCTGCCGAAATAAACGATGCCGGCACTGATGGCCGGACTCGACACGATGGCCGCCCCGGTCTTGAATTTCCATTTCACCCCGTGCAGCACCGGCACGCCCGCCGCCTTGTAGATACCGCTGTGGCTGGCGTCGACTCGAAACTGCTCGGCGCGCGCGGCGCTGGCGCTGACGAGCAGTGCAATGACGACCGCGGCAGCAGGGGCTTGCATCGGACCGTTCCTGAGTGGTTGGTTAGCAGGCGTCACGCATCATAGGGCGTCGTCCGACCCGCTCGTGTTCGGCCTGCCGCCGCCAGCCGGCGGCTCGGCTCAGGCCGCTGCCGGCTCGATGCCAATGCTTGGCGGAATGAGCTTGTACATGACGGGCGTGACCAGCCGCGCGAGCAGCGTGGAGGAAATCAGGCCGCCGATGATCACCCACGCCATGGGTGAGTACAGACCCACATTCTGCAGCGCCAGCGGCAACAGGCCGCCGATCGCGGTCGCCGAGGTGAGGAGGATCGGCAGGAAGCGGATCTCGCCCGCCTGCTCGATCGCCTCGCCGAGCGGCACGCCCTGCGCGCGCAGCTGGTTGGTGAAGTCCACGAACAGAATGGAGTTCTTGATCTCGATGCCGATGAGCGCGATGAAGCCGATGCTGGCCGTGAAGGAGATCGAGTTGCCGGTTGCGAGCAGTAACAGCAGACCGCCGAACACGCCCAGCGGCACCACCGTGAGCACGATGAGCGTGGATTTGAAGTTGCCGAACTCGAGCACCAGGATGGCGAAGATCCCGAACACCGCGACGATGATGGCCGTGCCAATGCCGCCGAAGGCCTCCGCGCCCGACTCCGCTTCGCCACCGAGCGCGTAGCGATAGCCGCGTGGCCAGCTGATGGCGTCCAAACGCCTGGCGACCGCAGCGGTGACCTTGGCGGTGTTGAAACCTCGCACCACTTGCGCGTTGATGGTCACGTTGCGCTCGCGGTTGTAGCGCTGGATCTGCGTCGGCGCCTGCTGGAACCCCAGGGTTGCCAGCTGCGAAACCGGCAGGATAGCTCCGCTCGCCGTGGGCACGCGGATCTGCTCGAGTGCGCTGAGACCGGCGCGCTCGGTGAGCGGCGTCCGCACCATGATGTCGTACTGCTCGCCGCTCGGATCCTTGAAGGTGCCCACCGGGATGCCCGCCACCGACAGCCGCACGGCGCGCTCGAAGTCCACGACCGGCACACCGAGCAAGGCCGCCTTTTGCGGATCGATATCCAGGTGCAGGTTGGTACGCGGCACGCGCACCGGATTGACGACATCGCGCGTTCCCGGCGTCGCCTGCAGCACGCGTTCGACCCGCGCCGCGAGGCGTTCGATGACGTCGAGATCCGTACCGATCACCCGCACCGACACCGGTGCGTTGATGGGCGGTCCGTTGACGAACTCCTTCACATAGATATGCGCGCCCGGGTAAGCCGCCAGCTGCGTGCGCAGCTCATCGAGCAGTCGCGGGGTGCTGCGGGTGTCGTACTCCTTGAGCTGCACGAAGGCTTCGGCATAGTTGACAGCGTCACCATGCGAAATGACGTTGTAATAGATCTGCGGATTGCCGTGGCCGACATTGGCGAACCAGCTGCGCACCTGCGGCATATGGGCGAGTTTGTCCTCCACGAAGCGCAACGCCTGGTCAGTGGCCGCGAAGCTCGTGCCATCGGGTGCTTCCACCGTCACCAGGAACTGCGGCGTATCCGCCTTGGGGAACAGACTGCTGCCGATGATCGGTACCAGTACCGCGGACAGCACCAGCACACCGCCGATCGCGGCGAAAACGCTCGCCTTGGGTCGGGCGAGGCAATAGTGCAGTGCCGGCCGGTAATAGCGGTGGATCGCACCCATCACCCGCTGCAGGAGCGGACTGCCATGCGGGTCGGCGTGCTCGGCGAGTACCCGGCTGGCGATGAACGGGATGACGAACAAGGCGATGAGCAGCGAACCTACGATGGTTGCCACCACGGTCAAGGGCAGCACGCGGATGAACTTGCCGGCGTTTCCCGGCAGCGCCATGAGCGGCAGGAAAGCAAAGATCAGCGTTGCCGTGCAGCCGACGATCGCGACCAGAATCTGGCGCGTACCGGCGAGCGCCGCCTCGGTTCGCGAGGCGCCCTCGCGCAGGTGGCGGGCGATGTTTTCGGTGACCACGATCGAGTCATCGACCAGGAGCCCTAAGGCCACCACGAAGGCCGCGATCGAAATCTGGTTCAGCGAATAGCCCATGAAATCCAGTGCCGTGAGCCCGAAGGCGAACGACAGCGGGATGGACACCATGACGATGCCGGCGGCCCGCAGCCCCAGCGGCAGCAGCGTCACCAGCACCAGCGCCAGCGCGATCAGCAGATCGCGGTACAGGTGGTCGAGGCGGCTGGCGACGTTGCGCGACTGATCGAATCCCTGCTCCAGAAGGATGCTTTTGGGCAGCTCGCGGCCGAAGCGCTGCACCGCGGCGTTGATGCGCGCGCTCACCTCGAGGATGTTGTAACCGTCCTTCTGGTTCGCGGTGACGAACACCGCGCGCTGGCCGTTGAAGCGGCCGATGTAGCTCCAGGTTTGCGTGTTCCAGCTGACGTCGGCGACGTCGCGCACCCGCACCATGCGGCCCCCGACGGCCTGCACCACGGTATCGCGCACCTCATCGAGTGAACGGTAGCTGCCGAAGGTCTTGAGGCTGAAGGTACGCGGCCCGATATCGAGCGCGCCGGCGGAAAGGTTGGCGTTGTCGCTCTGCAGGGCCTGGATGAGCTGCGGGGGTTTGAGCCCGAGCTCCGACATGCGCTGCAGATCCAGCTGCACGCGCAGCTCGCGCGCCGGGTACGCCCAGCTCTCGGAGGTGCGCACGCCATCCACCGCCTTGAGCGTGTCCTTCAGGCGCCGCGCGTAGTCCTCGAGTTCCCGGTAGGGTGCATCCGCGGAGACCAGCGCCACCTGCACGACGTTGACGAGGCCCGGGCTCACCCGGCGCACCTCGATCCTCTGTACCTCGGCGGGCAGCTCCGGACGCAGCGCGTTGACCTCGCGCGTCACCTCGTCGAATTTCTTGTCCGCGTCCGTGTTGGCATTGAACTCGAGGTAGGTGAATGCCAGACCATCGTTGATGGTGGTGTCGATCTTGTGAACGTCATCGAGCTCCGCCAGGCGGTCCTCGATGGGCTTGACGACCAGTTCCTCCATGTCTTTGGGATCCGCGCCCGGGTACACGGCGAGAATCTGCGCCGCCGCGATCTTGAAATACGGGTCTTCTTCGCGCGGCACGCTGGCAAAAGCGAACCAGCCAAGGGCCACGAGGCACAGCAACGCGACCAGCGTCACCTGGTAGCGCCTGATCGGAAATTCCAGCAGCGTCATTGTGGGTATCCTTGAGGCGCAGCAGCTTCAGAAGTTGCCGGCCACGCGCGCCGGATCGGTGACGATCTCGATGACGTCGTTGTCCTCGAGGTACAGCGCGCCATCGGTGACCACGCGCTCGCCCGGCGCGAGGCCTGCGGCCAGCGCTACCCCGGTCGGATCAATGAACGCCACGCGCACCTGGCGCCGCTGCGCGCGATCGCCGTGGACAACGAAGACGCTGGCGGTATCGCCGCTGCCCTCGACCACCGCGCCCATCGGGACGTAGGTGAGCGTGTGCGTGCGGCCGGCTGCCGGATACAGACGCAGCTTCGCCACGAGACCGCTGGCGAGGGCGGCGGGCGGCGCATCCAGGCGCGCTTCCACCGGGAACATGCCGGTGCGCTGATCCGCCGCGCTCGCGATCTGCGAGAGCCTGGCGTGCAGCACCTGTCCGGGATAGGCGTCGAGGCGCACCTCGCACGGATCACCGATTTGCAACTGCACCAGCTCCCGGTCGGCGAGCGCAGCGCGTACCACGTAGCCTTTGTCATGCCCGCCGACGAGGAGCACGGTCTGCCCGGCGGGCACGATTTCACGCTCCTGTGCGAGCTTGCGCAGCACCACCCCGTCCCCGGGGGCGGTAATGACCGCGTAGCCGCGGTTGAACTCGACGCCCCGCAGCTGCGCCTGCGCGGTGGCCGCCTGGGTCCTGAGGTCCTGCAACTGCTCAAGACTGATCACCTCATCGGCGTACAGGCGTTCGCCACGCGCCAGATCGCGTTGCGCCTTGGTGGCGAGTGCGCGCACCTGCTCGAGCTGCGCATTGATTTCGGTGAGCTCGATTTCGGCCAGGGGCTCGCCCGCATGCACGCTCGCGCCCTCCTCGACATGAATGGCGTGGATGACACCGCCGACCTTGAACGACAGCGGAATCTCGTCCTTGTTGGCGATGGTCCCGTTGGTGAGGATCGCCGGCGTCGCCGGCCCGCTGGTGGCCGCCGCCACGCGCACCGGGGTGCGCGGCGCGGCGCTCTCACCCGCATGCGAGGAGCAGGCGGTGAGTGCTGCGCCAAGGCTGAGGCTCAGGGCGAGGGCGGCGAGTTTGTGCTGTGTCATATCAATGCTCTCCGGCGGCTCATAAGGCTTCGAGCGGCAGTGTCCCCGCCGCGGTCGCGTAGTCGAGCTCGGCTTGCCGCGCCAGCAGCTCAAAACGGGTGACGTTGAGATTCAGTTCCGCGCTGGTGAGCGTGCTGCGGGCGTCGATGAATTCAACCTGGTTTATGACGCCCTCATCGCGCTTGCGGCTTGCGATCCGAAAGCCGGCGCGGGCCGCCGCCGCGCGCGCGTCCGCTGTGGCGAGCGAGTCGGCGCTGGTCGTAAGGTTGTCCAGCGACTGCTCCACTTCGAGCTGGATCTGCTGGGTCAGGGCGTCGCGCAGCACCGCGGCGCGGTGGGCTTCGGCGCGCTCGCTGTGCACCTCGGCCTCGCTCGCACCACCGTCAAAGAACTGCCAGTGCAGAAGCAGCGAGATGGTGCCGAAGTTGCGTCCGTAGCCGAAGTCATAACGCTCGTCGTTGGTGCCGGCGTCAACGCCGAGAGAAAGGGTTGGCTTGAGCGCCGCGCGCGCCACCTGGATCTGCGCCTGGGCGGCGTGCACTTCGCGGTCGAGCTGCGCCACTTCGGGGCGGTTGGCGAGGGCGACCGCGCGCAGCTGCGCAAGATCGCGGCCGGTGTGGGTGATTTCCGCGTCGATGGCGGCGCTCTGCAGCGGTTCATCGAGCGAACGGTTGAGCAGGAAGTTCAGATAGCTCTTCGCCTGGGATTCGCCGTTGCGCGCCTCGCGCAGCTGCTGCTGAACGCCAAGCAACTCGGCACGCGCGCGCAGCACCTGGTCCTGGGTTACCTTGCCGTTGCGGTACAAGGACTCGCTCACCCGCACGTTCTCGGCGAGGAGTGCGACGCTCGCGTCCACGATGCCGACGGTGCGCGTGGCCTTCAGCCAGTCGAGATAGCCGACCGTGACGTCACGCTTGAGTCGCCGTGCCACCGCCAGCCGGTTGAACTGCGCGGCTTCCAGAAGCGAGCTCTGGACGCGCACTGCGGCCGGGATCGCCGGCGCGTACAGCGCCTGGCGCACGGTGATGCGCGTGTCCTGCTCGCGTTGGCGCAGGAAATTGAACGACTCATTCTGGATCGGAGTGAATTCTGCCGGCCTGCCCTGGGCCGAGAGCAGCTGGTTCAGCGACGCGTACACCGGGTTCATGAGGTCGCCGAGCGGCAGCTGCAGCAGCCGCCCGCCTTCGGACCAGCTGTACCGCGCCTCGAGCGCGAGCGTCGGAAAAAAATGCGCGCGTACGGCATCCAGCGCCGCGAAGCTGCGCTCGACGGTCAGTGATTGCGCGCGCAGCGACAGGTTGGACTTCAACGCCTCGCGCACGTAATCATCGACCACCGAGGCGACCGGCCGGGTCGCCACGACATCGGCGGGCGGGCTACCGCTCGCAAAGGGGGCAGCCTGCGCCTGCACCACGGTGATCCGACTCGCGGCACCGAAGGCGAGGCCGGCGAGCACGAGGAGCATTACGCGGGACTTCATCTGTGTACTCGTTGGACACGTGTCAATTCGTGGTCAAAAAAAGGGCTCAGACCTTCGTCGCCAGCGATCGGGTCGCCATGTCCATCGCTTCATCCAGGAGCGCGCGCCCGTCGACGCCCTGGTGCGCGAGGAGCTTCGCTTTGGTGGTCGCCACCTGGATCACGCCGTGCGTGAAACCCCACAGCACCGTCGCCACCAGCACGCGATTGCCAAGATCAGGGCGGATGGAGCCGTCACGCACACCATCGTCGAGTACCTTGACCATCACGGCGTGCAGGGCGTCCCCGCTGGCAAGACACGCCGCTTCGTTCGGCTGGGCGTTGGCGATGTCGACCTCGCGCATCTCGCAGCGCGCCATGATGTCGAAATGCACCGGGAATTCCTGGGAGAAGGCGATGTAGGCGCGGCCGATCGCCGTCATCTGATCGATCCCTTTGCCGTGACGCGCCGCGGCTTCTTCGAAGCGCTGGCGCAGCAGCCCGAGCGCGCGCTCGCAGATGCCGTACATGAGATCGACCTTGTCGGTGAAGTACACGTACACGAGGGCGCGCGACAGCCGTGCCCCGCGCGCCACCTGGTCCATGGTGAGTTCGTCCCAGCCAACGCGCGTGAGGGCCGCCTCGGCCGCATCCAGGATGTCGGCGCGGCGGCGCTCCTTTTCTTCCTGGCGGCGTTCGGCGATGTAATTCATGATGCTCAGAGCCTAACGCTGTATTGACACAGTGTCAATGACTGGACTGATGAAATTAACGAGGGCCCTGGGACTCGGGACGCTGGTCCTGGCCCTTGGGGTATCCCAGGCCTCACCGCCGGCCGCCACCGGGCCGGCACTCACCCGCACCGTGACAGATGATTCCGGCCGCACGGTGAGCGTGGGTTCCGCGCCGCTTCGCATCGTGAGCCTGGCCCCGGGCGCCACCGAGATGTTGTTCGCCGCAGGCGGGGGCAGCCAGGTCATCGCCACGGTCGAGTACTCCGATGAACCCCCCGCCGCGCGGCAGGTCCCCCGCATCGGCGACGTGGCGGCCGTTGATCTTGAGCGTCTGGTCGCGCTGCATCCGGACGTGGTGATCGCGTGGCCCGCAGGTACGAACCCCGCGCAGCGCGCCAAGATTGCGCGCCTGAACATCCCGATCTACGAGCAACAGGTGGCACGGCTGGCGGAGCTGGCCGACTCCGTGCGTCGTCTGGGGCTGCTGACAGGTACTGAAGCGGACGCGGCGCGTGCGGCGCAGGACATCGACGTACGGCTCGCCAGCCTGAAAGCCGCCTACTTAAAGAATGCGGCGCATCCAACCGTACTGCTGCAGGTGTGGAACCGCCCGATCTACACGGTCGGCGGCCGGCAGCTCATGAGCGACGCTCTGGAGATTTGCGGGGCTCGCAATCTTTTTGCGGACCTCCCGGAAGCCGGGCCGGTGGTGGATACGGAAGCGGTGATTGGGCGCGATCCGGACATCATTGTCGCGGCAGCTCCACCCGGGGAGGGCGCCGCGTGGCTTGCCGGTTGGCGGCGCTTCGGGAGCATGAAGGCGGTGCGCGAGGGGCACCTGGTGGTCTTCGAGGATCAGGCCTTCAGCCGTTTAGGCCCCAGCGTCATCGACGCGACTGAGGGCCTGTGCAAGATCATCGACCGGCTCAGTCGCGGAAGTTATTGAACTGCAGCGCCACTTCGACTTTCGCTCCGCGCAGCAGCGCCATCGCCGCCTGCAGGTCATCGCGCTTCTTGCCGACGATGCGCACCTTGTCGCCCTGCAGGCTCGCCTGCACCTTGAGCGTTGAATCCTTGATCAGCCGGGTGATCTTCCTGCCGCTGTCCTGATCGATGCCTTGCCTCAGGATCACCTCCTGGCGCGCGGCGGCGAGGTTCGTCAGCGGGTCCTTCACCTCCAGGCACACCAGGTCGACACCACGCTTGCCGAGCCGAACCTTGAGTATCTCGAGCATCTGCTTCAGCTGGAATTCCACCTGCGCGTGCAGCGTCACCGTGAACTCGGCGAGTTCGTACCGCGCCCCGGTGTCCTTGAAATCGAAGCGCTGCGCCAGCTCGCGGTTTGCCTGGTCGACCGCGTTGGCGACTTCGTGCGAGTCCAATTCCGAGACAACATCAAAGGAGGGCATAGGACCTCGTGTCAGCGCGCGCCCTTGCGGCGCGTCTTCTTGGGGGCAGGCGCGGGCTTGCGAGCCGGCTTGGCCGAAAGTTCCGTGTAGTGCCGGCGGGCAAGCGCCATGAAGCGCGGCGTCGGACCAACATCCTCGTACACCGGGTCGCCCTGCTCATCGGTCGAGATCACGCGTTTGCCGGCGACGTACGGCATCGCCGCCACCAGTTCCTTGAGTGCCTTGCCGAGCAGCTCCGTGACCAGCTGCTCGGCCGAGCGACCGGGGAACATTTCCGCCAGCGCTGCGAGGCGCGCGGCGTCATCCAGCGGCAGGCGCACCGCCCAGGTCCGCGCCGTGCGCGGTGCGGCCGCATGCTCGCGCCAGCTTTCGAGCAATTCTTTGATACTCATATTTCCGGGGTCACTCTCAGCAGCGCAGGCGTAAGTCCGCATTTTAGCGGAAAAGCAATTGGTGGGTATGGTGTTGACCGGCCTGAAGCGGTGGGTATAATACCCACCGTGAAGAGCGCCGACCTGATCCGGGAGCTGCGGAAAGCCGGCTGGATCGAAGACCGGATTGTCGGCAGCCACCACATCTTCAAGCATCCGATCGTTGCGGGGCATCTGATGGTTCCGCATCCGAAGAAGGAACTTGGTAAGGGATTGGTGCACAAGATTCGCAACCAGGCGGGATTGAAATGAAATTCACGATTGCGATTGAGCCGGGCACGAAAAAGAGCGCCTTCGGTGTTGTCGTGCCAGATCTGCCGGGCTGCTTTAGCGCGGGCGATACGGTTGAGGACGCCTTCGACATGGCTCGGGAGGCGATTGAGGCTCACTGCGAGGTTCTCGCCGAGGATGGCAAGGATCTTCCAGAACCCAGGCCGATGAGTGAATGGCAGGCGAGCCGCGAATACAAGGCTTGGACATGGGGCATCGTGGACGTACCGGTCGAGCGTTTTTTTGGACCGGCGGAGAAAGTCAACATTACCGTTCCAGGTCGGCTGCTCAAACAGATCGACCAGTACGCAAAGAAAAACGGCCAGACGCGTAGCGGCTTTCTGACTCACGCTGCGCTTGAGGCGATGCGTAAGTAGTGGATTCACATTAAGTCGGGGTAGCGCATGTACGACCATATCGGCCTGAAGGTGAAGGATCTGGATGCCAGCGCGCGCTTCTACAGCGCAGCGCTCGGCGCGCTGGGTCATGAGGTCGGCGCCGGCGACGAGACGATAGTAGGGATCGGCCCCAAAGGGGCGCCGGGACTGTGGCTGGGCGGCGACGCGAAGCTCGCGCACTCCCTGCTGCACCTGGCATTTGCGGCCGACAGTCATGCTGCAGTCGACGCCTTCTACCGCGAGGGCCTCAAGGCGGGCGGGCGCGACAACGGCAAGCCCGGACTGCGCAAGGACTACAGCCCGACGTACTACGCGGCGTTTCTGCTGGATCCCGACGGCAACAATGTCGAAGCGGTTTGCCTGAAATAGGCGCTGACGTTACCTGAGGCTTTGCAGGACGGTTTCCCTGCTCAGCGGGTAACCGGTGACAGGCAGGGGACCCGCATAATCGATGGTGACGCTCTCCTTGACCGACACCAGGGTCAGCACGTCGCGCCAATTCGTCACCGTCTGCGTACGCGTGGTTCCCAGCGTATCGGTCCACGAGATGGTGCTCTGCAGCTTGAGGGCATTAAAAGTGCCAGCCGGCACAGTCACTGATTCGACGTCGGTCAAGGTGCCGTTCTGCACGTAGGCAATGGGACCCTGGGGCTCGCACCCGAACGTGTAATCCAGTGTCCAGGCCTCCCCAACCGCCACCGGAAAGTCCGGTCCCGGTCCGTGGGGCGTGTAGGTGCACGGCAGCGGAACCCCTCCCGGGGCCCCTGGGTCGTAGAAGGTCGTCTGGCCGGAGTTGTTCTCAAAAAGCGTCTCGGTCTGTATGCCGTAGGTAGTCCCATCGACCACCGGCGCTTCGTGATTCGGATCCTCCCGCAGGACCGTGTAGGAACCGTTGGCATTAACCGCGGTCACCGTTTCCGTGTACGAAAGGAAAATGGTGCTGTGCAGGTTGTCTTCGATTGTTTCGCTGTAGACCCGCTGCGAGTTGGCCGGCGGGGTGACGAAGGTGTAGTGCATGCCTTCGCCGCCATTCGAGACGCTGCTTGAGTCGCCGCCACAGGCAGCGAGGCTCGCGGCAACCACGACGAACATGGTACGGGACGGGCGCATATCAACTCCCTCGGATTACCCTGGCAGGTCGTTGGTGACCTGAAGTTTACGTGCCGGCACGGTGAATTGACAAAGGCCCCCGTCGATCGCTTGACGTCCCGAGCGTCCGACGGTGATACTCATTTACATATGTCGCACCAGCCCGTCAGCATTTCACGCCTTTGGTGGTGGCGCCCCGTATAACGGAGTGGGCTGACGGCCAGCTGTTTTTCGCGACTTTAAGATTTTCACCGTACCAGCAACCCATCTCCGGACGTCCCCGGCGGTGGGTTTTTTGTTGTCTTTGGTAATTGGAGCCTTTCGCGTTGCAGGCACTTTTTGACATCGCCGGCGATCTCGACACGCCCGTATCGGCATACATGAAGCTTAGCGCTTTCGAACCGCGCTTCCTGCTCGAGAGCGTCGAGGGCGGCGAGCGCCTCGCGCGCTACTCATTCATCGGCTTGGGCACCGGCCTCGAAGTGCGGCTCGATGACCGCGGGCTCGCGATCGGTCCACAGCTTCAGCCCCTGCCGGCCACTGGGGCTGAGCTTCTGGCTGGACTGCGCGCGGCCTTGCGAGCAGCACCGCGGCCAGAACCAGACATGACCGGTGTGCCACTCGCTGGCGGCCTCGTCGGCTACGCAGCCTATGATGTGGTGCGCTACTTCGAGCGGCTACCGGTTCGAGCCGGGCGGGCGAGCGGCGTGCCGGCGCTGCACTACGTTGCGCCGCGTTCGGTGCTGGTGTTTGATCACCTGACGCGCGGCATTGCGCTCGTGCATGCCGGCAGCGACGCGGACCGGCGCTCGCTGCGCAAGGAAGTGGTGAGCGCGCTGCGCGGGGCGCTGCCGAACAACCGGCGTGCTGGCCGCTATGGGCCACCCGCCGCTGCGTGGTCGCCCACGGACTACATGGCGGGCGTGAAGCGAACGCAGGAGTACATCGCCGCCGGCGACGTGTACCAGCTGGTGCTGGCGAGCCGCTTCAGCGGGCAGCATGAGCTCGATCCCTTCCAGGCGTATCGCGCGCTGCGCCTCATCAACCCTTCGCCCTACATGTATTACTGCGCGCTGGGGGATGTTGCCGTGGTGGGTTCATCGCCCGAGGCGCTGGTGAAACTCAACGGGCGGCGGGCGCAGCTGCGGCCGATCGCCGGCACGCGGCCGCGCTCGACGGATGCCGCAGTGGATGCGGCCCGCGAGCAGGAGTTGCTGGCCGACCCCAAGGAAAATGCTGAGCACGTAATGCTGGTGGATCTGGCGCGCAACGACCTGGGGCGCGTGGCGCGGGCCGGCAGCGTGCACGTCGAGCCCTACCGCTCAATCGAGCGTTATAGCCACGTCATGCACATGGTAAGCGGTGTGCACGGGGATCTCGCGCCGGAGCGCGACGCATTCGACCTGTTCGCGGCGGCGTTCCCCGCCGGGACGCTGGTCGGAGCGCCCAAGGTGCGCGCCATGCAGATCATCGACGAGCTGGAACCGGTGAGTCGCGGCTTGTATGGAGGCACGGTGGGGTATTTCGGTGCGCACGGTGACATGGATCATGCGATCACCATCCGCACGCTGGTCTTCAAGGGTGATGAGTACAGTTACCAGGCGGGCGCCGGCATCGTCGCCGACAGCGTGCCGCAGAGCGAGCACGCGGAAGTTCTGGCGAAGAGCGCGGCCATGGTGCGCGCGCTGGAACTGGCGGGGGAGGGACTGTGACGCCGCGCCTGCTCCTGATCGATAACTACGACTCGTTCACCTACAACCTGGTGCAGGCGTTCCTCGTGCTGGGCGCGGAAGTTCGCGTCTACCGCAATGACGCGCTGACCCCAGAGGAGGCGCGGGCGCTCGCGCCGTCGCACCTGTGTATCTCTCCGGGCCCGGGTACGCCTTACGATGCCGGCGTCTCCATGGACATGATCCGCGCGTTCGCAGGTAGCATCCCGGTGCTCGGCGTGTGTCTCGGGCACCAGTCGATCGTGGAGGTGTTTGGCGGCCAGGTGGTGCGAGCCGGCAGGCTCATGCACGGCAAGACCTCGCTCGTGCGTCACGATGGACGCACGCTGTTCGAAGGCCTCACGCTGCCGTGTGAAGTGGGGCGTTACCACTCGCTCATCGCCGCGCCGGAGGCCATGCCGCAGGTTCTGGAGGTGAGCGCGCAGACCGCGGAAGGGGAAATCATGGGGGTGCGCCACCGCACGCTCGCCGTCGAGGGCGTGCAGTTCCATCCGGAGAGCATTCTCACGCCCGAGGGGCCGCGCCTCCTCGGCAATTTCCTGCGGGTCACCGGCGGAGCGAGCCATGTCCGCACCGCGTGAGCTCCTGCAACAGCTGCTGGAGCGGCGCGATCTGTCGCAGGATCAGGCGGAAGCGCTGCTCGCGCAGCTCACGGATCCGAACACGCCGCCAGCCATGGCCGGCGCGCTGCTCGCCGCGCTTTCGAGCAAAGGCGTCGTAGCGCAGGAGCTGCGCGGTCTCGCGCAGGCCATGCGACGCCGCGCGCGACCCACCGGGATTCCCGCCGGCCTGCGCGCCATCGACATCGTCGGCACCGGCGGTGACGCTTCGGGGAGTTTCAACATTTCCACCGGTTCGGCGCTCCTCACCGCCGCCTGCGGCGTGCCGGTCATCAAGCACGGCAACCGCTCGGTTTCCAGCCGCTGCGGCAGCGCGGACATGCTCGAAGCGCTCGGCGTCGGGATACCGCCCGATGCCGCCGCCGCCGCGGCGTGTCTTGCGGCCACCGGCTTCACCTTTCTTTATGCGCCTCACTACCATCCGGCAACCGCGGGGGTGGTGCCGATCCGTGCCGCGCTCGGGGTGCGCACCGTATTCAACATCCTGGGACCGCTCGTGAACCCCGCGCAGCCGCCGCTGCACCTCATCGGCGCGTTCAGCCTCGAGGTCGCGCGGCTGATGGCCGACACGTTCTCAGGACTGCCCATTGAACGGACCTTCGTCGTGCACGGTGCGGAAGGCTGGGATGAGCCCACACCGATCGGCCCGTTCACGGTCTTTGATGTAAGGCCCGGACGTGTCGATGCGGGTCTGCGGTCGCCGTCCGACTACGGACTGAAGGCATGCAGCCCGGCGGATCTTGTCGGTGGTGATGCGCAATGCAATGCCCAGGCCTTGCAGGGGGTGCTGTCGGGTGAGGATCGTGGCGCGCATCGCGACTGCCTGCTGCTCGGCACCGCGCTGGCACTGGAGATCGCCGGCGAGACCCAACATCCGCAGGAAGGCGTGGCGCGCGCGTCCGCCGCCATCGACAGCGGCGCCGCGCGCCGTCTCCTCGAGGCGTTGCGCGAACAGCGCCGGCAGCCGACGGTCGCGGAGCGTCCGGCGTGACGGCGTTCCTGCAGGAGATGGCAGCCGGTAGCCGCGAGCGCGTGCGGACGGCGAAGCTTACGTGCTCTGCTGCCACACTCGAAGGCCAGGCGAGAAACGTACGCGCGCCATCCCGATTGCAGCTGGATCCGTCCGGATTTGATCTCATCGCGGAACTGAAACTGCGTTCGCCGGCGGCGGGTCCCTTGAGCAGGCAAAGCGACAGCGTGGCGGGACGCGTTGTTGCCTACGCGCGTGCGGGCGCGGCCGCAGTCTCGGTGCTCACGGAGCCGAGCCGCTTTGACGGCACGCTCGCGCACCTGAAGAGTGCGGCAGGCGCACTGGCGCCGCTGGCGGTTCCCGCCATGCGCAAGGATTTTCTCGTCGATCCCTACCAGGTGCTGGAAGCGCGCGTCGCCGGCGCGGGCGGCGTGCTGGTCATCCTGCGCCTGCTGCCGCGGGACGAGCTCACCGCGCTGCTCGACTGCGCGACTGCCTCAGGCCTCTTCGTCCTCCTCGAAGCCTTTGATGCGCACGACATCGAGCTCATGCATGAGCTGCTCGCCGCGCACCACGGCAGCAATCAACTCCTCGCCGGGGTCAACTGCCGCGACCTGGCGACGCTTGAGATCGTGCCGCAGCGCCTGCTGGAGCTGGCGCCCCTCCTGCCCGCGAGTGTCCCGCGGGTCGCTGAGAGCGGCGTAGTGTCGATCGCGGATGCGGGCCGGGTGGCCGCGGCCGGTTATGAACTTGCTCTCGTCGGGAGTGCGCTCATGCAGGGAAAGGACCCGGGCGCTCTCGCGAGCCAACTGTTGGCGGCGGGACGGGCCGCCTGCAGGAAGCCCTAGCATGTGGATCAAGATCTGCGGCATGACGACACCAGAGGCCGTGGCCGCTGCCATCGAAGCGCGGGTCGATGCGATTGGGTTCGTGTTTGCGGCGTCGCCGCGGCAAGTGAGCGCGGAGCGCGCGCACGAGCTCGCCGCCCCGGCCCGCGGCCGCGTCCATTGCGTGGCGGTGAGCCGACATCCGACGCAGTCGGCGGTGAACGAAATTCTTGCGGTATTCAAACCCGACGTGCTGCAGAGCGACGTGCGTGATTTGCAGGACCTGCGGCTACCCGCCTCGCTCGGGTTGCTGCCGGTGGTACGCGCCGGCGAGCCCGCGCCAGCAACGCTGCCGGCGCGGATTCTCTTTGAGGGTCCGATGAGCGGCGCGGGCATCGCGGCGGACTGGCAGGCTGCACGCGAACTCGCACGCCGCACCCAGGTGGTGCTGGCCGGGGGACTGCGCAGCGCCAACGTCGCCGCGGCGATCGCTGCAGCACGTCCCTTTGGCGTCGACGTGTCGAGCGGTGTCGAAGAGCGACCGGGGATCAAGAGCCCGCTCGCGATTGTGCAGTTCGTGGCGGCGGTGCGGGCCGCACCCGCGGCCTGAAGTGAGGGAGTCCTTATGAGTACACCGGTCTCATCGTCCGACGCCCCGCGGCTGCTTGCCGAGCTGATCGCCGGCCGCTTCCCGGACGAGCGCGGACGCTTCGGTCCCTTTGGGGGCCGGTATGTTCCGGAAACACTGATACCGGCGCTCGAGCGGCTCGAGCGCGGCGTGCGCGAACACCTGCACGCGAGCGATTTCCAGCAAGAGTTCAAACAGCAGCTCACGAGCTGGGTCGGTCGTCCCACGGCGCTGACCTTCGCCGCGCGGCTGTCTGAGCAGTGGGGCGCGAAGGTGTGGCTGAAGCGCGAGGATCTCGCCCACACCGGTGCGCACAAGATCAACAACGCCATCGGCCAGGCGCTGCTCGCGAGACGACTCGGCGCCAAACGCATCGTCGCCGAAACCGGCGCCGGGCAGCACGGGGTCGCGAGCGCCGCCGCCTGCGCGCGTTTGGGGTTGCCGTGCACCGTGTACATGGGTGATATCGACATGGAACGGCAGGCGCCCAACGTCGGGCGGATGCGGCTGCTTGGAGCGCAGGTGGTACCGGTGACGAGCGGCGATCGCACGCTGCGCGCCGCCATCGACGAGGCCATGCGCGACTGGGTGTCCGACCCCACCGATACCTATTATCTTCTGGGTTCGGCCGTGGGCCCGCACCCGTACCCGTACCTCGTGCGTGAGCTGCAGGCGGTCATCGGCCGCGAGGCGCGCGCGCAAATCCTCGCCGCAAACGCTGCCCTGCCGGATGTCCTCATCGCCTGTGTCGGTGGTGGCTCAAACTCCATCGGCGCCTTCCATGCATTCATCGCCGACGCCGCCGTCAGGATCATCGGCATCGAGGCCGGCGGCCGCGGCGCGGGATTGGGCGACAACGCGGCGACCGTGGCGCACGGCAGTCCCGGGGTGCTGCACGGCACCTACTCCATGCTGCTGCAGAACGAGGATGGCCAGATCCAGGAGACCCACTCGGTATCTGCGGGACTCGACTATCCGGGCGTGGGGCCGGAGCACGCGTTGCTGGCGGCCGTCGGACGTGTCAGCTACCAGACCGCGAGTGATGATGAGGCGCTCGCCGGCGTGCGCGCTTTGAGTGAATGCGAGGGAATCCTGCCGGCGCTCGAAAGCGCTCACGCACTCGCTGGGGCGCAGCGCTACGCACGCCTGAATCCGGGCAGCAGCATCCTCGTCTGTCTTTCCGGGCGCGGCGACAAGGACATGCCGACCCTGCAGCAGACCCTGCTCAAGTCGGAGCGGTCATGAGTCCGCGCGAGCGCATCAGCGCAGCGATCCGCGCGGCGGCTGCAGCGGACGAACCGGCACTGGTGGCGTACCTCACCGCGGGGTATCCGCAGCGCGAGAAGTTTCGTGAGCATGTGCGGGCGCTGGCGGCCGGGGCCGACGTGGTTGAAATCGGCGTGCCGTTCACCGATCCGATGGCTGACGGGGTAACCATCCAGCGTGCGAGCCTCGCGGCACTGACCCAGGGCGTGAGTCTCAAGTGGATTCTCGCCGAGCTGGCCGCGATGCGTGACATCAAGGCGCCGCTCATCCTGATGAGTTACCTGAATCCCCTGCTCGCGTTCGGACTGACGAATCTCGCGCAGGCTGCGGCGGACGCCGGGGTCGCGGGATTCATTGTGCCGGACCTGCCGCTCGATGAGAGCCAGGACCTGCGCGCCGCGCTCGATACCACACAGATCGCACTGGTGCAGATGGTCACGCCGGTCACGCAGGCACCGCGCCTGAAGCAGCTGTGCGCTGGCAGTCAGGGCTTCGTGTACGCCGTGACCATGACCGGCACGACCGGCAAGAGCGTCGCAGTGCCGGATGACGTCATCAGCTATCTGGACAATGTTCGCGCGCTCGCGAAAGTCCCGGTGTGCGCCGGCTTCGGCATCCGCAGTCGTGAGCAGGTTGAGCGCTTGCGTGGCCATGTCGACGGGGTGGTGATCGGCTCGGCGCTCGTGGAAGTGCTGGAGCGCGGCGAGGATGCGACCAGGTGGTTGCAGGGGCTGCGCGGCTGAACTCATCCCGCGCGCTTCGCGCGCGGGCGGCGTGAGCGCACTGCCGGTGCCGCAGCCACGCTGCCCGCCGGACCCTGGTTCAAAGTGACCGTACCCGGTATGTGCGTTTTGCCCCAGCGCACATACGCGAGCAGCACCTCGCCCAGGGCGCTGCCTTTCTGGGTGAGCGTGTAGGCGTACCGCACCGGACGCTGCTGATAGGGAGTGCGGCTGACGATGCCGGCGCTGTGCAGACGCTCGAGGCGATCCGCAAGGATGTTGGTCGGAATGCGTTCTGGAGAAAGCGCGAGTTCACCGTAAGTACGTTTGCCGTGCAGCAGGTCGCGCACCACCAGCAGCGACCACTTGTCACCCAGGATGTCGAGCGAGTTGGCGACCGCACAGGCGGAACGCGCGAAGGGCTTGGCGGTATTCATGTGTCCGGTGTCTCTACGCCTCGCAGGCCAGTGACTTGCAGAGTGCAAGTCATAGTGCTACGGTATCCACACACTTGCAAAATGCAAGTAACTAAAAGGAGAGCGTCAATGACGACGATGGTCCTGCCCCAGCCCGCCGCAGCTGCGCCCAGCGGGCGCAGCGGTACTCGCGTAGCCGTCACGTTCGCACTGACCGTCTGGTTTCTGCTGGTCGCAGCACTGGGTGCCGCCGGCGCGTTCGTCGGCCCTCCCAGGACTCCGCCGATAGCCATTGCGATTGGGATTGCGGCGCCGCTGGTGCTGTTCTTTACGTGGCTGCGGCTCTCGCAATCGTTCCGCGATTTCGTGCTGACGCTGGATCTTCGGCTCGTTGCGGGAATGCAGGCCTGGCGATGGGCGGGTCTGGGCTTCCTGTTCCTTTACGCGTACAAGGTGCTCCCCGCCGCGTTCGCCCTGACGGCTGGCCTCGGAGACATGGCTGTCGGGGTCACCGCCCCGTGGATGATTCTCGCCCTCGCGCGGCAGCCTGGCTTCGCCGCCCGCGCCGCATTTATCCGTTGGAATCTCCTCGGGATACTGGACCTCGTCATCGCCGTCAGCATCGCAGCCGTGACTGCCACCTTGGCCACCGGCGCGCCCGGCGAGATCAGCACCACTCCGATGGCGACCCTGCCCTTGCTGATGATCCCGGCATTCCTCGTGCCGTTTTTCCTGATGCTGCACGCGACGGCACTGATGCAGAGCCGGCAACTGATCCGCAACAAAACCTAGGACCCAACATGCCGCGCTGCTCCTGATCGGGCAGCGCGGCCAACGTTGCGTCTCTCCCTCGCGCGTCGCATCCTAACGCGGCAGCCCATGAAGACCCTGACCATCGCTCCGCGCTTCTGCGGTCCGCCGGCGTCCGCGAACGGCGGCTACTTCGCCGGGATGGTCGCGCTGATCGCGTCGCGCACCGTGACCGTGCGCCTGCTCAAGCCGCCGCCCCTGGACACGCAGTTCGCCCTCAAAGCCCTGCCGGACGGCGGCGTACAGATTCTGAACGGCGAGGATTTCGTCGGCGAGGCCCGCCCCGCAAGCCTGCAGCTCGACGTAAAGTCCGCGCCCGAGTATCTGCAGGCGGTCGAGGCGTCTCGTCACTACGCCGGCTTCCGCTCCCACCGTTTTCCGACCTGCTTCGTGTGCGGCACGCAACGCGCACGGGGCGATGGCCTGCGTATTTTCGCAGGTCCCCTGAGTGCACGCGGCGTGGTCGCGGCACCGTGGGTTCCGGATGCCTCGCTCGACCGGGGCGATGGCAAGGTGTCCCCCGAGTTCATGTCGGCGGCGCTCGACTGTCCCGGCTATTACGCGGTCGCGCCAGACGACCGGATGATGTTGCTGGCGCAGTTCACCACCCACGTGGATCGCCTGGTCCACATCGGTTCGTCCTGCACCATAGTCGGGTGGCGCATCGGCTCCGAAGGCCGCAAGCACGAAGCCGGCACGGCCATCTTCGACGGCAAGGGTGTGTTGTGTGCGAAAGCCCGCGCGCTATGGATCGAGCCGCGCGAAGCCGTTTAGCCTCGCACCAGCCGCATCATTCCTTCCGGGTAGCGCGGACCCGCGAAGGCGCCAGCCGGGAACACGGCATCGATCTCAGCCAGCTCATCGTCGCTCAAGCGCACGTCCAGCGCGCCAAGATTCTCATCCAGGTTTTTCAGCCGGCGCGTGCCGGGGATGGGAACGATGTGCTCTCCCTGCGCCAACACCCACGCGAGCGCCAGCTGCGCGGCAGAGCAGCCTTTGTCGGCGGCAAGTTGCTTCACCTTCGCCACCAGCGCGAGATTCTTGTGGAAGTTCTCACCCTGGAACCTGGGGCTCGTACGGCGGTAGTCATCCGGCGCGAAGTCATCCGGACTCTTGAGGGCACCGGTGAGGAAGCCGCGTCCGAGCGGGCTGAAGGGTACGAAACCGACACCAAGGCGGTCGCACGCCTCGAGCACGCCGTCCTCGGGGTCACGCGTCCACAGCGAGTACTCGCTTTGCAACGCCGTGATGGGATGCACCGCGTGCGCGCGTTTGAGTGTCTGCGGTGAAACCTCCGAAAGTCCCAGGTGCCGCACCTTGCCGGCGCGCACCAGCTGCGCCATCGCGCCCACGGTGTCCTCGATCGGAACTTTCGGGTCGGCGCGATGCAGGTAGTAGAGGTCGACGTACTCGACTCCCAGGCGCGTGAGACTGTCCTCGCAGGCCTGGGCAACCCGTGCAGGCGTGCCGTCAATCGCCGTTGCCTTGGGATCGGCCGGATCGCTCACGAAGCCGAACTTGGTGGCTATGAACGCCTGCTCGCGGTGGCCCTTGAGGGCGCGGCCGAGGAGCTCCTCGTTGGTATGCGGTCCGTAGATGTCGGCGGTGTCGAAGAAAGTGACGCCACGCTCCAGCGCGTGATGCAGCGTTGCAATCGACTCGATGTCCGAGTGGGCGCCGTAGAACTGGCTCATGCCCATGCAGCCGAGGCCGAGCGCGGAAACCGTCGGACCATTGCGGCCGAGTTTACGGGTCTGCATGCGAACGCTCCTTTGCTGCGTGGCGAGTCTCATCGCGCTGCTGCTCGCGCTGGTCGCTCGTCAGCGTGTGTTGCCGGATGCCCTTGAAAAGAAGCCAAAAACCCATGGAAAGCTCGAAGAAGAAGATCGGGCCGCCGTAGTACACAACGGTGATCACCTTCGTGAGCTCGGGGAAAACGACGAAGGTGAAAGCACAAATGCCGATCCAGACCGAGGCCAGCAGTCCCCACGCGGCCAGCGGTTTGGGGATGTATCCCGACCGGAGCCACAGGTAGCAGAACACGGGCGAACCGCAGCCAAAGAGAATTAACGCCACGTTATACGCCGAGCCGTGCGCGCCCATGCTCACACGTGCCAGCGCCGCCAATTCATCGGAGTTTAGGGTCGTGAGATAGCTCGCCCCGCTAAGAAGACGCAGCACGTAAAAATCGTTGAGCACCGCAACGATGAGGATCGACGTTTCGATGAGGCGGAAGAACGTGGCGAGCAGAGCCAGTCGCCGATTCACCCGCTCGAGGACGATATAGAGTGCGGTAACCAACACGACATCGGTCGCAAAAACCAGCAGGTTGCTGGCAATGCCGAGTCGAAATATCCGTTCGTGTGCAATGATATTCTGAGCCGTCACGATGGCGTTGTCGGAGACGAGCCGACCCGACACGTAGAATTCGGCGAAGACTGCCGGCGCCAGTGCGAAGAGGTAGCTGAAACCCACTACTCGAGCCCAGCGGCGCTGAATCTCATCCGCTTCGGTCATGATCGTGCCGCCGGCTTGCTCGCGGAAGAGCGGGCTATCGCCAGTCGCCACTGCTCGACGTTCACGCCCCTGAAAAGCAGCCACAGCGCGAGCGAGCCTTCCCCGAGCAGGACAAGCGGCAGGAGCAGCGGTGCCAACCGGTCGCCGAGGGCCGGCGACACGAAATTCGTAAACGAGGTGACGAGGAAAGACGAGCCTCCGAGCACCAACAACACTCCGATTGCCCGCGGGATGAAATACGAGCGGGCGATCAGATAGCCGATGGAAAGTAGCTGAAATCCAAACCAGACATCCTCACCGCCGAATCGGGGTGCGGTTCCGAGGAGGATCTTCGCCGCGCCCTGCAGCTGGCTGGCAACCGGCTCGGTTGCGCGGCGCGACTCTTCGAGCAGTGACAGCGCGGTGAGCAGGTTGAAGTGGCCGGCGCCCCCGCTCAGGAGGCCGGCAAGACCGCAAAACGCGCCGAACACGGCGACGCTTTTGTTGAGCGGTTTGAGCAGCTCGTAGAGGAGGACTGTGACGCCCAGGTAGCAGATCTTGCCGAAGAAAAAGAGAACAAACGCGAGACGAATCTTTGACGCCGACGCCAGAGCATTCGCGGCCATCGTTCCCGGGTCGCCGGTCAGGTCAAGGGAGATCCCGCCGATGATGGCTACGACGCTCACAAGGATGACGGTCAGCCACAACGCTCCGGCCATGCGGGCGCCGAAGAGCGGGGATGGTTCGGTGGATGTGTCCGACGCCATGACAGGTGCCCTCACCTCATAGCAGCGCCCCCGGGTTTAACAAGGGCCGCTGAGAATATGCGACGTCAGACTAGCAAATTTGAACGGTGCAAGTCTGTCAGCGGCTGTCTGCCTCAAGAATGCCTGGGGCGACACTAGCAGACATCGCGCCTCACGCCGCCGCCGGCACCATGTGCGCACTGCGCCAGGACCCGTAGCGGTAGTAGAGCAGCGCGAGGATCGCTGACAGCAACGAGGATATCGGGAAGCTCCACCAGACTGCGTCCACGTGGTACTTGTCCAGAAAGATCTCAGCGAGCGGGAAACGCACCACCAGCATGGATATGGTGAGCACAATGAGTGGTGCGATGACCGCGCCGGTCGCGCGCACCACACCGAACAACGCCACCGAGATGCCGAAGAAAGTAAAGGAGCCGGTGACAATGCGGTTCATATGCGAGGCGATCGCGAGCGCCGCCGACCCGCCAGGCAGGAACAGGCCGAAGATATGCACGTCCAGGATTTCAATCAGGCTCACGATGGAGCCGGTGAGCAGCACGCTGTAGAGGACGCCTACCCCGGCAATGCGGTTGACCCGGTCCCATTTGGCCGCGCCGACGTTCTGCGCCGTCATGGCGGACACGCCCATACCCACCGCGAAGGCCGGCATCTGGATGTAGTTCCAGATCTGCATCGCCGCACCGAAGGCGGCGGTGGTGTCGACACCGAATCGATTCACCAGCGTGATCATGAGCACCCCGCTCAGGGAGATGACGAGCATCTGGGCACTCATCGGGATGCCCTTCTTCACCAGCGCGCCGACCAGCGACCAATCCGGCTTGAGCAGCGCGAGCTCGTCCTTGTGCAGACACAGGACGTGGTTCTTGCGGTACAGATGACGGATGAGTGCCGTGAGGCTCACGGCCTGGGCGACGAAGGTTGCGAGCGCAGAGCCGGCGATGCCGAGGCGGGGAATGGGACCCAGGCCGAAGATGAACACCGGGTTCAGCGCAATATCGATGCCGACCGACAGCAGCATGAAGTAGAACGGCGTCTTCGAATCGCCGGCACCGCGCAGCACCGCCATCACGAAGGCATACATATAAAGGAATGGCAGCGCGAGGAAGATCACGCGCATGTACGCCACGGCGAGTGGCAGCGAATCCGCCGGGGTGCTCATGGCGGTGAGCAAGGGCCGGCACAGAGCCAGGCCCGCGATCGCCATGACGATCGAGATGGCGGCGAAGAAGGTCGCGCTGGTGCCCACCACGCGCTTGGTCTCGCGGATGTTGTTCGCGCCGATGAACTGACCGATGAGGATGGTGGCCGCGAGCGCGATGCCAAAGGCCGCGCCGATGAGCAGGAACATCACGGTGTTGGCGTTGGAGGTGGCGGTGAGCGCCGCCTCACCGAGGTAACGACCCACCCAGATGGAGTTGACCGAGCCGTTGAGCGACTGCAGTACGTTCGCCATCAGGATCGGCAGGAAGAACTTGAACAGCCCGACCGGAATCGAGCCTTCGGTGAGGGTGCGTGGCATGGAGGGCCGGCAGGCTAGCAGCGCGGTCGGAATGCGTCCAGACGTCTCAGCGCCACACCCCGTAGACGAGCTTCACAGTTCCGCAAGCGAGCAGCGCCCAGCCGAGCCAGGGGTAGCCGCGGCCCGCTGCCAGCCAGATCATCCCGGCGAGCAAGAGCGCGGCACCCAGGGTGACCGCGTCGCGCCGCCGGCCGGCGCTGCGCAGCTCTTCGCGCAATTCGGTCAGGTCCGGACCCGACGATGCCGCAGGCGCCGCGCCGTGATCCCGCTGGGCAAGCTGCGTCAGCAGCACCGGCAGCCCGCGCGCGGCCTCCATGAGCTGCGGGGCGTGGGCGCGCAGGTTCCGCACCAGGGAGGTGACGCTGGTGCGCTCGCGCATCCACTCGCGCAGGATCGGGCTGGCGGTATTCCAGATATCCAGATCCGGGTACAAGTCGCGCCCGAGACCCTCGACGTTGAGGAGTGTCTTTTGCAGCAGCAGCAGCTGCGGCTGGATCTGCATGTTGAAGCGGCGCGAAATCTCGAACAGCCGCAGCAGAATCCGTCCGAAGGAAATGTCCTTCAGCGGGCGGTCGAAGATCGGTTCGCATACCGTGCGCACGGCGGATTCCATTTCATCGACGCGCGTCCCGGCCGGCACCCAGCCGGACTCCAGGTGCAGCGTTGCCACCCGCCGGTAGTCGCGATCGAACACCGCCAGAAAATTCTCCGCCAGGTAATGCTGATCGCGAGGATCGAGCGTACCGACGATGCCGAAGTCCACCGCCGCGTAACGCGGCTGCTGCGGGTTGCCGATCAGTACGAAAATGTTGCCGGGGTGCATGTCGGCATGGAAGAAATTGTGGCGGAACACCTGGGTGAAGAAGATGCGCACCCCGTTCTCGGCCAGTTGCGCGATGTTGGTGCCCGCAGCCTTGAGGCGTGTCATGTCACTGATCGGCACGCCGTGGATGCGCTCCATGACCATGACGTCGTTACGGCAGTAGTCCCAGTAAACTTCCGGCACGTACAGCAGGTCTGAGCCTGCAAAATTACGCTTGAGCTGCGAGGCATTGGCGGCCTCACGCATGAGATCGAGTTCATCGAGGATGGTTTTCTCGTATTCGTCGACGATCTCGCGTGGCCGCAGCCGACGCCCGTCGGCCCAGTAACGCTGCGCGAGATCCGCGAGTGCGTGCAGCACTTCCAGATCGCGCTCGATGATCGCGCGCATGTCCGGCCGCAGCACCTTGACCACCACCTCTTCGCCACTGCGCAGCCGTGCCGGGTGCACCTGCGCGATGGACGCCGCAGCGAGCGGGGTGGTATCGAATTCCTGGAATACCGCTTCCGCGGGCTGCCCGTAGGCGCGCCCGACGAGCTCGCGGGCGACATCCCCCGGGAAGGGCGGTACGCGGTCCTGCAGTTTCGCGAGTTCGTCGGCGATGTCCGTGGGCAACAGGTCCCGGCGAGTGGAGACCGCCTGGCCGAACTTGACGAAGATCGGCCCCAGCTCCTGCAGCGCGAGGCGCAGGCGCTCGCCGCGACTGGCCTGCCGGCGCCGCTCAAACCACATTCCGGGGGAGAGGAAGAACAGGAACCGCAGCGGCCTATAAAGATGAGTGGCCCGGACGTAGTCATCCAGACCGTGGCGCAGCAGCACGCGCTGGATCTCGATGAGCCGCACGAGCACGTGGACGTTCACGAAAGTGCGTGTCCGATTCACGGGTCGACGCGCCGCGCGAAATGCTCGAGCCGCGCCTCGAGACGCTCAACGTCCTCGCGCAGGCCGTCGACGCCGCGCAGGAACTGCTCACCCTCATTGCGCGGCACGAGATCCTGGCGCTCATGCCCCAGGTACTCGGCGAGGTTGGTCAGCGTGGTGGTGGCGGCCTTGCGCGTCCAGCTGGCGCTGCGGCGTGCGAAGCGTCCGAGCTGATGGGCCGGGACATCGCCCACGAGGTACGACAGGTCCTCCTCGAGGTCCGGCCGCAGGAGCTTCGCGAGCTCGCGGAACTGCTGCGCCAGCTGCGCGTCTCCGGAGATCGTGACAGCGCCACGCTGCACGAGGCTCTCGGGCGCGGTTCCTGCCAGCGCCAGGAGCGACAGGGGCCCGCCGGCAAGCGTCGCATCCGCCACCGCGTCGCCGGTCGTGACCTGCAGCGTGCTGCCGTTCGAGGCCACGTGGAAGCGCGCCATCTCGCCGATCTCGATGGCGAGGCTCTTGCCGTTGAGCTGCGTGCATAGCTGCTGCGCGCGCGGCGAGCGCGGCAGGCCGCGGTTGAGCAGATTAGCGATGATGTCGGTGAGCATTGGACAGGACGGCCGCGGCGTCAGTACCTGTAGCCGCGGTGCACCGCGACGATGCCGCCCGAGAGGTTGTGATAGCGGCAACCCTCGAGTCCCGCCTCCTGCATCATTGCCAGCAGTGTCTCCTGGTCCGGGTGCATGCGGATGGACTCCGCGAGATAGCGGTAACTGGCTTCATCGCCGGCCACGAAGCGACCCAGGAGCGGCAGGATACGGAACGAGTAGGCGTCGTAGAGCGGCTTCAGGGCCGCGACGCTCGGACGCGAGAACTCGAGCACCAGCAGTTGCCCGCCGGGTTTCAGCGCTCGGCGCATGGCGACCAGCGCCGCAGCCTTGTCGGTGACGTTGCGCAAGCCAAAGCCGATGGTGATGCAGTCAAACATCGCATCGGGGAAGGGCAGTCGCTCGGCATTGGCTTGTACGTACGCGACGTTGCCGGCGTGGCCCGAGTCGATCAGCCGATCCCGGCCGCGCTGAAGCATCGCGGCGTTGATATCGGTGAGCACGATGAGGCCGCGCTCTCCAACCTGGCGCGCAAGCCCCGCGGCAAGATCGCCGGTGCCGCCGGCGACGTCCAGCGCCCGCTGCCCGGGGCGCAGGTTCGCGAGCGACAGTGTGAAACGTTTCCACAGCCGGTGCGTGCCAGCCGACATCAAATCGTTCATCAGGTCGTAGTTGCCGGCGACGGAATCAAACACGCCGCGCACCCGGCGCGCCTTGTCTTCGCGCGACACGCGCTGGTAGCCGAAATCGGTGGAGCGTTCGTCGGTCATTGAGTAAGACACATTCTAGACGATCGGGTTTGGTGGTCCGGGCGCTTATCTGCGGTTGCAATGTGAGTGGCGCCGCGCGCAGAATCGCCGCCGCTTAGGGGGTCTTGCGAGCAAAACGGGCCGGACATCACTGTCCGGCCCGTTTTCTTATTGGTGATGGCCGCACCCGTGCGGCTGCGCCGCCGCAGTTGCGGCCGGTTCGCGCGCACAGCGCTCAAGATAACGCGCCCAGTTCCCGGGGTACTCACGACCGAGCTCGTGCAGGTACTTCCAGGTGTACAGCCCGGTGTCGTGCCCGTCATCAAACACGAGCTTCACCGCGTACTGTCCCACCGGTTCCACCGCCGCGATGCCGACATTTTCCTTGCCCCGCACCAGCACCTCCTGGCCCGGACCGTGTCCTTTGACTTCAGCGGATGGGGAGTACACCCGCAGGTACTCGAATGGCAATTCGAAGCGCCCACCGTCGGCGAAGCTGACCGCGAGCAGGCGCGAGGTGCGACGCAGGCGGATCTCGGTGGCAACGGGTTCGGACATGAACCGCAGTATAGGCAATGAGCGTTGCTGCGACGCAACAATACGATGACAATCCCCGGCGCGCCTCTATACTCACGCTCCTCATGGAACCAACCGATACCTCCCATCCCGATTATTACCATCGGGTTGTGGACTGCCAGTGGGCCTGCCCGGCCCACACCGATGTCCCCGAATACATCCGGCTGATCGCGCAGGGGCGCTTCACCGACGCCTACATGGTGAACCGGGAATCGAACGTATTCCCCGGCATCCTCGGGCGCGTGTGCGACCGGCCATGCGAGCCGGCCTGCCGACGCGGGCGCATCGAGCAGAAACCGGTCGCCATCTGCCGCCTGAAGCGGGTCGCCGCCGATCATCGTGACGACGTCACCAAACTGCTGCCGAAGATCCCGAAGCTCAAGAACGGCAAGCGCATCGCCTGCATCGGCGCGGGCTGCGCCTCGCTGACCGTGGCGAACGACCTCATGCCCCTCGGCTACGAGGTCACGATTTTCGAGCAGTACGGCGAGCCCGGCGGCCTCATGCGCACCAACATCCCCTCGTTCCGGCTGCCGCAGACGGTGCTGAGCGAGGAGATCGGCATGATCACCGGGATGGGCGTGGACCTGCGGCTGAACTCGCCGATCAAGAGCATGCGCGAGCTGCTCGACAAGGGCGGGTTCGACGCGGTGTTCGTCGGCTCCGGTGCGCCCAAGGGCAAGGAGCTGAAGCTTCCGGGCCGGGAAGCTGCCGCCGCCAACGTGCATATTGGCATCGACTGGCTCGAGTCAGTGGCGTTCGGGCATGTCGAGAAGATCGGCAAGCGCGTGCTCATCATCGGCGTGGGCAACACGGCGATGGACTGCTGCCGCACCAGCCTGCGCCTGGGCGCCGACAGCGTGAAAGTCATGGCGCGCAAGCCGCGCGGTTTCTTCAAGGCCTCGGTGTGGGAACTCGAGGATGCCGAGGAGGAGAGCGTTGCCATCATCATCAACCGCTCACCCAAGGCTTTTGTGCTCGCGAGCGGCAAGCTCACCGGCATGCTGTTCGACCAGATGGAATACGACCTGGATGCACGCGGCCAGATCACGGCCGAGCGCATCGTGGGCGAGGAGTTTCTGCCCGCGGATGATGTGATTCTCGCCATCGGCCAGGAGAATGCCTTCCCCTGGGTGGAGCGGAATCTCGGGATCAGCTTCGACAAGTGGGACGTGCCGGTCATCGACAAGATCACGTTCCAGTCGACCCGGCCGGAGGTGTTCTTCGGCGGTGACGCGGCCTTCGGTCCGAAGAACATCATCTGGGCGGTGGAGCACGGTCACCAGGCCGCCATTTCCATCCATCGCTACGCCCAGGGCGAAGCGGTCGCCGAGCGCTTAGCTCCGACGGTCAACCTGCAGAGCCGCAAGATGGGCATGCACGAGTGGAGTTATTCCAACGACTACACGCCGGTTGAACGGCGCCTGATGCCGCACGTATCGATCAAGGAGCGCTTCAAGAAGCTCAACATCGAGGTGGAGCTGGGCTTCACGGCGGAGCAGGTCGAGCAGGAGGTGCAGCGCTGCCTCAACTGCGACGTGCAGACGGTGTTCGTGGCGAAGCTGTGTATCGAGTGCGACGCCTGCATCGACATTTGCCCGGTGGACTGCCTCACGATTACCCACAACGGCACCGAAAACGAACTGCGCCCGCGCCTGAAAGCGCCGGCGAAGAATCTCGCGCAACCCCTGTATGTGTCGGCCGGCCTGCCTCAGACCGGACGCGTCATGGTGAAGGACGAGGATCTGTGCGTGCACTGTGGCTTGTGCGCGGAGCGCTGCCCGACCGCCGCCTGGGACATGCAGAAATCAACCCTACACTGGCCGCTTGCGACCGCTGAGGCCGCCAGCCTCGAGGCGCGCAAACCCAAGATTGCCTGAGCAAAAACCACATGTCGCAAGCTGTCCCCCGCGTCAACGACTTCACCATCAAGATCGGCACCGTCAACGGCACCGGTTCCGCGAGCGCCAACACGCTGCTCATGAAGTCGCTGTTCCGCAGCGGCATCCCGGTGATGGGCAAGAACTACTTCCCGTCCAACATCCAGGGGCTGCCGACCTGGTATGAGATTCGCGTCACACGCGATGGCCACGTCGCCCGTTCCGGCAGCATCGACGTCATGGTGGCGATGAACGCCGAGACCTACTCGCGCGACGTGCGCGAGGTCGCCGCCGGCGGCTATCTCGTCTACGACTCGACCTGGCCGCGGCCGGCGCTGCTCAAGCGCGATGACATCACGGTGTTCGGCGTGCCGCTGGCGCAGCTGTGCAACGAGAACTTCAACGGCGTGCGCACCCGCATCCTGATGAAGAACATCTGCTACGCCGGAGTACTCGCCGCGCTGCTCGACCTGGACGTGGCGCGTATCCGCGAGCTGCTCGCCGAGACCTACGCGAAAAAGCCGCAGCTGGTCGACAGCAACATGAAGGCCATCCAGCTCGGCTACGACTACGCGAAGGAGAACTTCGCCTGTCCGCTGCCGCTGCACGTGGAGCAGATGGACAAGACCGCCGGCCACATCATGATTGACGGCAATACCGCGGCGGCCCTGGGTTGCCTGTACGCTGGCGCGACGGTCGCGGCGTGGTACCCGATCACCCCGTCCACCTCGCTCATGGACGCCTTCAAGATGTTCAGCGACCGCCTGCGCGTGGACGCGAACACTGGTCGCAGGAACTTCGCCTTCATCCAGGCCGAGGACGAGCTGGCCGCTATCGGCATGGTCATCGGCGCCATGTGGAACGGCGCGCGCGCCTTCACCGCGACCTCCGGTCCCGGCATCTCCCTCATGAACGAGTTCCTGGGACTGGCGTACTACGCCGAGGTGCCGGCGGTGGTGTTCGATATCCAGCGCGTCGGTCCCTCGACCGGCATGCCGACCCGCACCCAGCAGTGTGACCTGATGGAATGCGCTTACGCTTCCCACGGCGACACACGTCACGTCTGCCTCTATCCGGCCAACCCCGAGGAATGTTTTTACATGGCCGTGCAGGCGTTTGACCTCGCCGAGCGCCTGCAGACCCCGGTGATGGTGCTGTCGGATCTGGACATCGGCATGAATGACTGGATGTGCCGGGACCTCAAGTGGGACGACGCCTACCGGCCCGACCGCGGCAAGATGCTCGGCAAGGAGGAGGTCCTGAAGCTCAAGAAGTTCTACCGCTTTCTCGACGTGGACGATGACGGTATCCCCTACCGGACGCTCCCCGGCGTCGATCCCAAGGCGGCGTATTTCACGCGCGGTTCGGGACATACCCAGTACGGCGCCTACACCGAAGACTCAGCCGATTATCAGCTGGTGCTCGACCGGCTGCTGCGCAAATGGGCGACGGCGAAGAAGCTCATGCCACGCCCGGTCATCGAGGCCACCACCGGCACTGCGTGCGCCATCGTCTCCCTGGGCAGCTGTGACGGCGCGGTGCGCGAAGCGCTCGATGTGTTGCGGGCCCGCGGCGTGAACGTCGACTACATGCGGGTGCGCGCCTTCCCGTTCGGCGAGGAGGTGGAGAAGTTCCTGGCCGCGCACGAGGTGCTGTTCGTCGTCGAGCAGAACCGCGATGCGCAGCTGCGCGCGCTCCTGACGCTGGAGACCGCGGTGGACAAGTCGAAGCTGCGTTCGCTTCTGCACTACAGCGGCCTGCCGATCTCCTCGCGCTTCATCGTCGAGGGCGTGCTGGCGGAGCTGCAGCCGCGCCCACAAACCCAGGTCCAGGGCGCCGCGCGGCGCTGACGGAAGACGACATGACATTCATCGCCAAGCCAAAAGTCGCCCATCCTTCACTGCCGAGGAATGCGCTCGGCTCTACGCGCCGTGACTACGAAGGCGCGCTGTCGACCCTGTGCGCCGGCTGCGGCCACGACTCCATCACCGCCGCCATTGTGGAAGCGAGCTGGGCTCTGGCGATCGAGCCGCAGAACATGGTGAAGCTGTCCGGCATCGGCTGCTCCTCCAAGACCACCGCGTATTTCGTCAGCGGCGGCCATGGCTTCAACTCCGTGCACGGCCGCATGCCCTCGATCGCCATGGGCGCCAACGCCGCCAACCGCGCACTCACCTACATCGGGGTGTCCGGGGACGGCGATACGCTTTCGATTGGGCTCGGGCAGTTCTGCCACGCGATCCGCCGCAACCTCAACATGCTGTACATCATCGAAAACAACGGTGTGTATGGGCTCACCAAGGGACAGTTCTCCGCCTCCGCCGACCTCGGCACCAAGGCGAAGAAAGGCGAAACCAACTTCCAGCCGCCGATCGACCCGGTGCTGCTGGCGATGACGCTCGGCGCCTCGTTCGTGGCGCGCAGCTTCTCCGGCGACAAGGAGCAGCTCGTGCCGCTCATCCAGGCGGGACTGAAGCACCAGGGGTTCGCGCTCATCGACGTGCTGTCGCCGTGCGTGACCTTCAACGATCACGAGGGCTCGACCAAGAGCTACGCCTACACGCGCGAACACTACGAGCCGGCAGTGCACGCGGATTTCGTGCCGCTGCAACCTGAGATCACGGTGGACTACAGGGCGGGTGAAACCCTGCCCGTCGTGCTGCACGACGGCAGCCGGATCCTGCTGCGCAAGCTCGATGCCGCCTACGATCCGACCAACCGCACCAGCGCCGCGACCCACATCCAGGAGCGCATGAAGCTCGGGGAGCATCTGACCGGCTTGCTGTACATCGACGAATCGCAGCGCGACTTCCACGACATCAACGCCACTCCGGACGCGCCGCTGAACAGCCTGCCGTTCGAGACGCTGTCGCCGGGATCGAAGGTGCTGGAAAAAGCGCTCGCCGCTTACCGCTAGCGCCGCTCAGGCGTCGGTATCGAGCATCGCATCGACGCGTTGCCGATATTGCAGCAGGAGTTCCGCGGCGAAATCCGCGAATACGCGGACTTTCGGCGAGTCACGCAGTGCGCTGCGGCACGCCACTGATATTGGCGCGCCCGGGGCCGACCAGTCGCGCAGCACCGCCTCGAGCTTGCCGCCGGCGAGCGCCTCGGCCACCACCAGATCCATGGTCTGGGTGATGCCTACGCCGCGTATCGCGGCCTGGATCTGCGCTTCGACCGAATTGAACGCCACGTGGCAGGGGAACGCCAGCTGGCGCTTCACGTTGGCGCGCTGGAACTGCCACTTGCGCGGGCGGCGGCTGCCGTCGCCCAGGTGACCGATGAGCTGGTGACGGCCGAGGTCGTCAGGTTCCGCAGGCGCGCCGTGCTCGCGCAGGTACTCCGGCGAGGCGCAGGTGAGCAGGCGCGTGTTGACGATGCGTCGCGCGATCAACTGCGGCTCGCGCACCGGGCCCACGCGCACCACCAGGTCCACTTCCTCGGCGATGAGATCGACGACGCGGTCGTTGAGTTGCACCTCCAGCTGCAGCTGCGGATAGCGGGTGGTGAAGTTCCGCAGCGCCGGAATGAGCAGCGCGCGGCCAAACACCACCGGCACATCCACCCGCAGCCGCCCCTGGGGTGAGAGGCGCGTACCCCGCAGCGTCTCGTCCGCCCCGTCGAGCTCGGCGAGGATGCGCTGGCAGCGTGCCAGGTACTCGGTGCCGTCGCTTGTGAGCCCCACCCGCCGCGTAGTGCGATGCAGGAGCTGGCACCGCAGATGCTTCTCAAGATCCGCGATGTGGGTGCTGATGACCGCCCGGGAAAGACCGAGCGCGTCCGCCGCCTTGGTGAAGGAGTGCAGGTCTGCCACGCGTACGAAACTGCGCATGCACGCCAGCTGGTCCATGCCGCTATTGTACCGAAATACAGAACAACAAATTCGTGATTGGCCTGTTTTTAAAACAGGCGGGCGCGCCCAGAGTGAGTTTAAGGAGGTGCGCGCATGTTTATCTTCAATCGGCCCTTTGGGGCGGTCGCCGCCGGAATCGGCTTTGCGCTCGCCATGGCCCTGGTCAGCGCATTATGTGAGCCGGCGTCCGGCAGTGACGCCGCCGCGGGGGCGAAGCCGGTCCCCGGGATGGCGGTTCACATGGCAGTAACTTGTGTCCGGCCCGAGGCTTGCGGTATCGTGCGCGCCGGATCGTGACCTTTCCCTTTCTGCCGCCTGCCGCCCGCCTTCGATTGCGAGTTGGCTTCCGAGTCTGCAAAGCCGAATCGTTCCCGACCAGGTGGCAGTATGTGAGCAACCGATCTTCGGTCAGCACCTCCTGCTAGTACTTTTATGTTTCAGGAGTTTGATTGCAATGACGAAGATCTATGTTGGCAACCTGCCGTTTTCCGCCACCGACGCCGAGATTCGTGAGCTGTTCGCAGCGCACGGCACGGTTGAGTCGGTGAGCATCATCACCGATCGCGACACCGGCCGCCCCCGCGGCTTCGGTTTCGTCGAAATGTCGCGTGCCGATGCCTCGCGCGCGATCCAGAACCTCAATGGCAAGGACCTGGGCGGACGCCCTCTCCGTGTCAACGAGGCTCAGGAGCGCACTGGCGGCGGCGGCGGTGGCAACCGCGGCGGCGGCGCACCGAAGCGCTGGTAAGCATTTAGGCTGCCAAAGGCCGGCCGTCAGTGCCTCACGGCATGGGCGGCCGGCCTTTTTTGTTGGGCTTGAGTTAATCGGAAAGGTGTTTCTTATGGGTAAAGGCGATCACAGAACGCGCCGCGGCAAGATCTACCAGGGCTCTTTTGGCAAGAGCCGCGCCAAGGACCCGGCGAAGCGACAGAAGAAGGCGGCCAAGGCCGCGAAGCGCTGAAGCGCGGGCTGAAAGGGCCGGGCTACTTTCAGCAATTGACTGGCAAGTAACCCAAGCGCGCGCCGGCAACGGCGCGGCGCATTCCCCTCAAAGATCCTTACCAGGCGGGTGTTGCAGCCTCCGCCGAAGCGCGCTGCTTGCGCGCGAGACACTCGCGGATGATCTCAAGTGCCGTCCGGTCGTTCGGCGGCAAGTCAACACTGCTGACCTGTATAGGCTTGGTGCGTGCTCCCCAGCGCACGACGTGCGCGCAGAAGCTCAGCCCGCCGCCAAATGACGGCATCATCAGCAGCGATCCGGGAAGCACTCGTCCCGCCTCCAGCGCATCACACAGCGCGACCGGCACGGTGGCCGAAGACATGTTGCCGTAGTCCTGGATGGTGACGTAAACCTTGTCCATCGGCACGTGCGTGCGCTTGGCGACCGCCTCGATGATGCGCAGGTTCGCCTGGTGGGGCACGACCAGATCGATATCGTCGGCCTTGAGGTTGAGCTGCGCGAGCGCATCGTCGCAGGCGCTGCTCATGCCCTGCACGGCGCGCTTGAAGATTTCCTGCCCCTCGAACTGCCAGCGCGTGACGCCATAAAGGACGCCGCGGTTGGCATACAGGCCGCCCATGCCCTGCACCCGCAGGATCTCGCGCGACTCGCCGTAGCAGCCGAGTTTCTGTGCCAGGACGCCCTGCGGCTCATCGCTCTTCTCCAGCACCACCGCGGCGGCGCCATCGCCGAACAGCACCGCGACGTCGCGGTCCGACCAGTCCATGAACGGCGAGATGAGCTCGGCTCCGATCACCAGCGCGTTGCGTACCACCCCGGTGCGAATCAGCGCCGTCGCTGTCGAGAGTCCATACAGGAAGCTGGTGCAGGCGGTGTTGATGTCATAGGCCGCGGCCGGCTGCGCGCCGATGCGCCGCTGAATGCCGGAGGCCATGTTCGGCACCTGGTCGTCATGGCTGCAGGTGCCGAAAACGATCAGCTCAATGCTGCTGCCGGGGAGGCCCGCGGCGGCGAGCGCCCGCGCCGCGGCGACATAGCCGAGCTCTTCCAGCCCGACGTGCGAAATGCGCCGCTCGCGGATCCCGGTGCGGCTGACGACCCACTCGTCGGTGGTGTCGAGCATGCTCGCGAGGTCGTGATTGGTGAGTATGGCCGGCGGCAGGCACTTACCCCAGCCGGTGATCGCCGCATAGGTCACGGATTCCCCCTCAGGGACCACAGCGCAGTTTCATAAGAATAGCAGGGTGACGATACAATCAGCGCGTGACGGAAACCTACTCCCGCTGGCGCCCACATCCCTGGCACGGACTCGAGCCGGGCCCGGACGCGCCGCGCGTCGTCAACGCGTACATCGAGATCACCCCCTTCGATCTCATGAAGTACGAGGTCGACAAGGCGAGCGGCTACCTGCGTGTTGACCGGCCGCAGCGCACTTCCTCGCAACCGCCCTCGTTGTACGGCTTCATTCCCCAGACCTACTGCGGTGAGCGCGTGCGGCGTCTCGCGCCCGGTTGCGAGCGGGGCGACGGGGATCCGCTCGACATCTGCGTCATCAGCGAGCGCCCGATCAACCACTCCGAGGTGCTGCTGCGCGCGGTGGTGGTGGGCGGATTGAAAATCATCGACCGCGGCGAGGCGGACGACAAGATCATCGCCGTGCTCGAGGGTGATTACGTGTGGGGTGAGGCGCAGGAAATCGGCGATCTGCCGGGCGCGCTGCTTGAGCGTATCGAGCATTACTTCTCCACCTACAAGCTGGTGCCGGACGAGCCGCCGAAGATCGAGGTCACCGGTCGCTATGGTTTCAAGGCGGCCGCCGCGGTCATCCGCGCTTCCATCGAGGACTACCGCGAGATGTTCAGCAAGCAGGCGTGAAAGGGCGCGAGCGTACTGTACCGCCCGTCCGCGGGAATAGCTTTTGCGCTGGGTTACTACAGCCAGCCGCGCATGACGCGTGATCTGGATTTCGTGATCGCGTTGCCGGGGCAGGGTGTGCCCGGACTCGTGCGGGTGTTCTCAGCCGATTTCTACATTGACGAGGATGCCGTGCGCGCCGCGGTCAGCTCACAGCGAATGGTCAATCTGATGCACCTGAGCAGCGCGATCAAGGTGGACCTGTTCATCCGCAAAGACACCCGCTATCGGCAGCTGGAGTTTGAACGCCGCAAAGCGGTGGAACTGGCGGGCGTGCATACGTGGATTACCAGCCGCGAAGACCTGATCCTCTCGAAGCTCGTCTGGTCCCGCGATACAGGCTCGGAGCTGCAGATGCGCGATGTACGAGCGTTGCTCAAGGATGCGGTCGATTGGCCGTATTTGAGGCACTGGGCGCCGGTTCTGGATGTGGTCGCGATGCTCGACGAGGCCGCGAAATGAGCGATACGTCGCCCGACATGGAAAAGATGGTGGACGAGCGCTATCGCAGCATGACACCCGATCAGCGCGTGCGGATTGCCGCCTCCATGTTCGAGACGGCGCGGGCACTCATTGAGTCCTCGCTGCCACCGAATCTGAGCCGCAAGGAGCGCCGCCTGGCATTCGCGCGCCGCCTGTACGAGGGCGAGCTGCCCGAGAGGGCATTGCACGCCTTCGCGGATTGGGGCGCGTAAGGGTTATGGCCTTTTGGCATCCGGTGCATAGTCAAACGAATCGAAATACAGCCGCTCCGGCGCAAGTCCGTGGCGCGGGAAATTCGCGCGCAGCGCCTCGATCATGGCGGGCGGCCCGGCGGCATACACCTCGAGCGGCGTCAGGTCCGGGAAGTCGGCGATCACGGCGTCGTGCACCCAACCTACGCGGTGATGCCGGCCCTCAGCCGCAGTGGCTTCCGACAGCACCGCGGTGAAGGAGAGCTGCGGGTGGCGGTGCACCCATTCGAGCACCAGGCTCTCCTCGTAAATATCCCGCAGGTGGCGCGCACCCCAGTAGAAATGGATGCGGCGCGTGATGCCGGTCTCCAGCACATGGCGCAGCATCGACTTCAGCGGCGCAAACCCGGTGCCGCCGGCGATCATGAGCACCGGCCCTGTGCCGTCGCGGTAAATGAACTGACCGATCGGCCCCTCGATGCGCAGCAGCGATCCTTGTTGCAGTGGGCCGCCGGACTGGGCAGGCGCCGACCCTGACCCATCAAACATCCGCTCGGTGAATCCACCGCCGGGCACGCGACGCACGTGCAGCTCAATGAGCCTGGCGTCGTGAGGCGGACTGGCGATCGAGAAGCTGCGGCGGCGGTTGTCGATGAGCACGTCCAGGTACTGGCCGGGCCGAAACCGCAGTGCCTCCACCGCCGGCAGCCGCAACATGACCTGCACTACGTCGGGAGCCAGGAGTGTCAGGCGTTCGATCCGGCACGGCAGTGTCTTGATCTCGACGTCCGCGACGTTGGCGATCAGGCGCGCGGTCACCACCAGGTCCGAGTCGGCGCGCGCCTGACATAGAAGTACGAACCCCCCGGCTTCCTCGGCGGCACTGAGGCCCAGCGGCCGGCCGTTCGGGTAGTGAATGAGCCCATCCACCAGGTGCGCGCGGCACGAGCCGCAATGCCCCGATTTACAGCTGTGCGGCAGATTCAGGCCCGCCGCCAGCGCTGCCTCCAGCACCGGCTGTGCCGCCTGCACCTGCAGGGTGCGGCCCATCGGTTCAACCCGCACGTTGTGTTCGTCCTTCCTCACCACCGTAGACTAGAGGCTGACGAAGCCAAAGGCCAAGGAGTTGCTTGTGTTCGCCAACCCCCCGGCGCAGGACATCGCCCGGTTGCTGCGCGGCGCCCGCATCATCGCGGTCGTGGGGCTGTCGGCCGATGCGACCCGGCCGAGCCACGGGGTCGCGCGCGCGCTGCAGCGTTTCGGCTATCGGATCATTCCGGTGACGCCGTCGGCGGAAAGCATCCTGGGAGAGCCGGCTGTCCCGTCGCTCGCGCAGCTGCCGGAAGTGCTTGGCGCGGACGAACGGGTGGACATCGTCGACGTGTTCCGTCGCCCCGAGCATGTCGCGGCGATCGTGGACGAGTGCATTCGCCTCAAGGTACCGGCGCTGTGGCTGCAGGAGGGCGTGGTCGACCACGCCGCCGCCGAACGCGCGGTACAGGCGGGGATTTTCACGGTTATGGACCGGTGCCTGTTCAAGGACCGCGCCGCGCTACGTTAATTGGCCGAAATCGGCAGGAAGCGATTTCGGCCGCCGTCGCATGGGCTTTTGCCGGCTGCTCTGGGTCAGGCGGCGCTGGCGCGCGGCGTGTTTTGCGTTATTCTTCTGCGGAATGCGCATCGATTTTACGAAGATGCACGGGGTCGGCAACGACTTCGTGGTGTTCGATGCCCCCGCCGACGAATCCTTGCTTACGCCCGAACTCCTGCGTGCGCTGGCCGACCGCCGTACCGGCATCGGCTTTGACCAGGCGCTCGTCCTCGGGAAACCGCGGCGCGCGGACACGGTCGTGTATTACCGGATTTTCAACGCCGATGGCGATGAGGTTGAGCAGTGCGGCAACGGCGCGCGCTGCATCGCCGCCCTCCTGCAACACCGCGGCACGGCCCGCAACGCCGCCATCACCCTGGATAGTCCCGCCGGCCTCGTGCATGCGCGCATCGGGGGGAGCAGCGTGTCAGTTGACATGGGCGTGCCTGATTTCGCTCCCCGCTCGCTGCCCTTTGCAGCGCCAGCCGAGAGCGACAGTTACTCCCTGGAGGTCCCCGGCGGTACCGTTGCGATCGGGGCGGTCTCCATGGGCAATCCACACGCCGTGCTGACCGTGCCTTCGGTGGCGGCGGCAGCGGTGGCCACGCTCGGTCCTGTTATCGAACGGCATCCGCGATTTCCCAGGCGCGTCAACGCCGGATTCCTCGAGATCGTCGACCGTGCGCAGGTGCGTTTGCGCGTCTGGGAACGCGGCGCGGGGGAAACCCGCAGCTGCGGCACCGGCGCCTGTGCCGCGGTCGCGATCGGCCGCCGCCGCGGACTCCTCGACGAGGAGGTGCGGGTGAGCGTGCGCGGCGGCGAGTTGCGCGTAAACTGGGCGGGACCCGGCAGCCGCATCTGGCTGACGGGGTCAACGGAAATATCTTTTGAAGGTCACGTTGAGGTCTGAAGCGCTATGACGACACGAGAGGCTCGCGGACTTGCTGCGGCGGAAACCGAAGAGGAGTCCATCGCAACCTACCTGCAGCACAATCCGGATTTCTTCGAGCGCCACCAGGCGGTGCTGGTGCGCTTGAAGCTGCCGCACGTGCGCGGCGGGGCGACCATCTCACTCGTCGAGCGCCAGATCGAAGTGCTGCGGGAGAAGCAGGCGTCCCTCGAGAGCAAGCTCGGGGAGCTGGTGCGGGTCGCGCGCGCGAATGATGCGATCGCGGAGCGCCTGCATCGCTTCACCCGCCGCCTGCTGCGCGACGTGCCGCGGACGGAAGCCATCACGCGGATCGAGACCGGCCTGCGCGAGGACTTCGACGCGTTCCACGCGGTCATCATTCTCATCGGCGCACACGCAGATCTCGCCGGGCAGCGCCTGGTGCGCGCCGTGCCACCGGATGATCCGAACCTGAAATCCTTTGAGTCGCTGTTTGCCGCCGGTAAGCCGCGCTGTGGCCAGGCGCGCGACTCGCAGCGCGACTTTCTCTTCGGGCCTGAAGGCAACGAGATGGCCTCCCTCGCGCTGGTGCCACTCGGCGACAAGGGAGCGCTCGGCCTTCTGGCGCTGGGCAGCGCCGACAAGGAGCGCTTCCATCCGGGCATGAGCACCGAGTTCCTGGCCCGCCTGGCGGAGCTGATCACCGACGCGCTGAGCGCCAGCCCCGCGCGCTAGAAGCGTGTTAGCACTGCGGTACCAACCGTACGGTCACGGCCAAGGCAATTGCCGCAGCCGGCCAAAGTCCCTGCGCCAGCTTCGCTTTGAAGCGCTCGGTTGCTGAGGTGATCGTGGCAGTGTGCATCGAGCCCCGCCTCTGGCCGGCGGAAACGGAGCCACTGTCCGCCGGAATCGCTGCCAAGCGATTTCGGCCAATGGACTAGAGGGCATGACTCCCGCCGCGCTCGAGTGGGTGGAGCGCTTCCGGCGCTACCTCAACACCGAGCGGCGGCTTTCACCGCACACCGACGTGAGCTATGCGCGCGATCTTGCGGCGTTGGTGAAATTCTGCGACGGCGCAGGTCTCAGCGACTGGAAGGCCCTGGATACTCAACACATCCGTACCTTCGCCGCGCACTCGCACGCTAAAGGCCTGGGTCCCCGCAGCATCCAGCGGCGCCTCTGCGCGGTGCGCAGCTTCTACGAGTTTCTCCTGCGCGAAGGGCACAATTCGGTCGCGGGCGGTGGGCGACGCGGCGCACGCGTGACCTACAATCCCGGCCACGAGGTGCGCGCCCCCAAGGCGGCGCGCCGCCTGCCGCACACGCTGGATGCGGACCAGATGGCGCGCCTGCTGGCGATTCCCGCAGGCGACGGCCTCATCGCGCGCGACCGCGCCATCATGGAACTCCTGTACTCGTCTGGCCTGCGCTTGGCGGAACTTGTCGGCGTGGACGTGGCGTCCGTTGATCTTAGAGACTGCACGGTGCGGGTCCTCGGCAAGGGCGGGAAAGCGCGGATCGTGCCGGTGGGGCGCCAGGCTGTGGACGCGCTCAAGGCGTGGCTCAAGGAACGCGCCACACTGGTCAAGGCGCATGAACCCGCGCTCTTCGTCGGCCGTACCGGCAAGCGCCTGGGGGCCCGGGCCGTGCAGCTGCGCGTGGGGTACTGGGCGCGGCGCCAGGGCCTGGGTGTGCACGTCCATCCGCACCTGTTCCGGCACTCCTTTGCGTCGCATCTGCTTGAGTCGAGTGGAGAATTACGCGGCGTACAGGAGCTTTTGGGGCACGCGGACATCTCCACCACCCAGATCTATACCCACCTTGACTTCCAGCACCTTGCCCGCATTTACGACGCTACCCACCCACGGGCGCGTCGCAAGGCCTAGCCTGGAAATCGCATGAGCGCAGAGTCCACTTTCAACCCCCATGGCACGACCATCCTCGGCGTGCGCCGCAACGGCGTGATCGCTTTAGGGGGCGACGGCCAGGTCACCCTTGGCACCACCGTCATGAAGGGCAACGCGCGCAAGGTGCGCCGCCTCGCGAACGACAAGGTGATTGCCGGTTTTGCCGGCGGCACGGCGGACGCTTTCACGCTGTTCGAGCGCTTCGAGGGCAAGCTCGAGAAGTACGGCAATCTCACGCGCGCGGCCATCGAGCTCGCCAAGGACTGGCGCTCGGATCGCTACCTGCGGCGCCTGGAGGCACTGCTCCTGGTCGGGGATCCGGAGAAGCTGTTCGTGATTTCCGGCAACGGCGATGTGATCGAGCCGGACTACGACGTCGCCGCCATCGGCTCCGGCGGACAGTTTGCGCTGGCCGCCGCGCGCGCGCTGGTCGAGGGCTCGACGCTCGACGCCCGCAGTATCGTCGAGCGCTCGCTCAACATCGCCGCCGACATCTGTATCTACACCAACCGCAACCTGGTGATCGAGGAAATGCGCCAGACTCAGGCGGCGAAGATCTAAACCAACATGTCAGACCTTACCCCCCGACAGATCGTCCAGGAACTCGATAAGCACATCATCGGCCAGGACGCCGCCAAGCGCGCCGTGGCTGTGGCACTCCGCAATCGCTGGCGCCGCATGCAGGTCAAGGAACCGCTGCGCCAGGAGATCACGCCCAAGAACATTCTCATGATCGGGCCGACCGGTGTCGGCAAGACCGAGATCGCGCGGCGGCTGGCTAAGCTCGCCAACGCCCCGTTCGTGAAAGTCGAGGCCACCAAGTTCACCGAAGTCGGCTACGTCGGGCGCGACGTCGACTCGATCGTGAAGGAACTCGCCGACGTGGCGGTGAAAATGACCCGCGAGCAGGCCGTGGCCGGGGTGCGGGAGCGGGCGCTGGATGCGGCCGAGGACCGCGTGCTAGATGCGCTGCTGCCCAAGCCGCGCATGATGGGCTTCTCCACGGATGAGCCGGCGCACGCCCGCGATGGCGAGACCCGCCAGAAATTCCGCAAGATGCTGCGCGAGCACGAACTCGATGACCGCGAGATCGAGATCGAGCTGCGCGGCATCCCGACCGGGGTCGACATCATGGCGCCGCCCGGCATGGAAGAGATGCAGCAGCAGCTGCAGTCGATGTTCCAGAACCTCGGGAGCAACCGCACGCGCACCCGCAAGGTAAAAGTGCTCGAGGCGCTCAAGCTCCTCACCGACGAGGAAGCCGGCAAGCTCATCAACGAAGACGAGCTCAAGATCCAGGCGCTCGCCAATGCCGAGCAGAACGGCATCGTGTTCATCGACGAGATCGACAAGGTGACGCGCCGCCAGGAAAGCCTGGGCGCCGATGTCTCGCGCGAGGGCGTGCAGCGCGATTTGCTGCCGCTGATCGAAGGCTCCACGGTCGCGACCAAGTACGGGCAGATGAAAACCGATCACGTGCTGTTCATCGCCTCCGGAGCGTTCAGCCTCTCCAAGCCCTCGGATCTGATTCCCGAACTGCAGGGCCGGCTGCCGATCCGCGTTGAACTCAGCTCGCTCAGCGTCGGGGACTTCGTGCGCATCCTGACGGAACCCGATGCCTCCCTCACCGCACAGTACGCGGCGCTGATGGCGACCGAGGGCGTCACGGTGAACTTCGCAGCCGACGGCTTGCGGCGCATCGCCGAGATCGCCTTTCACGTGAACGAGCGCACCGAGAACATTGGCGCGCGGCGCCTGCACACCGTCATGGAGCGCCTGCTGGAAACTGTCTCCTACGAAGCGTCTGAGCAGGGCGACAAGTCCAACGGCGCGTCCGCCACCGTGACCGTCGATGCCAGGTACGTCGATGATCACCTGGGCAAGCTCGTGCAGGACGAGGACCTGAGCCGCTACATCCTGTAGGGCGGCCCTGCGATTGCTGTTGGATCGGCGCGGTCCGATGTTTGCCGCTGGCGCGGCGTCGGCGCTACACTAACCGCCTGTCAGAACAACAAGTACTTCGCAAGGGGGGCCGCAATGCGAGGCATCGTATGGCTGAAAATAGCCGCGGTTTATTTCGTCCTGGGCACCGGTCTCGGAATCTACATGGGAGCCACCGACGATCATGTTCTGTTTCCGGTTCACGCCCACCTCAACCTGCTCGGCTGGGTGTCGCTCGCCCTCATCGGCCTGATCTATCAGCAGTTCCCGGCACTCGCGGGCACGCATCTCGCGCGGATCCAGTTCTGGGTGCACAACCTGGCGCTGCCGCCGGCCATGCTGGCGCTGGCCTGCTACCTGCGCGGCAACCAGTCGCTTGGTCCCATCCTGGGAATTACCTCCGCCGCTATCGGCGTGGCGGTGGTGCTGTTTGCGGTGAATCTGTTCAGAAATCTTAAGTGAGGGCGGCGCACTTGCGGCGCACCTGCGACGCTCGTGCCCAGGAGTGCGATCTGTCGATGCCGACCGCGGTCAGATCCTGAACCGCTCCTTGAGCTCCCCCGCCATGCGCCGGCTGACTTCCAGCGGCGCCGGGCAGCCGCGCAGGTGCACGAAGTACTGACCGTCGGCGTCGCGTTCGATGCGCTCGAGATACTTCACGCTCACCAGCGCGTTGCGGTGAATTCGCGCGAAGCTCGCGCTGAATTCCCGCTCCAGCAGTCGCAGTGACTCCTCGATCAGATCTTCACCGTTGAGGTGACGCACCGTCGTGTATTTCTGGTCGGCGAGGAAGTACTGCACTTCCTCAATGGGAATGAGCTTCAGACCCTCGCGGTGGCGGGCCGCGATGTGGGTGCGGCGCGCCTCGGCGCCCGCGGCAAGCTTTTGCAGCTGGGCGCGCGTCAGGCGCCCGGCGCGCACCAGTGAAGCCGCCAGCTGTTCCTGGCGCACCGGCTTCAGCAGATAGCCGACCGCGTGCGTGTCGAAAGCCTCGACGGCGTACTGATCGTAAGCGGTCGTGAAAATGACCGCCGGCGGCTCTTCCAGGACGTTGAGGTGCCGCGCTGCCTCGAGCCCATCCATTCCCGGCATGCGAACGTCCAGCAGCACCACGTCGGGATTGAGTTCGCTGGTCGCCTTGAGTGCCTCGTGACCGTTCGCTGCCTCGCCGATCACTTCGACGTCGGTGATTTCGGCGAGCAGGCTGCGCAGCCGCTCGCGCGCCGGCGATTCGTCATCGACGATCAGCACCTTGAGCGCGGCCGGCCCGATCATGTCGCCAACGCGGCTTTAGGCGTGGGTGGCGCGGCGGCCTTCTCGATGAGCGGGAAGCGCAGGGTCACGATGTACTCGGCATCGAACCGGCCCGACTTCATGAGGGCGCGCTCGCCGTACATGAGGCTCAGGCGCTCGCGGATGTTGGCAAGCGCCAGGCGGTTGCCGTCACGCATCTGGGCCGCAGGTCCCAGGGGGTTACGCACCACCACCGTGATCAGCCCGCCACTGACTTCGCCGCTGATGGTTACCGTCCCGCCTTCCGGGCGCGGCTCGACACCGTGGTAAACGGCATTCTCGAGCAGCGGCTGGATCATCAGGTGGGGCACGAGCGCGTGGGCCGGTAAGGTGTCGGTGTGCCACTCCACTTTGAGGCGGTCACCGAGGCGCAGCTGTTCCATGCGCTGGTAGGTGTGCGCCACTTCCAGTTCTTCAGCCAGCGTAATGGTGTCGCGCTGGTCGCTCAGGGTGGCGCGAAACAGATCGGCCAGATCCTGCACCGCTCCTTCGGCGCGCACCGGATTGCTGCGCGTGAGCGCCGCGATGGTGTTCATGCTGTTGAACAGAAAATGCGGTCGGATGCGGGCCTGCAGCGCGTGCACACGCGCTGCGGCCCGCAGCTCGACGCTGAGGCGCCACTGCTGCGCCACGTAGAAGTAGCGCAGCGTGAGTCCGGTCACTACCAGTCCGATCCACAGGTTGCGCAGGGCGAAGCGGCTGAGGTTATCCGGGAAGAGCGCGGCGCCCCCGGAGTCGATCACCAGGTGGCTGCGGCCGGCCAGCGCCGCGCACGCCGACACCGCGACCACCACCGAGCTGACGAGGACCAGTACCGCCACAGAGCCGGCCGTCACGGTGAGGCGCAGGAGCCGATCGCGCAGCGCGCACAGAAGCGCCGCCACGGTAAGTCCCGTCCACAGGAGCAACATCGAGGTACGCGCCAGATCGGTCCAGAAATCGATCGCGCTCTGGCGCGCCAGCGTGAGTACGAAAGCGGTGAGCTCCACGATCAGCACGATGGCGAGCGCCGTGCGTTGCGCGCAGAAATCCGGCAGGTAGAAGGCGTTGCCGCTGCCGGGCTCGGTCTTCATGCGTCGCGGTGCGGTGGGCGAGGCGGAGCGCTCATGATGTTGGTGCGCTCGAAGAGCTCCGCCTTGAGGCGAAACGCGGCCGACACGTCCTCATCGCCGAAGCCGCGGGCGATGAGTTCGGCGTACTCCGCCAGCATGCGTTCCACCACCGGCAGCGCGACGCCGAAGCGCGCCGCCATGTCGTGGCAGATTTTCAGATCCTTGGCGTGCAGGCGTACGCGAAACCCGGCGGGGAACTCGCCGCGCGCCATGTTGGGCGCGCGATGCACGAAGTACCAGGAGGAGCCGGCGCCCTTGCCCAGGGTGTCGATGAGCTTCTCCAGCGGCAGGCCCTGGGCGCGGGCGAATGCCATGGCTTCTGCAATCGATTCAATGATGCCGGCGCACATGATCTGGTTGGTCGCCTTGGCGGCCTGGCCGCTGCCGGTGGGACCAAAGTGCGTGATGGTGCGCCCGAGCGCGCTCAGGATCGGCATGGCGCGGGTGAATGCCGCGTCCGAGCCGCCCGCCATGATGGCGAGCGTGCCATCGCGCGCGCCCTCGACCCCGCCGCTGACCGGGCAGTCGAGGAACTCCACGCCTGCGGCTTCCAGGAGCCCCGCCGCCTGGCGCGCCGTTTCGGCGCCGACGGTGGAACAGTCGATCATGAGTGAGCCTGATGCAAGATCCGCCGCGACGCCGCGCGTCACTTCCAGCAGATCCGCGTCGGCGGAGACGCACGACACCACGGCGTCACTGTTCGCGGCGAGTTGCTTGAGGTTCGCACCAGCGATGACGCCCAGTTCCGCGGCGAGCGCTTGTGCTTTGGAGGCGGTGCGGTTCCAGACCGCGGTGAGGAGGCCCGCACGATGGAGGTTGCGCGCCATGTGCGCTCCCATGGCGCCGAGCCCGACGAAACCTACACGCATTTTTTTCGTCCAGCTCATGCGGCCTTGATGGCCGCGGGCGTCACTATAGAGCGTTGGCCGGGCGCGCGGAAACCACCGGCGGGCGGCTGGCGGTCGCCTCGCTTAAGGGTTTTCGGACTGCGGAACCGGGGTTGGTGCTGGCGCCGGCGCGTCGAAATTGACATCCGGTACGCTGCCGCACGCGTCCTGCACGTCCTTGCGGGCCTGCTCACGATAGGCGGCGGCGTCCGTATCCGGCAGATACTCGCGACTGCCGTCGGCGGCGGTCTTGTAGATCCGCCGTGACTGCACCGCGGAGACGTAGCGGGCTTTCATGGCCTTGCACTGCGTCTCCCGGCTCTTTTCCACGTCCTTCTGCACGGCCTGGGCGTTAGTCTGATCGCTCAGCTGCGAGTCGGCACGGTCGTTGGCGGCGCTGACATTCTTCCGATCGGCGCTGCGCGCCGGATTGTCGAATCCGGCGGGATGGCCCTTGCCCGTCTTGATGACTTCGGAACCCGGTACCCACTGGTCGCTGTAGTGGGGCTGGCCGTGGTCATCCACCCAGCGGTACACGTCAGCCTGGGCGGTCACAACCGCACCGGCGAGCATCAGGGCAACAATGGATACGAGTCGCAGCATAGGAACCTCCCGCGCCCGCACATTATGACGACTTCCGCGCCGCCCGGCCTTTGAACTCCGTCACAGCCTAAAGCCAGCCCGGTATTTACGGCCCTGAGCCGCCCGTACCCGCCGGAATCGGCCCTGCATAGTGAGCCTTTTGTGGGTCTTCACGTTGCAAACGTGCACTGCACGCGCCCGGGACGGCGGGTAAGCTGGCAAGCGCTGGAGCCGTGAATCGAGGGCCCCAATTTCGGGCAGCGCTGAGGTGAAATATGGATTCGTTTCGTATTGATGAGATCGCGCGGCGCCTCTTCGAAAGCGTGCCGCCGGCGCTGCGTACGGTGCAGAAGGATCTGGAGAGCAACTTCCGCGCTGTGCTGCGCGAGGGGTTGAGCAGGCTCGATCTGGTGAATCGGGACGAGTTCGACGCCCAGACGAAGGTGCTCGAGCGCACCCGCTCGCGACTCGAAGCGCTCGAGGCGCGGCTCGCCGCGCTCGAAGGCAGCCCAACGCCGGGCTCCGCGAGCACGCCGTCATCGGGCGCCGGGTGAAACGTCTTCCGTGGCCGTCGCGCGCGTGGCCTGCCGGGCGCAGGTCGGGCTGACGGCCCCACCGGTCCACGTCGAGGTCAGCCTCGCTTCCGGTCTGCCGATGTTCTGCATCGTGGGGCTCGCGGCAACCGTAGTGCGCGAGAGCAAGGAGCGCGTGCGGGCTGCGCTCATCCACAGCGGTTTCGAGTTCCCCGCGGGCCGCATCACCGTGAGCCTGTCGCCCGCGGACCTGCCGAAAGAGGGCGGCCGCTTTGACCTGCCGATCGCGCTCGGCATATTGCTGGCGTCCGGCCAGGTGCGCGTACCCGCGACGGGAGAATCCGCCGCACGGGCCGGCTGTGAATACTACGGCGAACTGGGTCTGACCGGGGAGCTGAACCCGGTGCCGGGTCTCTTGCCCGCCGCCGTTCACGCGCAGCGCCACGGCCATGAGTTGATCGTGCCGCGAGCCAACGCGGCCGAGGCTGGTGCCGCGGCCCCCGCACGGGCGCGCGCGGCCGGACACCTGCTCGAGGTATGCGCGCACCTGCGTGGCACGGCACCGTTGCCGTTGTGCCGCGAGGGACCAACGGCCGCTGACGGCTGCGGCCGGGCGCGTACCAACACCCGGCTCGACCTGGCGGACGTGCGCGGACAGACGCGTGCAAAGCGCGCGCTCATCATTGCCGCTGCGGGTGGACACAGCCTCCTGATGATCGGCCCGCCGGGTTCGGGAAAGAGCATGCTCGCGCAGCGGCTGCCGGATCTCCTGCCCGCGCTATCACCGGACGAAGCACTCGAGGTCGCGGCCATCGCCGCCGTCAGCGCCGCAGGTTTCGACCCGGCGCAGCTGGGCGCGCGGCCCTTCCGCACGCCGCATCACACCGCCTCGGCGGCGGCGCTGGTCGGTGGCGGCGCGCGGGCGCGCCCCGGAGAAGTCAGTCTTGCTCACCACGGCGTGCTGTTCCTGGATGAGCTTCCGGAGTTCACGCGTGGAGTACTCGAGGCGCTGCGTGAACCGCTCGAGACCGGCGTGGTGTCGGTGGCGCGCTCGTCCCTGCAGGTGCAGTACCCGGCGGCTTTTCAACTCATCGCCGCCATGAATCCGTGTCCCTGCGGGCGTCTTGGCGACAGCTCCGGCGCGTGCAACTGCCCCGGTACCAAAGTGCAACGCTACCGCGGGCGCATTTCCGCGCCGCTGCTGGATCGGCTGGATCTGCACGTGGAGGTGCCGCGCGTGGCGCCGGCTGAGTTTGAAGCACGAGGCGCCAACCTGCCCTCGAGCGATACCGCGGCGGCCGCGGTCGCCGCCGCGCGCGACGTGCAGCGCAACCGTCAGGGCGTGTGCAATGCACGCCTCACGGATGCCGACGTCATGCGGTGGTGCGCGCCGGATGCGCCTGGACGGCGGCTGCTCCAGTCGGCGGTGGAACGCTTCGGATTTTCCGCGCGTGCGCGCACGCGGGTGCTGAAGGTTGCACGGACTATTGCGGATCTTGAGGGCAGGCCGGGAGTCGGCGCGCAGCAGGTCGGCGAGGCGGTGATGCTGCGATGTCTGGATCGCGCTGGTCCATCGGCCGAAATCGCAGGAAGCAATTTCGGCGGCCAGTAGCTCCGTTCCGCGGTATCAACAGGCGCTACTGCGCCATCTGCACCATGTGATCGACAGCCTCTTTGATCAGCGCGTCCGGGGCGTCAGTGCGGCCGCCCTTGGGCGGCATCACGCCGGCTTTCCCCTGGAAGCCCTTGAGGGCGTGCTCGTAGAGCGTCGCCTTGCCTTCAGCAATGCGCGGGGCCCAGGCCGCCTTGTCTCCGGCCTTGGGGGCGCCGGCAATACCCTGTCCATGGCAGGCGCTGCAGGTCTGCTCGAACATCTCGGTGCCGTTCTTCGGCATGGCGGCGACCGCGGAACCGGCGGCGGCGGGACCCTCGACCTTGATGGCCATGGCCGAGTTGTCCTTGCCCGCGACGGCTTCCCGGGTCGGCGGCTGCAGGCGCGCGTTGACGCTCCTGGCGTAGTCAGGCTCGCTCATCACCTGCAGGTCCTGCGTGTGGCTCGCGACGATGCGCGCCAGCGCGAAGATCCCCACGGCGATTGCAAGCAGCAGGCCGATCACCATGCTGAAAACGTTGAAAAAATGCGTGTCCTGCTTGCTCACGTTGTTATCCGTCGCCGCGTCGATTCGGTCGCGAAGTATAGCCGCTCCGCCTGTCGCTTCGTAGCCTGCGCCAATCGCGGCAAGCCGCCCGCGGCCCTTTCAGCCAGCGGGTGTGGTTGGACGGCTTTTCGGGCCGCGCGTATCATCGCCCGCCCCAACGCGCCCGTAGCTCAGCTGGATAGAGTACTGCCCTCCGAAGGCAGGGGTCACTGGTTCGAATCCAGTCGGGCGCGCCA
>JANWKL010000033.1 GCA_025451375.1 Steroidobacteraceae bacterium
GCTCACCTCACGATGCGCGCTACTTCGAGGCCTGGATCGATCATCTGCTCGCGACCACTACCGCCTACCCGGACTGGAACTCGGCCGCAGAGAAAGCCGGTGTGCTGCAGAAGCTCAAGGACGCCCGCACCGTGTATGAGCGCCTCGAATGAGCGGCGCTCCGGCGAGTCATTGCTGCGGCTGCGACGCTCGTTGGGGCTTGTCCCCGAGGTACTTTCCCATCCAGCCCAGATAGCGCTCGGAGCGGTCAACGAGAAAACTGGGCCGGGTCAGCACGTGATACTCCCCGGGGTAGACGATGAGTTGCGCCGGAACGCCGAGGGTGCGCAGTGCCTGGTACATCTGCTCACCGCCGGCGATGGGCACGTTGAAGTCCTTGTCACCCCCCAGGAACAGCGTGGGCGTGCGGATCCGGTCCGCGTGGAAGAACGGGTACGACACCTTGAGCCACAGCGCCGTGTTGCGCCAGGGTGGCCCGATCTCGGCGTTGTACTGCATGACGTATTCATCGGCGCCGTAGGTCGAGAGCTGATTGCCGCTGCCGGCGCCGCAGATGGCTGCCTTGAAGCGCGTATCGCTGGCGATGACGTAATCCGTGAGCAGGCCGCCGTAGCTCCAGCCGCCGACGCCGAGGCGTGCCGGATCGGCAATGCCCTGCGCGATTGCATAGTTGACGCCGGCGAGCAGGTCCTCGACCTCCTTGTGGCCCCAGTCAGCGGTGATGCTGCGCGCGAATTTGGCGCCGCGACCGGTGCCGCCGCGATAGTTGATGGCGAGCACCACGTAGCCGTGAGTTGCGAACAGCTGCCGCTCGAGTGGCGGCCCGTAACCCTCCAGCAGCAGGGAGTGATCGTCCTGGCCGTTGGGTCCGCCGTGGATCCACACAATCGTCGGGTAGCGGCGCCCGGAAACGAAGTCGGGCGGCTTGACGATCTGCCCGTGTATCTGCGTTCCATCGCCGCTTTTAAAGACGATGTCCTCCACCGAACCGAGCGCGAGCTCCGAGAACAGCGTGCGGTTGTGGGCGCTCAAGGGACGCAGCCGTCCCTGTTCAAGGGCATACGCCTCCACCGGCGCCTGATCGCTCGAGACCAGGACCGCCGTGTGCCCGGCCGCCGCGGCGAGCTCGTGCACGACCATGGGTCCAGCGAGGCGCTGGATCGCACCGGTGGCGAGCGTGATCTGCGCCGGGTATTGCGTACCATCGTCCTCAACCGCAACCTGGATCGAACGGCCGTCAGAGCTGAATGTGGGTGACAGCACGGCGCGGTCGAGGCTGCCGCTCAGGACGCGCGCGCTACCTGACTTCACGTCCGCCACTGCCAGCCTGTCCATGATGTAGGCGTTGTACTTCGGTTCGTCGCCTTGCAAAAAGGCAATGAGCGAGCCGTCGGGACTCCATTGGAGCCGCTGCTTGTTGGGTGACCACGTCGAGAGCAGCCGCTCGGGCTTCGAACCGCCGGCGGCGGCCACGAGATACACCTCGTCGACGCCGAGTTCGCCCGGCGCGCCGCTGCGGTTGCTGACGTAGGCGATCCGCCGCCCGTCCGGGGAAAAAGCCGGCAGCGAGTCCGCGCGCTCGGGGTCCGAAGTGAGCACGGCGCACGTGCCGCTGCCGACATCGAGCAGGCACAGGTGGGAACGTGACTTTGCAGTGAGATAGCCGTCCTTGTCCGCCTTGAAGTGCAACGCGTCGATGACCCAGGGCCTGGGCGCCTTCGAATCCTCACTCACGTGCATCACGAGCACGACACTGCGGCCGTCGGGCGCCCACTCGTAACCGGTGACCTCGCCGCTGACGTGACTGAGCTGCCGCGGCTCCCCGCCGCGACGGTCGAGAACCCACAGTTGGGTCTTGCTTTCAGCTGGCCGCGCTGACAGAAAGCTGAGGTAGCGCCCGTCGGGACTGAAACGCGGTGCGCTGACGCTCTCCCCGCGCGTGAGCTGCACGCTCTGCGTGCCCGCCCAGTCGGCCAGCCACAGCGCGCTGCGGCTTTCGTCGGATTCCTTGTCGAAGCTGGTCACGAGATAGGCGATCGCGGACCCGTCGGACGACATCGCCAGGTCCGATACGTCCTGGAAACGGTACCAGTCTGAAGGCGCAAGGGACCGCCCCGCCTGGGCCACGAGCGGGGGAAGGCAGGCGAAGAGGGCAATACAGATCGGCAGCAGTCGCTTCACGTTCGGGAGTGTAGCCTGAGAGCTCGCTGTCGAGGCAAACTGCCGAGCGCACACCCGTGAACCATGAGCACGCCGAACCCGAACGCCGCATTCGAAGAACGCCGCCGCCGCGCGCACGCGGCGCTGCGCGCTGGGCAGGCGGTGACCGCGGAGGCGTGGCTGCGGGCGCTCGAGGCGCAATCCCCCGGCGAAGTGAACTGCCTGTGGCTCCTGGGCGCGGCGCTGCTGGACCAGGACAAGATCCCGGAAAGTATCGCCACGCTCGAGCGCGCGCTCGCCAGCGCGCCCGAGTTTGCGAACGCGCGCGTGGATCTGGCGCGTGCTTACCGGCGTGGCGGCCGTGCAGCGCAGGCCCGCGAGGAAGTGCGGCGGGTGCTGGAGAAGCTGCCGCATCATCATCGCGCGTGGCTGGCGTACGGAGACGTGCTCGTCGACCTCGGTCAGTATGAAGACGCCCGCATCACCTTTGAACGCGCGCGGCTTACGGATCCCGAACGAGCGCGCATCGAAGACGCTACGACGGCATTGCTGGCCGATGAGCGGAAAAAAGCGGAGGCTGTTTTTCGCCACATCCTGCAGGCCGATCCGAGTCACGTGGCGGCACTGATCGGGCTGGCGGCGGTTTCACTCGCCGCCGACAGGCCGCAGGATGCCGAGCGCCTGCTGCGCCACGCACTGAAGCAGTCCGCCTACATCCCGCTGGCGTACCGGGGGCTCGGGCCCGCGCTCACGCAACTGGGACGTCTCAGGGAGGCGGAAGCGGCCGTGCGCTACCTGCAGAAGATCGAGCCGGAAAGCGCGCAGACCTGGATCACGGTCGCCGCCGTGGCGACGCGCCTCATGCGCCTGGAGGAGGCGCTCGCGGCCTACGAGCGCGCGGCGCGTCTCAAGCCTGACGCGGTGGGACTGCGCATGTCCGCAGGGCACGTGCAAAAGACGCTCGGCCGGCGCCGCGATAGCGAGGCCTCCTACAAGGCGGCACTGCAGATGGATCCGGGCAGTGCCGAAGCCTACTGGAGTCTCGCGGACCTGAAAAACTACTCCTTCAGCGATGCCGAGATCGCCGCCATGCAGGGGCTGCTCGCGAACGACAGGCGCGAGCGCACCAATGAGGCGCAGCTGCACTTCGCGCTCGGCAGGGCCTTCGAGCAGCGGCGCGAATACGCGCGGGCGTTCCCACACTACGCCCAGGGCAATGCGCTGCGGCGTCTCGATGCGCCGTTCGACATCGAGAACTTCGAGCGCCGCAGCGCGCGCATCAGGGCTTTTTTTGATACGAAATTCTTTTCCGGGCGCATCGGCAGCGGCGATCCGAGCCGCGCGCCGATCTTCATCGTCGGGCTGCCCCGTTCCGGCTCCACGCTGGTGGAACAGATTCTCGCCAGTCACTCACGGGTGGAGGGCACCATGGAGCTGCCGAACATGCTGAATATTGTTGGTCAGTTCGATGACATGGCTGCCGGCCGCGATGGCTACCCCGAGACCGCGGGCCGCGCGCCAACCACGCAGCTCACCGCACTCGGCAGCCGTTACCTCGAGGAGACGGCGCAGCTGCGCACGGGTAGCGAGCGTTTCACGGACAAGCTGCCCAATAATTTCAGCCACGTCGGGCTTATCCACGCAATCCTGCCAGGCGCGACCATCATTGACGCGCGCCGTCATCCGATGGACGCGTGCTTCAGCACCTACAAGCAGCACTTTGCCGAGGGTCAGAACTTCAGCTACGACCTCCGGGACCTCGGCCGCTATTACCGCTGCTACCTGTCCCTCATGGACCATTGGGACGCGATGCTGCCGGGAAAAGTGCTGCACATTCAGTACGAGGAACTGGTGCGCGAGCCGGAGGCCCAGATGCGCCGCCTGCTCGAGCACTGCGGACTGGACTTCGAGCCCGCCTGCCTCAGCTTCCACCGGACCCGCCGCCCGGTGCGCACGGCGAGCGCCGAGCAGGTTCGGCAGCCGCTCTACACCACGGGCATCGCCTACTGGCGACACTTTGAGACGCAGCTCGAGCCGCTGCGCCAGGCGCTCGGCGACAGCCTGGAACGCTTTGCGTCGATCGGGTGACGGCACGCGTAGGCGTATTGACGACCCACGGACGGCCAATGGATGATGCAGGACCGCAGGTCGCACACCTGTGCGAACATCGAACACGGGGGGATGCAGCGTATGGGGACTCCGTCCAAAGGTCATACGGCCGCAAATTTGCGCAAGGCGCCGCGGCCGGGGCCCGGCGGCGCACGCACCAGGATCGGCATCGCGGTCGCGGCGGCCCTCGCCAGCGCCGCCGCACCGCGTGCTCACGCGCTGGACGCGGCGGCGGCGGACACATCGAGCGGCGGCGCGGTGTTGCAGGAAGTCGTGGTCACGGCGCGCAAGCGCGAGGAGAACCTGCAGGACGTTCCCCTGAGTATCGACGTATTCACCGCCAAGGACATGAAGAACCTCGGCATCAGCGGCTTCGATGACTACGCCACCAAGGTGCCGTCGATCTCCTTCATCAGCACCGGCCCCGGCTCGCAGGTGTTCGTGATGCGCGGCGCCTCCGACGGCACCAACCCGAACTACCCGAACACGTCCATGACGGGGTTCTTCATCGACGACATGTCCCTTAGCTGGGAGGGGCAGCAACCGGACCTGCACCTCTACGACATCGAGCGCATCGAGGTGCTGAACGGCCCGCAGGGCACGACCTTCGGCGCCGGGTCAATGGCGGGCGCGGTCCGCTACATCACCAACAAACCCGACCTGCACGCCTTCAGCGCCGGCGTCGACTTCACAGCCGGCCAGATCCAGAGTGCGCAGCAGAACTGGACCTACGAGGCGTTCATCAATTTTCCGATCATCGACGGCGTGCTCGGCCTGCGCGCCTCGGCCTACAGCGACTCGCACGGCGGTTTCATCAACAACCAGTTCACCACCCGCACCTGGGTGAACGGCTCGGTGTCGAACAACGCGCAATGGGCGGCCAACAACTACAACCGCGAGAACGTCGAGGGCGGACGCCTCGAACTGAAGGCGGCCCTCGGCGAGCGCTGGAGCGCGCTCGTCACCTACCAGTTCCAGCGCCAGCACGCGAACGGCGCCTGGGACGAGACTCCGGGGCTGGCGCCGCGCACGGTGCAACGCTTCGGACCCGAGTCAAACCAGTTCGAGGCCAGCTTGTTCGAGGCCCGTGTGGACGGCGACGTCGGCATCGGCGACCTGGTGTTCGCCAGCACCTACTGGTCGCTGCCGCGCCGGCAGTGGAACGAGTACTCGCAGTACGAGGAGAACTTCGCGCCCGGGCCAACCAACATGCCGCTGCCGTTTCCGCCCGCGAACGGCATAACCAAGGGAGCGCAGGAGGGCTTTACCTGCCTCAGCGATCCCTTCTACGGCGGTACGCCCTACACCGGCTGCCAGCCGCCGCTGCAGTTCTACTCCTACAACATCAACCCGGCGCGCTGGTCGAATGAGTTGCGGCTCAGCTCCAGGCCCGGCGGCCGCTTCCACTGGCTCGCCGGGCTCTACTGGGAGAAGACCGAGGACAAGAGCTACAGTAATACGTACTACATGCCGAACCTGCAGTACAACGGCGCGGCATTCCAGTACGCACTCGGTTACTACCACAGCTACAATTCCGGCGTAGCGACCCTGCCGCCGGGACAGTGGTACGGGTACGTCGAACGCTCCGACTACCTGCAGACCGACGAATTCGCCGACATCAGCTTTGACGTCACCGACAAGCTGAACCTGGAAGCCGGCCTGGTACACTTCCACTCCGACTCCAAGTACTTCACGCCGTTTGCGCAGTTCGCCTACTACAACTCCGGTCCCAGCACCTCGGAGAGCAGCTCGCACAAGGTGAACGGCAAGCTCGGCGCCAACTACAAGATCACCGATCACGCGATGGTGTATGCCGACTGGGGCCAGGGGTTCCGCGACGGCGGTAACAACGCCGGCTCACCCCAGAGCTGCTACAACAACGGCGTGCCCCACGATTACACTCCGGACACGCTCAACAACTACGAGCTGGGCCTGAAAACCACGAACCTCGGCGGCCGGCTGCAGTGGAACAGCGCCGTCTACGACATGGAGTGGAAGGACCTGCAGGCCCTCATCTACAACCCCGCAGTCTGCCCCTCCTCGAGCTTCAACATCAACGTGGGAAATGCGCGTGCCTACGGCGCGGAAACCAACCTCGAGTTCCAGGTCAACGACAACTGGTCGCTGCAGGCCTCACTCGCCTACAACGACTCGCGCGTCACCTCCGGAGCGACTCCGGCGTACCAGGCCTACGTCGGTGAGCGGCTGCCGTTCGCACCGTATTTCAGCTGGAGCTGGAACGTCCGCTACGAGCAACCGCTCAGCGGCGCGCTGCACGGCTACGCGCAGTTCGACATGGCTCACAAGGGCGACATGTGGAACGCGCTCAATCCCGAGGACAAGAATCTCAACCTGCCGCGCTTCCTGCAGCCGGCCTACACCATCATGAATCTGCGCCTTGGCCTGAATCCCGGCAGCGAGCGCTGGCTGGCGGAGCTCTTCATCACGAACCTCACGGACAAGAACGCGATCGTCTATACCGACACCGGCAACTTCGACATTCGCCACACGACCAACGAGCCGCGCGTCTACGGGTTGCGCTTGAGTTACCGCTGGGGCAAGGGAACCTGACGACCCAGGCTGCGATTCCCGCCCACGCCCGCGTCGTCGTGGTCGGCGGCGGCATCATCGGTACCTCCGTCGCCTACCACCTGGCGCTGATGGGCTGGAAGGACATCGTCCTTCTGGAGCGCGACCGGCTCACCTCCGGGACCACCTGGCACGCGGCGGGCCTCATGGTCACTTTCGGCTCGACTTCCGAAACCTCGACCGAGATGCGCAAATACTCGCGTGCCCTTTACAGTCGCCTCGAGGCTGAGACCGGCCAGGCGACCGGGTTCGCGCCGATCGGATTCATCGAAGTGGCCGCCGATGCGGATCGCCTCGAGGAATACCGGCGGGTCTCGGCGTTCAACCGCTATTGTGGTGTGGACGTGCACGAGCTCTCGCCGCGCGAAGTGCAGGACCTCTTTCCACTGGCGCGGGTCGATGACCTTCTCGCCGGTTTCTACGTCAAGGAAGACGGCCGTGTGAACCCGGTGGACGTCACCATGGCGCTCGCCAAAGGTGCGCGCCTGCGGGGCGTGAAAATCATCGAGGGCGTGCCCGCGAGTGGCGTTCTGCAGGAACGGGGGCGCGTCACCGGCGTGCAGACGGCAGCTGGGGACATCAGGACAGATATCGTCGTCAACTGTACCGGCATGTGGGCGCGTCAGTTCGGGGAGCGCGCCGGCGTCACCATCGCCAACCAGGCCGCCGAGCATTACTACCTCATCACCGAGCCTATCAAAAATCTGCCGCCGAACATGCCGGTCCTCGAGGATCCGGGCGCTTATGGTTACTACCGCGAGGAGGGTGGCGGCTTGATGGTCGGCCTGTTCGAGCCGGTTTGTGCACCGTGGCGAGTGGAGGGAATTCCCGAGGATTTCTCCTTCGGCGAGCTGCCACCGGATTGGGACCGGATGACGCCGTTTCTCGAGCGCGCCATGTCACGCGTGCCCATTACCGTGGAAGTGGGCATGAAAAAGCTCTTCTGCGGTCCAGAGAGCTTCACCCCGGATTTGCGTCCCATCGTCGGCGAGGCGCCGGAGCTCAAGGGTTACTTCGTGGCGGCGGGCCTGAATTCCGTCGGCGTTCTCACCGGCGGGGGCCTGGGTCGGGTGCTCGCCCACTGGATTGTCACCGGGCATCCCGATGTTGATGTTACCGGGTTCAACATCGATCGGCTGCATGTAACCCAGGCAAATCCTGAGTACCGCCGACAGCGCACGGTCGAATCCCTTGGCATGGTTTACAAGTGTCACTATCCGCACCTGTCTCTCACCAGCGCGCGGGACGTGCGCCGCTCCCCGTTCCATGATCGCCTGGCCGCCGCCGGCGCCTATTTCAAGGAGGTGAGTGGCTGGGAGAGTCCGGACTGGTACGGCACAGCCGGCACGACGCCTGACCCCGGTGCATTAACATGGGGTCGGCCGAGCTGGTTCGGGCGCTGGAGCCAGGAGCATCACGCCGCGCGCCAGAACGTAATCCTCATGGACATGTCGTTCATGGGCAAATTCCTGGTGCAGGGCCGCGATGCCGGTACCTGCCTTAACCGGATTTCCGGCAACCAGGTCGATGGCGCGGCAGGATTCATCACCTACACGCAGTGGCTGAACGAGACCGGTACGCTGGAAGCGGATCTCACGGTGACCAAGCTGAGCCCTGACAAATATCTGGTGGTGGTCACCGACACCATGGTGCGGCATGCCGAGACCTGGCTTACGCGCCATATTCCTGAAGCTGCCCACGCCTTCGTCACCGATGTCACTTCCGCCTATGGCCAGCTCAACGTGCAGGGTCCGAATTCACGCGCGCTGCTGCAAAAGCTCACGACCACGGACCTGTCCAACGAGGCATTTCCGTTTCGCACCGCACGCGAGATCGACATCGGTTTTGCACACGTGCTGTGCATTCGCATCACCTACCTGGGGGAGCTTGGGTACGAGCTCTACGTGCCCGCCGAGCAGGCGACCCATGTTTATGACCGGATCGTCGCGGCGGGACGCGAATTCGCCCTGCAGCACGCCGGACTCAAGGCACTCGGGAGCCTGCGCATGGAAAAGGGCTACCGCGACTACGGCCACGACATCGACAACACCGACGTGCCGTACGAAGTCGGCCTCGGTTTTGCCCTCGATCTGAATAAACCGGGCGGCTTCATCGGCAAGGAAGCGGTGCTCGCGAACAAGGCCAAGGGCCCGCTCACGCGCCGTCTCGTCCAGGTGCGGGTGTTGGATCCCGAGCCGCTCATGTACCACGCCGAGATCGTGAGGCGCGATGGCATCGCGGTCGGCTACGTGCGCGCGGCATCCTACGGCCATACCCTGGGCGGCGCCGTAGGGCTGGCGATGATCGAACCGAAGGTGCAGGTCGATGCGGCTTACCTCGACAGCGGCGGGTGGCAGGTCGAGATCGCAGGAAAGCTTTATCCGGCCAGCGTGTCTGCCCGGCCGCTGTACGATCCGCAGATGAAGCGCATCCATAGCTAGACGTACTGTCTGATGACCGCAAATCGCGCGATTGGGTGGGGGAAAGGCGCGCTGCCGCGCATCGTCAGGGGCGAGGGAAGCTACGTCTACGACGCCAGCGGCCGGCGATATCTGGACGGCTCGGGTGGTCCGGCCGCGTTCAGCATCGGTCACGGCAACCGTGAGGTTAACGCGGCGATCGCCGCGCAACTTGAAC
>JANWKL010000034.1 GCA_025451375.1 Steroidobacteraceae bacterium
AGATCGCCTCGCGCGAGGAGGTGACGGCCCCGGCCAGCGACGGATCGCCGTCCTGCAGCAGCGTGACGACCTTCATGAGCAACACCTCGTACTGCTGGCGCAGCTGCGTCAGCGTCGGCGGGGTGCGCCCTTTGTGATAGGTCCGGAACTCGGTGAGCAGGTCATCGACCTGGTTCTTGAGGGACAGCTTGGTGAACACGCCTATCGCGCGCGTATCGCGCAGGCGCTGCTCGAGGCCGTTCAGGTCCAGTGCGGCGGCAGCCGGGGCCGCGGGTTTGGCGCTCGCGGGTGCGGCGGTCGACGCGGCCGGCGCGGTGGCCGGCGGCTGCGTCCGCGGCGCGGCCCCGGCCCCGGGCGGGGGCCGTTTGGTCGCAGGTGGGGCGGTGCGCGCGGTACCTGATGCTGCCGAGGGCGCCGCCGCAGCCGGGCCGGCGCTCGCCGGGCTGACCGGGCTCGCAGCGGGCGACGAAGGCGGTGAGGTCGACGGCGCAGGCGCTGAGGGCGGCGCGGGGCTCCCGACCGGGGCCGGCGTTGCGGGCGTGGCTTCTGGCGGGGGCGCGTGTACCGACGCGCTGCCCCCTGTGTGCACGCACGCGGCCGTGAGCAGCGCGAGCGGCGCCAGCAGCAATGGCACGAAACCGATACGCGGACTGGGCATGTTCAACGTCTCCGCGGATGCACACGCGCTGCAAGTCTACCGGCGTCCGCGGTGCGGTGCGTCCCGCGGTCCGGATACTCTATAGTTGGCCGCGGGACCTGACGCTGTCCTGAACGACGCCTTCGGGCGACTGCTTCACAGGTCAGGAAAACACTTAAAGACTGCGCACGCGCACCGGCGCGCACCGGCGCGCACTGCCGCGGAATTTGCACGCTGATATATCTCATGCCAGTGAATCCGACCCAAGTGACCATTCCCACCCAGGCGCGCGCCGTGATCGTCGGCGGCGGCATCATCGGTGCCTCGGTAGCGTACCACCTGGCCGCGATGGGCTGGACCGACGTGGTGCTGCTCGAGCGTGACCGCCTGACCTCCGGGACCACCTGGCACGCGGCCGGTCTCATGGTCACCTTCGGCTCAACTTCCGAGACGTCCACCGAGATGCGCAAGTACTCGCGCGCGCTGTACGCGCGCCTGGAGGCCGAGACGGGGCAGTCGACGGGGTTGGCGCAGATCGGTTTCATCGAGGTGGCCTCCGACAAGGACCGCCTTGAGGAGTACCGGCGGGTTGCGGCTTTCAACCGCTACTGCGGCGTCGATGTGCACGAGCTCTCGCCGCGCGAAGTGCTGGAACTGTTCCCGCTCGCCAGCCCCGACGGCATCGAGGCGGGTTTCTACGTCAAGGAAGACGGTCGCGTGAACCCGGTCGACGTGACCATGGCACTCGCCAAGGGGGCGCGCATGCGCGGGGTGCGCATCATCGAGGGGATGCCCGCCACGGGCGTACTGCAGGCGCGCGGCCGCGTGACCGGCGTGCGCACCGCATCGGGCGACATCAGGACCGACGTCGTCGTGAACTGCGCCGGCATGTGGGCGCGGCAGTTCGGCGCTCTCGCCGGGGTCAACATCGTCAACCAGGCGGCCGAGCACTACTACCTGATCACCGAGCCCATCAAGGATCTGCCGCGCATGCCGGTGCTCGAGGATCCGGGCGCGTTTGGCTACTACCGCGAGGAGGGTGGTGGACTCATGGTCGGGCTGTTCGAGCCGGTGTGCGCGCCGTGGCGCGTGGAGGGCATTCCGCCGGACTTCTCTTTCGGCGAGCTGCCGCCGGACTGGGAGCGCATCACGCCGTTTCTGGAGCGTGCCATGTCGCGCGTGCCGATCACCGCGGAGGTCGGCATGAAGAAGCTGTTCTGCGGTCCGGAGAGCTTCACGCCGGATCTGCGCCCGGTGGTCGGCGAGGCGCCCGAGCTGCGCGGCTACTTCGTCGCCGCCGGCCTGAACTCAATCGGCGTGCTCACCGGCGGCGGCCTCGGGCGCGTGCTCGCGCACTGGATCGTGCATGGCAGCGCTGACGTCGACGTCACCGGATTCAACATCGACCGCCTGCACACCTACCAGGCGAACCCCGAGTATCGGCGCGCGCGCACGGTCGAATCACTGGGCCTGGTCTACAAGTGCCACTACCCGTGGATGTCCCTGACCACCGCGCGCGGCGTGCGCCGCTCGCCCTTTCACGAACGCCTCGCCAGTGCCGGTGCCTACTTCAAGGAAGTGAGCGGCTGGGAGAGTCCCGACTGGTACGCCGCGCCGGGGGCGACGCCCGCTCCGGGACCGCTCACCTGGGGCCGGCCGAGCTGGTTCGGGCGCTGGCAGGAAGAGCACCGTGCTGCGCGCGAGGGCGTGACCGTCATGGACATGTCCTTCATGGGCAAGTTCCTGGTGCAGGGACGCGATGCCGGGCGCAGCCTCAATCGGCTGTCGGGCAACCAGGTGGACGGCGCCGCGGGCACCATCACCTATACGCAATGGCTGAACGAAGCCGGCAAGCTCGAGGCCGACCTCACCGTCACCAAGCTGACCGACGAGCGTTTCCTGGTGGTCGTGACCGACACCATGGTGCAGCACGCCGAAACCTGGATGACGCGCAACATCCCCGAGGAGGCGCACGCCAGCGTGACCGAGGTGACCTCGGCCTACGGCCAGCTCAACGTTCAGGGGCCGAACTCGCGCGCACTGCTGCAGAAGCTCACCAGCGTGGATCTGTCGCACGGCGCTTTTCCGTTTCGGGCCGCGCGCGAAATCGACATCGGCTTTGCCCGCGCACTGTGCATCCGCATCACCTACGTCGGCGAGCTCGGTTACGAGCTGTACGTGCCGGCCGAGCAGGCCGTGCACGTGTACGACCGCATCATCGAGGCGGGGCGCGAGTTCGGCCTGGTGCACGCCGGCCTCAAGGCGCTCGGCAGCCTGCGCCTGGAGAAGGGCTACCGCGACTACGGACACGACATCGACAACACCGACGGGCCCTACGAGGCGGGACTGGGCTTCGCGCTCGATCTGCGCAAGCCCGACGGATTCATCGGCAAGGAAGCGGTGCTGGCCGCCAAGGCCGGAGGGCCACTCACGCGGCGCCTGCTGCAAGTGCTGGTCAAGGACCCCGAGCCGCTCATGTTCCACGCCGAGCTCGTGTATCGCGATGGCGTTGCGGTCGGCTACGTGCGGGCGGCCTCCTACGGCCACACGCTCGGCGGCGCCGTGGGGCTGGTCATGATCGAGCCGCGCGTGCCGGTCGACGAGGCCTACCTGGCGGCGGGCCGCTGGGAAGTCGACATCGCGGGGCGCCGCTATCCGGCCGCGGTGTCGGCACGGCCGCTGTACGATCCGAAGATGCAGCGCATTCACATCTAGTGTCGCTGCCGGGCAGCGCGCGGGAACACGCGCGCCGTCTTCCTTACATATCTAACATCTAACTCTGGGAACGTGCCGGCGTTCCGCACTGCTGAGACACGCGTTCCTGCCGCAAAATGGCGACGCTTCTTGCCTGAACCGCGCGCACCCCGAACGCTACCCAACGCACGCGATCGTACTGATCGCGCCTGGGAGAGAACACCAATGAATTGGCGTGCAATGTTTTTCCGGACCACCGCGCGAGCCGTTTTGCGCCGGGCGATACTCACCGGCGTGGCGGGAGCGGCGCTGGTTGCAGCCGGCTGCGGCGGTTCTGGCTACGGCGGCGGCAGCAGTGCGCCACCGCCAGCGGCGGCCACCAAGTCGACCGTGACCATGGGCGCCATTACGGCTTTCAGCACCGGCGGCGTGAACCTGAACGGCATGCAGTTCCAGGCCGGCGGTGCCGCGGTCAGCATCGACGGCGCCAACGGGCAGCTTGCCAGCCTGCACGTCGGCGATGTGGTGCAGGTCCGCGGTCATCACGACGATGGCGGCGGTGACGACGTCGCCGATGAGATCGACTTCCGCGGCAACGTCGAAGGCCCGGTGAGCGCCATCGATACAACCGCGCAGACCCTCGTCGTGCTCGGGCAGACGGTCGCGGTGTCGGCGGATACCTCGTTCGACGACGACATCAGCCCGGCATCACTGGCCGGCGTGCACGTCGGCGACATCGTCGAGGTCAGCGGCCTGCCGGGCGCCGACGGTACCATCCACGCGACGCGCATCGAGGGCAAGCCGCCCGGCAGCACCTTCCAGGTAGTCGGCACCGTCTCGAACACCGACGCCACGGCCAAGACGCTCAACATCAACGCCCTGGCGGTGGACTTCGCGACCGCGACGCTCACGGACTTCGCGGCTGGCGGCCCCCAGGACGGTGACCTGGTCGAAGCGCACGGCACGGCCATCGAGGCGAACGGCGCGCTGCAGGCCACTTCGCTCGAGCGCCTCAACGGCGCTGACCTGCGCGATGACCAGGACGACGCAGCGCGCGTCGAGGGCCTCATCACGCGCTTCGCCTCGGCCAGCGACTTCGACGTCTCCGGGCATCCGGTGGCCACCAGCGCGAGCACCGAGTTCGAGGGCGGCACGGCGGCAGACCTCGCTCTCAACGTGCACGTCGAGGTCGAGGGCACCGTGGATGCCTCCGGCGTGATCCAGGCGCAGAAGGTCCACATCGAGGCTGCCGCCGACGTGCGGCTGACCGCGCAGGTTGACGCGGTGGACGCGAGCGCCGGCACCGTGAGCATGCTCGGGATCCAGATCAGCGTCGATGACATGACGCGCTTCGATGGTCACGGCTCGCAGCAGTCCGGCAGTTTCGGGCTGGCGGACGTGCATGTCGGCGACTGGCTCGAGATCCGCGGCAGCGAGTCCGGCTCGGGCAACGCCGTCACGGCGACGCGCCTGGACCGCGAGCAGCCGCAATCGGAGGTGCGCCTGATGGGGCCGGTTAGCGCGGTCGCGCCGCCGGACTTCACGCTCGTGGCCACAACGGTGGCAACTACGGGGACGACCGACTTTTCCAATGGCCTCAATGCCGCGGCCTTCTTCGACACCGCCACCGGCAAGAGTGCGTCGGTGCACGGCAGCTGGGACGGCACCGTGCTGGCGGCCACCAAGGTGCAGCTCGGCGACGACCACGACGACAACGACTGAGTCCGACGGCCGGGTCCCGGGCGCGGTGCCCGGGACCGGCAGGGCGGGTGTCGACCCTTGCTCATCCGCCTGGATCGGCCAGCCCTGCTGCGCGTTCGGTCGCGACGGAGGCCGCCGAACGCCGCGAGCCGACTCGGCGCCGGGGCCACCCCTTACAGCCGGCCGCGAGGCTTTGGTGCCGCGGGCATTGCGCCAGCGCACGCGCCGTAGCCATCATCTACACCGTGCAGGTTGATCTGCACCCGAAAAACGACAACCAAGGGGAGCAATCATGCGAATAGTCCACGCCGCGATGCTCGTCGGCTGCGTGCTTGCGGCCAGCGTCGGTGCCGCGCCCGTGTCCACCGACCTAGCTGCGCGCCAGGAGCTCAAGCGCGCCGACCTCTCCGGTGCGCCCGGCATGGAGGTGATCACTTCGATCACCGAGTTCAAGAAGGGTGAGGGCGTTGCACGCCATCTGCACCACGGCATCGAGACCGGCTACGTACTGCAGGGCTCGATGGTGCAGCTGCCGGGACAGGCGCCCACCATGATGGCCACCGGCACTTCGATCCTGAACCTGCGCGATGTGGCGCACGGCGGCTTCAAGGTGGTGGGCGACACCCCGCTCAGGCTGCTGACGGTGCACATCGTCGACAAGGGCAAGCCGCTCTACGAGTGGGTGCAGCAGTAGGCCGCAGCTTGCGCGCGGCCCGCCGGGATTCACCGGCTGGTGGCTGGCCGCGGCTCGAGCCAGACCGCGCGCGCGGCAAAATCGCTGGTCACGATGAAGTGGCGCAGCACCGAGATGCCGACGTTGAGGTCGGAGGCATTGGGCTGCTCATCCACCGCGGCAGCCACTTCGTGCAGGGTCTGTCCGGCGACCTCGAGTGAGCGCAGCGTGAAGACCTTGCGCAGCGTTTCACCGCCCAGACCACCCCCGCGGCCCTGTCGCACCGGCCTGCCGTCCGTCAGCAGGTGCAGTCGATCCGCCAGGCGCGAGCTGACCAGAACCTGAGAGCCGTTGCCCGTATCGAAGGTCGCACGCACCGGCGCGCCCTCGGCCCGCACGGGGATGGTTTCCACGCCGTGCTCCTCGAGCAGTCCGAGCTGCATGCCGGCCGGTGTGATGTTCCGATCCGCGACCGTCACGGTTCCGGCTTCGATGTCGATCCGCAGCCGCGCCGCGTCGAAGATCTCGCGTCCCAGGATCAGATCGAGGCGATGGCCCAGCAGGCGCCGGCCGACGTCCTGCAGAGAAGCGGTCGCGACGGTCTGGTCGCGCAGCACCAGGCCGAACGCCTCAAGCTCGACGCCCTTGACCAGGCCCGCCTCGAACGAAGATCGGCCGGAGCCCCGGCCCGCTGCGGTCTCTTGGCTGCGCAGTCGCAGCCGTGCAGCGAGCGGCCGATCGACGAACGACATTTCGGCCGCGGAGTCGAGCAGCGCCTGCACCGGCCGGCGATTGATGCGCGCATCGACCAGGATCCTGCCGCCCCTCGCGAGAGACACCGGGAAGCTCGCGCTCGCAGGGGCGCGCGGCAGCGGCTCGCCGGCCGACCCGGACGGCAACCAGACGGTGGCGAGGCACACGGCGAGTGCGGCACGGCCCAAAATGCCCATGCTGATCTCCACCTTCGGCGAGTTGCTCCCGTCGAGAGCCTAACTCATCGGGGGGCATTCAGCGTGCGGAGCATGGCTATCCCGCGGAGGTTCCCGCACCAGGCCTTGAAACGGGCGTCCCGGTCCCCACGCTGCGGTAGTGACCGAAAGCTCTCACATCGTCTGTCCACACTGCGACAGGACCAATCGCATTCCGAGCGCACGTCTGCACGACGCCCCGAAGTGCGGGCATTGCCACCAGCCACTGTTCACCGGTAAGCCGCTCGAACTCGGCGAGGCGAGTTTCAGCAAGCACGTCCAGAACAGCGACGTCCCGGTGGTGGTGGATTTCTGGGCGCCATGGTGCGGCCCCTGCCAGATGATGGCGCCGCAGTACGCGGCGGCGGCCGCCGATCTCGAGCCCGGCGTGCGCCTCGCCAAGCTCAATACCGACGCCGCACCGCAGGCGGCAGGCGGTCTCAACATCCGCAGCATTCCGACCCTGATCGTCTTTCGCCGTGGCACCGAGCTGGCGCGCCAGTCAGGCGCCATGGGCAGGTCGGACATCGTGCGCTGGGTCCGCCAGGCGCTCGACGGACGCTAGCCGCCCGGCGCGTCCCGTTCCTGCCCCGCGTAGAACGCCTCCAGGGCGGGCCGCTGCCCGGGGCTGATCTTGGCGAATGCCACGCCGCGGGCGAACCAGGCAGCGCGATCGACTTCCGGGAAACTCTGCATCTGCCCCGATTTCGGCGGCCACTCCAGCTCGAAGAGGTTGCTCACCAGCGCGGCCGGATCGCAGTCCGCCTCGACGGCCCACACATGCAGACGCTTGCCGCTCGGCAGCCGGAACGTGCCGAGGTCGCGTTCGCCGTCGCCGGTGCCAGGCTCGAACCCGGTCTCTTCCCTGAATTCGCGCCACGCGGCCGCGTGTTCGTCCTCGCCCGGTTCCACCAGACCCTTGGGCACCGACCAGGCACCCTCGTCCTTCCTGGCCCAGTAGGGGCCGCCCGGGTGCAGGAGCAATACCTCGGTCGCCGAGCCGCGGCGGCGATAGAGCAGCAGGCCAGCGCTGATTGTCGGCATCGGTGGGTTCGGCTCGTTTCGCCGACGGTGCGGGAATTGTAGGCGTCGGCGCGCTGGCCGCGCCACCGGCAGACGGCTGTCAGTGAGCGTCGAAGAACGACTTGACCGCGCTGACGCAGAACGGCGGGACGAGCGTTGCGTGCTAGGCGGCGAGCACTGCCGCATCTCCGCATGCAGGCCGACGTGCAGCGGAACGTCAACCAGCAGCAGCGCATCGACAACGGCATGCGCAACGGCTCACTCACCAACCGCGCAGCGGGGTCACTCGAGCGGGGTCAGGCGCACGTCGATCGGCGCGAGGCCAACGCCGCGGCCGACGGGCACGTCGGTGCGGGCGAGCAGGCACGCATCCAGGGCGCGGAGAGCCGCCACAGCGGCCGGGTGTACCGCAAGAAGCACGACGCACGCGTCCGCGGCTGAGCGGGGCGCAGGCACGACGGGCGGCTGGTCGCAGGACCACCCGCCGGTGTCATTTGGGGTGCCCGATCACAGCGGGCCCACCGGCCCCAGGGCAGCGAACAGGTTGCTGTTGACTCTTGGCGTCCGAGCTTGGATCTTTCGCGTCCGAGCCTGGAGTCGCGCACGTCGCCATGTCTACTGTTGCCCCAGCCGGCACGGACCATCCGGCACCGACCGTGTTTCTGAGCTATGCCTCGCAGGACCGCCAGGCCGCCTTGAGCCTCTGCGACGCTCTGCCCGGGTACGGTCTCGAGGTCTGGTACGACGAGAGCGATCTGACCGGCGGTGACGCGTGGGACCAGAAGATCCGCCGCCAGATCCGCGAGTGCGACTTCTTCATGCCGGTGATCTCGGCACAGACCGAGGCGCGGCCGGAAGGATACTTCCGCCGTGAGTGGCGCCTGGCAGTCGAGCGCACCCTCGACATGGCGGATGATCACACCTTTCTCTTGCCGGTGGTCATCGACGATACGCGCGAGACCGGGGCGCGCGTCCCGGACCGATTCCTCACCGTCCAATGGACGCGCGTGCCGGGCGGCAAGCCGACGGCGGCACTCGAGGCCCTGTGCCGCCGCCTCGTCGCCGGCGAGCCCGGCCCACCGCCACCCAGGAAGCCGGGCGAGCGAGCGGTGCGCGCACCCGCGCTGGCGGGCCACGCCTACCCGCCTTTCCCGGAGCGAGAAGCCGGAGAGCGGGGCAGCTTTTGGCTGAGGGGCGTGGCATGGGTGCTGCAGTGCGCATGGATTTCGTTCATGCGCGTGCCCCGCTGGATCCGCTGGCTGATCTACGTCTGGCTGTTCGTCATCCTGCTCGCGAAGGGCTGTAGCCCCTCGGATCGCCATAGCGACAGGGTCTCGTCCGCAGACGAGCAGCGGATCAAGCGGATCGCAGCCGACTATCAGGGCAGCGCCAAAGAGGGCGACGTGGCCAGGCTCGGTGCGCAGATCGCACGCGAGTTTGCCGACCGGTCCGGAAGCGGCGCCGAGGCCGGCGCAGGGCTGCTCGCGATTCCGTTCAGCGCGCCTGCGGACAATCCTGCTGCGCAGAAGGTCGCCGACTCCACGTTCGCGCAGATATACGGCCGGGTCTCCATATCCCATCACGGACGCGTGGGCTTGCTGGACAAGGCGATGCCTGGCTCGGACACCGCGGCGGCGCTCGAGCTCGGCAAGGCTCGCCACTCGCACTACGTGCTGTACGGCGGTGTCGACGGTCAGGTCACGCCCCCGAGCCTGGTAGTGAAGATCGTCGCGGTAGCGGATGGCTCGGTCGCCTGGACTGAATCGTATCCGGTGACCGCGGCGGATCCGGCCGCCATCGCCGCGACCGTGGATGCCAAGCTCCAGGGCCTGGAGGATTCCGACTAGCCGACAAGGAACCGCGCCCGGACGTTGCCCGGGGACGCTCGCGCCTTCGCGCCGCCATGTATACACTGTATACATGGCAAGCCGTGATACCGGCCGCAAGATCGCCACGGCCGCGCGCCGCCTGCTCGACAGGGAGGGCGCCGAGGCCGTCAGCATGCGCCGGGTGGCGGAGGCTGCGGGCATTACCGCCATGGCCATCTATCGGCACTACCCGAGTCGCGACGCGCTCTTGAATGCGCTTGCGGACGCGGGCTTTGGGGAACTCAGCAGCTCGCTCGGGGGCCGGCGGTTCACCGGTGACCTGGAGACGCGCCTGCTCAAGATGGCGGACCTCTACCTCGACCACGCGCTCGGCAATCCACGGCTCTTCGAACTCATGTTCCTGAAGCCGCGACACGGTGCGCGCCGCTACCCCCACGACTTCAAGGCCCGCAGATCCCCCACCGCCACCCTGATGGCGGACGTCATCGCCGAGGGCATGGCCAGTGGTGAGCTGAGGCAGGACGACGCGTGGGAGATCACCTTCGAGATGGGGGCGCTGTCGCACGGCCTCATCATGCTGTACCTCGGCGGCCGCATGGATATGGCGCCCGCCGCCTTCCGCGCGCTTTACCGGCGCTCGTTCCGGAGATACTTCGATGGCATCCGCAATTGACGTGAGACGTTCGGTGCCCGGCATCGCCGCCATGCTGGCGACGGCGGTGCTGGTCTGGTTCGGTACCGGCCTCAACCCGTTCTGGCCCTGCATGTGGCTCGCGCCCGTGCCCGTGCTCTTATTCGCCCTCGGCGCCAGCTGGTGGACTGCGGCACTGGTGGCCGGCGGCGCCATGCTCCTCGGGCTGCTGAACCTCTGGGGCCTGCTGCACGGCGCGCTGCGACTGCCGCTCGGCGCGCTGCTGCCGCTGTACGTCACCGAAGGCGTGATGTTCGCGCTGGCAACGCTGCTGTTCCGCGCACTCGCGCGCCGCGGCTGGCACGGCACTGCGCTGCTAGGCTTCCCGGCCTTCTGGGTTGCCTTCGAGTGGTCAATGAATCTGACCGGACCGCACGGCACCGGCGGGAGCCTCGCCTACTCACAGCTGCGCTTCCTGCCGGTCCTACAGCTGGCATCCATTACCGGTCCGTGGGGCATCACATTCCTGGTGTGCGCCTTCCCCGCCTCCCTGGCGCTTGCGATGTGGCTGCGCACCCAGGCCCCGCAGCGCGGCTACCGCATGCTCGGCGCCGTCACGGCGGTCGTCGCCGCCGTCCTCCTGTGGGGTACGGCGCGGCTTGCGGTACCGACAGCGGGCGCACCCGTGCAGGTCGGCCTCGTGGCTTCGGACGGGCCGAACACCGACGTGGCAGAGGAGGGCGCACCGACAGCCCGCCTGCTGCAGGCGTACGGTGCGGTAGTGGCGCAGCTCGCCCGCCAGGGCGCCGCGGTGGTGGTGCTGCCGGAAAAGATGGGTGTGGCCGTTGAACCGGACCTGACGAGCGTCGATGACCAGCTGCAAACCCTCGCGGAGCAGAATCACGTGCGCGTGGTGGCAGGCCTGCTGCGAATCGTGCCGCCCGGCGTCGGCCATCCGACGAAACTCCGCTACAACGAGGCGCGCATCTACACTCCCGGGGCGCAGGTGGAGTACTACGACAAGGAGCACATGCTGCCGCCGTTCGAGTCCAATCTCACGCCCGGCACCGCCCTGACCGTGCTGACGGCGCGCGGCGCGAGCGCTGCCTGGGGGGTGGCCATCTGCAAGGACATGGACTTCACACAGCTCGGGCGTCGCTACGGTGCGGCCGGCGCCGGACTCATGCTGGTGCCCGCCTGGGACTTCAATCTCGACTGGATCCAGCACGGCCACATGGCCGTCATGCGTGGTGTCGAGTCGGGATTCAATGTCGTGCGGAGTGCCAAGGGGGGCTCGCTGTTCGTCAGTGACGACCGGGGGCGGATCCTCGGGGAAATCAGGAGCAACGCCGCGCCCTTCAGTTCGCTCCTGGTGGCGGTACCGGGAGGACACGAGCGGACGCTGTTCGTGCTCTGGGGAGACTGGTTCGCGTGGGTGGCCGTGGCGCTCCTGCTGCTGTGCCTCCTGCAGCTCGTGCGCAGCCATCTGGGTCGGAAAACCCCGTGACCAGACACTTGATCCTGCTCCCACTGTGGTCGACCATCTGGCACGGCCATGCGGAGCACGTATGAAGGTCGGAATTCTTGGATCGGGTGAGGTCGGCAAGACCCTTGCCGCCGGGTTCATAAAACACGGACATCAGGTCGCGGTCGGCACTCGTGACCCCGCCAAGTTAGCGGATTGGCGCCGTAAGCACGCCGCAGCCCAGGTCGGGAGCTTCGCGGAAGCCGCGGCATTCGGCGAGGTCGCGGTCCTGGCTGTCAAAGGCAGCGCCGCCATCGACGTCATCCGTGCGACAGGCGCGGATGCGCTGGCCGGGAAGACCGTCATCGATACGACCAACCCGATTGCCGACCGGCCCCCCGAGCACGGCGTCGTGGGTTTCTTCACGCGCACGAACGAATCGTTGCTGGAGCGCCTGCAAAAGGACTTTCCGCGCGTGCACTTCGTCAAGGCGTTCAATTCCGTCGGCAGCGATCTCATGGTCAATCCGTCCTACTCCGGCGGGCCGCCGACGATGTTCATCTGTGGCAACAACGCTGCAGCGAAACGCACCGTGACCACAGTCCTCGAGCAGTTCGGCTGGGAGAGCGCTGACATGGGACATGCCGAGGCGGCCCGCGCCATAGAGCCCCTGTGCGTCCTGTGGTGCATACCGGGCTTTCTCCACAACCAGTGGACTCACGCATTCAAGCTGCTGAAGAAGTAGGCTAGCGGCGCGGTACAAGAGACGCGCGTAGGGGCCTCGCGTGTGCGTCAGAGCCCTGACCCGCCAATCAGGAATTCCGCCTAGCTCGGCGGCCCGCGCCCGCTGTCTTGGGGGTGCTAGGAGCGCGGTATGGCATGCACGGTGGCGCCGGCACGCGTGAACTCGAACCCCAGCAGCCACTGGCGCGAATCCTGCTCGCTTGCCGGCACGAACTTCCACTGTCGCGCCGCGTCCTTGGCCTGCCGGGCGAAATAAGAGCTCGGTCCCGGGTTCTCGAGCAGGGCATCGAAGACGTTGCCCTGGCCGTCCACCATGACGAGCACCCCGATCTTGATACGGCCGCGGATCGTATTCAGGGCACTGCGCGGGATGGCGGGCGTTTGAGCATGACGTACCGACGGTAGGGCGTCCGCCGGCAGCTCCGCGGATAGGGCCGGTACGCGCGCAGCGATGCGCGCGGCAGGGGGCTTGGAAGGCTTGCCCGAGCCGCGCGGTCCCGGCGCCGCAGGTTGAGCAGCTGCCGCCGCGCGCAGCGGCGCGCTGGGGGAACTGGCGGCCGGGGTTGCGGGCTGCGACACGGGCACCGCGGCGACGTCCGAAGCTGGCTGCGCGCCGGCGTGGCCGTGGAAGACGCGCAGTGCCGCCCATCCCAGCACGAAGACAGCCGTAACAGCCGCAGCCATGAGGGCAGTGTCGCCCCGACGCACTCGGGGCGAGGACGGTGGGGCTGCCGGCGGGACTTCGCGAGCGGCGGGCCGCGCCGTGGGCACGACCGGCGCCGCCGGTGCGCGCATGAAATCGGCAGTGAGCTCGGCGACCGTCGGTCGGGCGGTGGGTTCGTGGCTCAGACAACGCTGCACGGCATCGACGAAGGCCGGCGGCAGGGACGGTGGCAGGCTCGTGGTCCTGGATGCCACGTCCGGCCATGGGAGACTCTGGGTGAGCGCCTCGACCAGCGTGACGCCCAGCCCCCAGACATCTCCGGCCGGGGTGGCCCTGCCGTGATGTGCTTCCGGCGGGTCGTAGAGGCTCGGCGGGACGCGGCTCGCCCGCGGCTCGCCCGCGGGCCGGATGGTGTCGCTCGCGAGCTTCAGTTGATCGCCGACCACCATGAGGTTTGCGGGCTTGAGCTGGCCGTGCACCAGGTTCTTGCGGTGCAGGAAGGCCAGTGCCTCGAGCGCCGGCGGCAGCATCTCGCGCGCCTCCTCGGCAGTCAACGCGCGCGTGCCGAGCAGCTGGGCGAGGGTCTGGTCGGCGTACTCCATCACGACGAACAGATACTGCTGTCCGGCAAGTTGGCACAGTCCCGAGTCGAACAGCGGCAGCAGGTGGGGATGGGTCCGGGCGGTAGCGGTTCGCCAATGACGCAGCTGCAGGTCCGTCAACACCGGCGCGGCTCGGACGATCTTGATCGCCGCCGCCGCAACACCGCGTGTCCGCGCCTCGGTCGTGAACACGGCACTGCGGTCCGACCCGTGCAGCATGCTCAGCAGCGGATAGACGCCATTGATCAGCGCGCCCGATTCCGGCCAGCCCTGAGCCACCGTCTCGCTTCTGGCCTCAACACCCATGATCACGCTGCTCCGCCGATCCCACCGATGAAGATACCACCGGGGGGGACGACGCTGGCGACCCGGATATGGAGATTTGCATCACAGTTTGACGTCCCGGTGCCAGTTCCATCTCGAGGAGTTCGCGCCGTGCGGCGTTGCCGACCGCAATGCGCTGCACGGGACGCCGCCGCCAGCACCCGGGCGATCACGGCGGCAACCTGCGGCTCACGAGCGCAGCGGTGGACGGTCGGTCACGAGGCGCGAGGCTCACACGGACAGCCGTGCGCTTTTCTGCCTACCGGCGCCTCTCCCAAAAGAGGCGAGCGAACTGTCCCCCCGTAGACCGGGTCACCCACCACACGGAGGGAGGGCGGGGCGCCGTGTGCCTTGTACGCTGCTGCCACATGGTTGGACACCAAGGGACCGGACAAAGCGAGGAGCGCCATGTTCGCTCATTCAGCGTTCAGGCCATTGTGGCCCGTAGTCTTTTTCCTGCCGTGGCTGCTGGTGGGAGCCGCGTACATTCTTGAAGCGCTGCTTCAGCGACGCTCGCGGGTGGCTGTGACCCCGCGCGCAGTCGGCGCGCACTTGCTCCATCGTTCGCGGCAGCTCGGCGCAAGCCTGATGATCTTGGGATTGGTTTGCCTGGCAGCGACCCACGTGGCGCTGGCCGACCCGGCAGCAGAAGCGGCGCGCGCGTGTGACGTTGCGGGGCCGCGGGAAGCCAGACAACTTGCGGACCAGCTCTACGAGCGCGGCGAATATCAGCACGCCGCTGCGTGTTACGAACTCGCCGGTGATCCACTGCGCGCACAGCGCGCGTACCTGCAGGCAGCGGGCCCCAGCAGTGAAGCGACTGCGCGGCGAGTGAAGGAACAGGGCAACACCGCGAGTGCAGTAATCAGCCAGGTGCAGCGGGCGTTTCGCGGCAGCCACTGACCCCCGGCGCCATCGACGGAGCCCGGCAATCCGCCATCACCCGCACCTAGCCGCCGGGCCGTCAGACCGGTCAGGCGCGCCGCTTGGAGTTGCGGGGTGTGCGAGGTGACGGCGCGCGGATGGTTGCGCGACTCCGTGCCAATAGACCAAGGCCATGAAGCCGAGAAAAAGAGCGAGAGCGCCCAAATCGATCAAGAGGATTTCCATGTGTCGCTCCTAGCTGTTCACGCCGTGAATCCGGTGACAGCGAGGATGGCGCGGAGCGCCTGAAGGCGCCCGGCACAGATTGAGGAGTCTGGCCACGAACTGTACTTGGCGCCTACCTGAACAGTTGCCTGCTCGGGCCCCGGAACCACGCAACTGAGGAGCTCCGTCGATGGGCAGTCACTCTGATAGATTGTGTGCTCGCCCGAACTCAGAAATGCCCGGTTAGCAACGCCGTACATCGCCCCGGAGTGCCTTCGATGACCATTGTGCATATCGAGCAGCCAGCGGACTTGAGCCCAAGCGCGTTCCCAGTCCGGGTGCCGCCGCCCGTCGCTGATCTGCAACGAGCAACTCTCGGCACGTTCGCGGCGTGGGCAGCGCCCGACGGCGCGGTCGAGACAGGTACCTGGGAAGCGACACCTGGAACCTTCGCACGCGCAGTACTGGATGCGGAGTTCTGCCATTTTGTCCGCGGTCGGGCGACGTTCGTCATGGAGGATGGTCGCCGCTACGAGTTCAGGGCTGGCGATGCCGCGTACTTCCCGCCCCGCACCCGCGGTACATGGACCATTCACGAAGCCCTGCGCAAGACGTACTGCGTCTGGCGCTGACGGGCGGGCTCGTTGACCCTGGTCATCTGGTGAGTTTTGAATGTGGGGTGCACCATTCGCGCTAGCCTGGAAAGGTAGGACAACGCCCATGCACCCCGGGAACCCGACGCGCGGCGCCCTCATCGCCGCCACTGTTGCTGTCGTGGCCGCGGCCGTTTACACGGTCAAGTCCGCCGTCGCGGCCCCCGGCGACTCGGCGACGGAAGAATCAGCAGCCGTGAGAGACGGCTCGCACGACTTCGATTTCGTCTATGGCAAATGGAGAATGCCCAACCACCGTCTGAAGAAGCGCCTCGCGGGCTCGCATGAATGGGTGGACTTCATCACCTGTGATGAGGGGAGGCCGCTGCCCGGAGGTATCGGTGATACGGATTCCTGGCGAGCCAGTTTCTGGAAAGACTTCGTCGGCATTGCCTTCCGGACCTACGACACCAAGACCGGCCTGTGGCGCATCTACTGGGTTGACAACACGTTCTCCCAGGGGGTCATCGGACCTCCGCTGGTCGGCAAGTTTGACGGCAACGTGGGCAAATTCGAGGGACGCGATACCGAGAACGGCGTACCGGTTCTTCTTCGGTTCACCTGGACGCTGAATCCCACGCCGGCACAGGTGTCAGCGCAGTGGGAGAAGGCGTTGAACCCCGGCGGGGCAAGGGTTGTGGCGAAGTGGGAGCAGGCATTCTCTGCGGACGGCGGCAAGACCTGGGAAACAAACTGGTACAACGAGTTCATTCACGACGATAACTGCACGCCGACGCCGTGACCCTCATCCGTGCCCGCCTTCAGGGGTCGTGCCGCGCTGACTGAAGCTGTGCCAGAGGATTCGGCCGCGGCTCGGCTACCTTGACCAGGGTGTTGCAGTCCCGGTGCAGAAAGGGCTCGGGGCGCCCGTGGACCACGAGCGCGGTGTCGAGCACGTAACTCCAGCTGCCGTCGGCGTTGAACACGACCTGTATGCGGTAGGAATCAGTGCGGAACGCGTACTCCAGAAACGCGGTGGAGCAGATGCCGTAGCCGGTCTCGCCCCGCCGGGCGTTGAGCACGAGTTCGGTTGCGTCCGCGGCTGCGTGCCCGGCGGCGATGGCCACCTGGCCACGCGGAATAGACAGAGTCTGCATGACCAGCCCGGTTGCCGGCTCCCAGAGCCAGTATCCGGTCTGATCGTGGAAGGTCGCCTCCTCGTCGGAGGCGAGGATACGCGTGTGATAGCGCAGTCCATACAGGAGCTGCGGCCCGTTCGATTGCGCATCGATCGGCTGCAGCTCGATACGCTCGCTGAACCTGCGCCGCTCAGGACCGTCCGCCTTCGGATTGATGTCGACTCCATCGCGGCCCTCCCACACACCAGCCATCCGCCGCAGGGGCCCCAGGTGTGTGAGCGTATCGGCGGCGGCATCCTGTTCGGTGAATATGTCGGTGGGGAAGGGCACGTGCTTCGCTCCGGCAGCAGGGCGGCGGTGCTGATCATGCCACCCACTTAGGCGATGCATGCAGTCGAAATGCGTCGATTCACCGGCAGGGCGGCGGGCAAGTATCGGCTCGGCAAAGTCGGGGAAGGCGACCCTCCATAACTCAGCGCCCCGTCTCGGGTTTTGTAGCCGGGCGTGGTCAGCCGGTGGTTCCCGGGCGGCGCCGCCGTACGGCCGCCCGCGGGGGCGCAGCGTCCGGCGCCGCGGTCTCGCCCAGCACCACCGTACCGGGGATGTTTTCCCGGCCCCAGCGCACGAGCGCAAGGAGCACGTCACCGAGTGCGCGTCCCTTCTTGGTGAGCGTGTAGGCATAACGCACCGGGCGCTCCTGGTACGCGGCGGCGCTGATGATGCCCGCCGCCTCGAGGCGCTTGAGGCGCTCGGCAAGGATATTGGTCGGAATGTGCTCGGGGGAGGCTGCGAGTTCCCCATACGTGCGCTTGCCGTACAGCAAATCGCGCACCACGAGCAGCGACCACTTGTCACCGACCAGGTCGAGCGTATTGGCCACGGCGCAGGCGGAGCGCGCGAACTTCTCGCGGGTGTTCATGTTCACGACGTCACTAGAGTGTCTTGCATAGTGCAAGTAAGTCTGCTACGGTTTCTAGTAACTTGCAAAATGCAAGTAACAAACCGTAGGAGACGTTCACCATGTCCACCACGATCCTTTCATACCCCGCCCGCGGCGGATCGGGCGGCCTGGAGATCACGGGGCGCACCGTCGTCACCGTGCTGATCGCCTGGCTCGCGCTCGTTGTGCTGCTCGGGGCGAGTGGTCACTTCGTATCGCCGCCCCGAATACCACCATGGCCGATCGCGCTGGGGGCGGGGCTGCCGCTCGTGGCGTTCTTCGCGCTGCTGCGTTACTCGCGCGCTTTCCGTGCCTTCGTGCTGGCGCTCGATCTGCGCTTCGTCGCCGCCGTGCAGGCCTGGCGCTGGGCCGGCCTCGAATTTCTCACGCTCTACACGTACGGAATCCTGCCGGGCGTGTTCGCCTGGCCCGCCGGGCTCGGCGACATGATCGTGGGTTTCAGCGCACCCGCCGTGGTACTCGCGCTCGCCCGCAACCCGGCCTTTGCCGGTTCGCGCGCCTTCGCCCGCTGGAATGTCTTCGGCATACTCGATCTGGCCGTGGCGCTGTGCGTGGGCACGCTCGCCTCGCTGCGCGCCAGTGGCGCTACCGGCGAGGTCACGACCGCGCCGATGGCGTACATGCCGCTGGTGCTCATCCCGGCATTCCTGGTGCCCTTCTTCATCATGCTGCACGCGGCAGCGCTGCTGCAGGGACGCCAGGTGCGGGCCGGCGGCGGCGGGGCGCCGTAACAGCAAGCCGGCGGCCGCGGGCGTACCGGAGCAGTTCACCCCGTCCGCCGGCGCACGTGGACATTACGGGGACCGTCTACGGCGAGTTCTAGCGTCCCCGCGGCAGCGGGCCGGCGTGCAAGCCGCCACCCGGCGGCGTCTGTCAGTGCCGGCCGACGGCATTGACAGGTCCGGCCGACGTGCTGCCGTCGCACCCGCGGATGGGCTGAAGCAGGGCGGGGCAGAAATACTGGCCGCAACTAGTGCGGCGGCCGGCGACGCGAACCATGACCGATACCCGTGATGTCACCACACGCATGGCGCACGCGGCGCGACGAGCGGGCCTGGTGTATGTGAGCGATGCCACGCCCGGGATTGCCCGTCGTCGGGTAGGGAAATCATTTCACTATCTGTCGCCGCGGCGCCGCGCGGTCCGCGACGTCCAGACTCTGCGTCGCATCAACGCGCTGGCGGTGCCCCCCGCCTACCGTGACGTGTGGATCTGCCGTACGCCGCGCGGTCACTTGCAGGCCACCGGTCGCGACGCGCGTGGCCGCAAGCAATACCGCTATCACCAGGCGTGGCGCGCGGTGCGTGACTGCGCCAAATTCGACCGCATGGCGGACTTCGTGGCGGCACTGCCGGCGCTGCGTCGCAGGCTGAGGCGCGACCTGGGTCTGGCCGGACTGCCGCGCGAGAAGGTACTGGCATGTGTCGTATCGCTGCTCAGCACTTCGGCGGCTCGCATCGGCAACGCTGAATATGCGCGCGTCAATCACAGCTTCGGCATCACAACCCTGCGCAACCGGCACGTGAGCTTCGCGCGCGGCGGCCGTGCAGTCCTGGACTTTGCTGGCAAGGGCGGCGTGCGGCACGAGATCGTGGTGGATCAGAGGCGCATCGTACAGATCGTGCGTCGCTGCCATGCCTTGCCTGGTCAGCATCTGTTCCAGTACCTGGACGCCGAAGGCAACCGCCACGCGGTCGACTCGGGCATGGTGAATGACTACCTGTGCGAAACCATGGGTAGCGAGTTCACGGCCAAGGACTTCCGGACCTGGCATGCGACGGTGCATGCGATCGAGCTGCTCAAGGCGCTGCCCGTTCCGCGGCCGCTCAGCCGCTCTGCGGTGCGCCGCGCCTGCTCCCGGGTACTCGAAAGCGTGGCCAAGCTGCTGCGCAATACGCCGGCGGTCTGTCGTAAGTCATACGTCAACCCTGAGGTGTTCGCCGCCTGGCAAAACGGCAAGCTCAGCCGGCATTTTCACCACCTGACGCAGCTCAGCGGACGGTCCGGCGAGCGGGCGCTGGTGCGCTTCCTGCGTGTGAATTGACCGTGCCGGGGTGCCGCGTGGGCAGGATGACCATTGGCCGGCGTTCGACTCCACGACGGCGCGCTGAGGACAACACTCATGACGCATGAATCAGCAGCGCCGGGCTCCCGCGGTGCCCTGCCCAGGGTGCTGGATCTCATCCGCGATATCCGCGTCGCGCTGCTTACCACGCTCGACCGCGACGGCGCTTTCCATACACGGCCTGTGCAGACGCTGCGCGTAGAGGACGAGGGGACGCTCTGGTTCTTCACGGACGTGCGCAGTGACAAGGCGGAGGAAGTGCGCGTGGACACGCGGGTCAGCCTGGGATATGCAGATACGGCGGGTAATCGCTACGTCGCCGTGAGCGGCATGGGAGCGGTGCGGCGCGACCCGCACAAAGCTCAGGAACTCTGGCAGGTCGAGCAGCGCGCCTACTACCCTGACGGACCACGTGATCAGCGGCTGGGCTTGCTGAGGGTGGAGATCGACCGTGCCGAGTATTGGATCGCGCCGGGGCGAGCGTCGTACCTGTACGCAGCACTGAAGGCCGCGGCGACGGGCACGCCGGCCGGCGTGATTGGCACCAACGGGCAGCTGCGACGACGTACCCGCCCGCAGTGAGCCGGATCAACGTCTCGGGGGTCCGAGCCTCGCGTCGCGTTGGCTTCCGCGAACTGGGCGGGTTAGTGATGCGAGCACATCGCGAGCAGCAGAATGATCGGAATCGGCACTCCCAAAATCCAGAGTAAGATCCCTTTTCCCAGTCCCATGGGTCTCTCCTTGTAGCGCCTCGCCAGCGGTTCTGACGCCTGACGCTGCGCAGAATGACATGCATTCCACGGTAGCTTCGTCGGCGTTAAGTGCATTCCCCAGACGGCTGGATCTGACAACGCGCCCGATGCTGGCTGCCGCGTTGGTAAAGACCGGTGTGCCTCGGGAGGCAGGACCGATTGAGGCTACGAAGACGCGTAGGCGGCAGCGCCTAGCCGCGGGTTCCTCAAGGCGCAGGCTTGCGAAATGCTTTGCGCGGGCGTCTGGCGACTAAACCCGATCGACAACCGACTTCAGGTGGGTCGGTTGGCGCGATCCGGATGCGGGTTCGGCGCGTCGTAGCCGCTTGTCCAGGCGTTCGCGCGCGCTCGATCCCGAGGCCGAAGTTCCACCGGGTTAAGTTTGCACAGCATATGTTCAATCATGCTGTGGCTCGCGCTAATGAGCTTATCCTATCCATGCAGAATCAATAATGGTTGAGTTGCGTGCGGCGATTTCAGGGATGTTTTTTGGGGAAGTACGTTATGGACTACAGCGTTGAAGAGATTCAGCCGAACGTATGGCGTTTGCAGATCGCGAGCATCACTCGCATCATTCGCTATCGGGCCGACAGCAAGACCTTTGCGCCCTGGGACATCACGACTGCAGAAGGCCAGACACTGTGGAGCGCTTCGTCGCTCGAGTCGGCTTTCCGCTGGATACAGGCGCGCACCGGCTACCCGGCAGAGCCGCTGTTCGCTCAAGCGCTCTTGGAGCGCGGCTCGAGTACGGAGTCGGAGCGGCTGAAAGTTCCGGATGAAGCGACCGGAATTGAAGCCAGTCAGCGAGCGCTCGGTCATTGACCGGCGCCGGGTTGTTCAAGTGTCTTAGTGCCTAGCCTGCACTGTGACGACTGCCGCCGGAGTGCCGCTCAAACCCGGGTGAGCCTGGGTTCATGACGCCGGCCCGTACTTCGCCGCCATCCGTTCAACGATGCGCGAAGTGCTGACGACCATGCGTTCGTGGGTCCCGGAGCCGATCTCCTCGGTGCCATCAGTGGCCCATATGCGGAAGAAAACTCTGCGTCCCTCGGTCCCCCTGACCTGCGCATGGCCAACGACTTCGCGGCCGACCGGCGTTGCGACCAAGTGGCGCACGTCAATGTGCGTACCCACTGCGCTTTCGCCCGCCTCGAGGTATGCCTTGACGGCATTGAGTGCCGCATTTTCCATTATGAGAATCAGATACGGCGTGGAGAACACCGGCGGCAGGATGCTGTCCTTGAATGTGCTCGCCAGATGTCGAGACTCAACGTGCAGCACGTAGCTGCCTTGTGCGCCTAGCGGGATCGGCTGCATGAAATGCCTCGTGACTCCTGATCTTCGGCTTGTAGTAACCGACCAATCCTTGGCTGGGCCTGGACGTGCTACGGTCTATCTCACCCCGAGAACTAGTCGCAGGCTGTGGATGTTACCGTCATCCACCAGCGGGATACCCGATTCTGGAGCCGACGGCAGCGGCTCGCCATCCAGTTCGGCGTGCGCTACACCACCACTGACGCCCGTGGGGTTTTGGATTACGATTTCGTAGCGCGCCGACCGATACTTGAACACGATCTCGAGTCCCGGCCAAAGCTCCGGGATGCACGGTGTCATGAGCAAGGTGGTGCCCTGGACGCGAAACCCAAGGATCGCCTCGAGGCCGGCGCGGTACATCCAGCCCGCCGAACCGGAATACCAGGTCCAACCGCCACGCCCCACATGCGGACCGACCGAGTACACGTCTGCGGCGACAACGTAGGGCTCCACCTTGTAGCGATGCACATCCGCGCGGGTACTGGTCCGGTTGATTGGATTGATCAGCGAGAATAGCCCCCAGGCCTTGTCTCCCCGGCCGAGGAGCGCGTACGCGATCACCGACCAGGTGGCAGCGTGTGTGTACTGACCGCCGTTTTCACGAATGCCCGGCGGATATCCTTTGATATAGCCCGGGTCTGGCTCGCTCCGATCAAAGGGTGGAGTGAAGAGCAACGCCAGCCCCACGTCGGCTCGAATGAGCCGACTTTCAACGGCAGCCATCGCGCGCTCGGCGCGGGAGCGCTCGGCAGCCCCGGAAATGACGCTCCACGATTGCGCGATGGAATCGATCTGACATTCGGCATTTGTGACCGATCCGAGGGGGGTGCCATCGTCAAAATAGCCGCGCCGGTACCATTCACCATCCCAGGACTCTTGCTCCAGCGCGTGGCTGAGCGCCGCCGCATGTGCGAGCCAGGTGGCCCCGCGCTTCGGCTGTGCGCGTGCGCTCGCCAGGGGCGCGAACGCCACAAGCGCGGCGCGCAAAAACCACCCCAGCCAGACGCTTTCGCCCCGGCCCAGCTCGCCGACCCGGTTCATGCCATCGTTCCAGTCGCCCGCGCCGAACAGGGGCAGGCCGTGCACCCCAACGTGGAGGCTCTGGTCCAGCGCCCGTGCGCAGTGCTCGAAGAGCGACGCGCTGCTATCGGAGACGACAGGCTGAAAGTACGCGTCTTGCTCTCCTGCTCGCAGTGCCTGGCCCTCCAGAAACGGGACCTTCTCATCGAGAACCGCCAGGTCGCCGGTCGCGCCGACGTAGTGCGCGGTGGCGTATGCCAGCCAGACTCGATCATCAGCAATGCGAGTGCGCACACCGACGCCGTTCGAACCCTCTCCGGAGGGTGGGAGCCACCAATGCTGGACGTCGCCCTCGATGAACTGTCGGCCGGCGGCGCGTAACAGATGTTCGCGCGTCAGGTCCGGCCTGCTAAGAGTGAGCGCCATTCCGTCCTGAAGTTGATCGCGAAATCCGTAGGCGCCGCTCGCCTGGTAGAAGGCCGATCGTGCCCACATGCGGCAGGCGAGCGTCTGATAGAGCAGCCAGCGATTGAGGAGGATGTCCATGGAGCGGTCCGGCGTCTTCACTTGAACCACTCCGAGCACCTCGTCCCATTGCTGCAGCACTGCGCGAAGCACCGTGTCGAGGTCCAGCGACCGGTAGCGGAGCAGTAGCGCTTGTGCCGCCGCCCCGTTTGCAGCTTGACCCAAGAAGAAAACCACTTCCATCGTCTCGTCTGCCGCAAGGTCGAGGTCGGTCTGCAGTGCACAGCAAGGGTCGAGACCGGCACCTACGCGCTTCGACAGGGCCGCCTGCCCGCCCAGGGCAGCGGGGCGGTCCAGGGTTCCATGTCGGCCGAGAAATTCGCGCCGGTCGGCGGTCCATTGTGTTTGCTTTCCGGCCAGGTCCGCGAACGCTACGTGCGAGCCGAACGCCGCATTCCAGGGATTTTGGGCGAACAAAGCGCCCGTCGCGGGGTCGAGCGCGGTCAGAATAAATGGTGCCGAGGCAGCTCGCGAGGGACCGAGCACCCATTCGGCGTACGCCGTGACGGAGAGCCTGCGCGACCTTGGCGAGGCATTGTGGATCTTCAGGCGTGAGATCTTTATGGGATCGCCCGTGGGGACGTAGACGAGCAGATCGAGCTCAATGCCACGTGAGGTGTGCTCGAAGCGGCTGTAGCCCTGCCCGTGCCGCGCGACATACTGCGCGCGGTTGTCCCTGATCGGCGCAGCCGTCGGCCCCCACAGGTCGCCGGTTTCTTGGTCGCGCACATACCAGACTTCGCCCGGGCGATCGGCGACCGGATCGTTTGACCAGGGCGTCAGCTGATTATCCCGGCTGTTGACGGCCCAGGTGTAGCCCCCGCCCTCAGCTGCGATCTGGAAGCCGAATCCGGGATTGGCAATAACGTTGATCCACGGAGCAGGCGTCGCCTGTCCCGGACCGAGCAGGGTGACGTATTCGCGGCCGTCGGCCGCAAAACCGCCAAGCCCGTTGAAGAATTCAAGAGCCGCAGTGACCGGCGCGGTCGCTGCCGTTCCGACGGGCGCGCTGCCTCGCGAGCGCCGCGCGGCAAGCGCCGTGGGCGTGCGCAGCCGATCGAGTTGCTCGGCGAGCTCGCCGCGTTGCGCGACCAGGACCACCCGGGCCACGGCGGCGAGCCGCGCGCTGGTCTGCTCGGAGAGCAGGTCTGCGCGTAGCAGGAACACCGAGCCGCGTGCATTGTCCGTGGCGAGCTGTGGCTGCAACTGGCTCATGCGAAGCTGCGTGTCCAGGGCCAGCTGCAGGTCCTGCAGATAGGATGTCCGCTCGTTGAGGATTACGAGATCAACGTGCAGACGCTTCATTCGCCAGTACTCATGGGCGCGCAGCAATTGTCTCGCGATGGCGATGTCCTCGACATCGGCGATACGTAACAAGACGATCGGCAGGTCACCCGAAATGCCGTGAGCCCAGAGCGCGGCTGGGCTGCCAGCGCCGCGGCGTATTCTGTCGGACGACGGCCGCACCGCTGCATCAGCGTAGAGCACGTAACCCGCAAGTCGCTGAAAGAGGCTGGCTTCCGCAGCGTCGATGCCTACGTGTCGAAGTTGTACCTGAGCCTGCGTCCACGCCAAGGTGTTGGCACGCGCGAAAGCGTTGACCTCGTGGTGCTTGTCGACGAGATCCAACACGTCTTGTCGGGAAGCAGCAGCACCGGTCCAGAATGCCAGGCGCGCGGTCGCGCCCGCCGGGATGCGTACCCGGTGGCGGAGCACAAACACCGGATCCAGTACTGTGCCCACGGTGTTTGACAAGCGGCGCGCGTCCAGCATTGCGACGGCTGAGTGAATATCGCGGCCCCGGCCAAGGAATCGAGCCCGATCGGTTTCGATCTCCGGCTCGCCGAGGGTCTCGCCCTCAATCACTGCGTGATGCGCCACCCAGATCTCGGGCTCGGTGGGCGCACGGCGGCGTCGCGTTGCCAGGAGCACGCCCGTCCTTGCCACGTACTCGGTCTGCACGAACAGTTTGGAGAAAGCTGGATGGGCCGTATCCGCCGCCGGGGGCGCAAGCACAAGTTCGCAATAAGAGGTGACCTCCAGGTCCCGCGCCCGGCTGCTTGTATTCGTGATGGATACGCGACGTACTTCCGCGTCATCCTCCGGCGAGACGACCACTTCCAGGGTGGTAGTGATCGCGGCGTCGCTGCGAATGAATTCTGCGCGATCCTCGGTGAAGCTAACCTGATAGCTGTCCGGCTCCGCACCACTTGGTTGATAGCCGGCCGACCAGAGGGCTCCGCTTTCGATATCACGCAGAAAGCAATAGCTGCCGGCTTCGTCGCAGGTGGGGTCTTCGCGCCAGCGCGTCACTCCGAGGTCATGCCAGCGGCTGTAGCCCGACCCGACGCCGGTGAGCATCACAGAATACCGGCCATTCGAAAGCAAGTGGGTTTGGGGCGTCAGTTCGTGCGGACTTCTCAGACGCCGGACGTCGGGGAGCTGGACATCGTCAGTGCGCGCCGCCGTGGCGACTTCTTCCGCGCGCGGATGCGCAACGGAAACGTCACGCGGCGCGCGCTCCTGCAACAGCAGCTCCGTCGCCTGAACACGGGGCTCCGCATGAAACCGGTCGCGCATCCGTCCGTCGAAGAGAACGTTGCCGATGGCGACTATGCACATGCCTTGATGATGCGCCATGAACGCGCGAACGATCGCTACCGTAGATCCCTCGGGCAGCCGACTGCGCGTATAGTCGAGAGCCTCAAAGAAGCCATAGCGACCGCGTGCACCGATGGCGCTGAGCCGCGCGAAATTGCGAGTCGCGCGTTCCGGATCAACCATCGCAGCCAGGGCGGTGGCATAGGGCGCGATCACAGCGTTGGCGCTCAAGCCGCGTTTGAGTCCGAGGCCCGGCACACCGAAGTTTGCATACTGGTAGGTGAGCTCCACGTCGCGCGCGTTATACGCGGATTCCGACACGCCCCAGGGCAAGCCTAGTTCCGCACCGTACTGTATCTGTCGCTGCACGACCAGCCGATCGGTCTGCTCCAGAATGCTGCCGAACGGTGCGCGCATGACCAGCGACGGCATCAAATATTCGAACATCGATCCCGACCAGGAGATCAGCGCTGCGCCGTGGCCAATGGGTGTCGCTGCGCGGCCGAGTCGAAACCAGTGGCGAGCGGAGACTTCGTTCTTGGCGATAGCCACGAAGCTTGCCAGGCGTGCCTCTGAGGCCAGCAGGTCGTAGCAACTTGGATCCAGTGTGCCGTCGGCCGCGCGGTAGCCGATGGAGAACAGCCGACGCTCCGGATCGAACAGAAAACCGAAGTGCATCTCCTCGTACATCTCGCGCGCAGTTGATTCGAGTGTCTCCAGCCGTTGTCGCAGGCCCGCGAGGGCTTCGACCGTGAGGCTCAGATCACGCTGCCAGCTCTCTATCGAACGTCGCGCTGCGTTGGCCCAGAAGAGTATTTCTCCGCCCAGGTCATCTCCCACCTCTGCGGTCAGTGCTGCAGCAATATCCGCGACGGCCGCGGCCAGAGGCGCACTGCACTTCAACCACGCTGCGCGGTCACCCGGCTGCGCCGCGGTGGCAAGCGCCGTGGCGAGCTGTTCGAGCGACTGTTCGAGGTGAATGCAGGCGGTCGTGTTTGTACGTACCTCGCTGGGCAGTTCCTGCAGCGCGGCGCGCGTGAGCTGCAGGGCGTCCATCACCCCATCACTAGACAGTCGATCCGCCATGGGCGTCTGCAGCCACTCATGGCAGCTGTTTGCCAGTGCGATCAGGTGCCCGGCGAGGTTCCCGCTATCGACGGAGGAAACGTATCGCGGATCAAGAGGGCGCAGGTCGCGCGTGTCGTACCAGTTGTAGAAATGACCACGACAGCGCTGCAAGCGGCTCATCGTCGTGAGCGTGGCCTCTAAGCGATCAACGATCTCACTCATGCCAGCCCAGCCAAAGTCGCGGGCACTCACCGCAGACAGGAGATACAGGCCGAGATTTGTGGGGGAGGTGCGATGCGCCAGGACCGGCCGTGGATCCTCCTGGAAGTTATCGGGGGGCAGCATCTGGTCGTCGGCCGTGACGAAGGTCTCGAAGTAGCGCCATGTGCGGCGGGCGACCAGCCGCAGCGCCTGGGAGTCGACCTCGGAGAGCGCTAGGCGACCCGCGATGCGCGGCGCGGCACTGATCCATACGGCGAGAGCCGGGGAAGCAATCCACAGCAGTAGGAATGGGACTGCGACTGGCCAGGCGCTGGGCCGAAAGTACCCAATGAGTGCGGCGGCGAATATCGCGATGGCCACGCCTCCGCTCATACGGCGATACGCGGTAGCGAGGTCTAGCCGGGGTCCGAGGTTCGCCTGCGCCACGGTGACCCACTGGAGCAGATTCCGCCGGCTGACGAAGAGGCGGAACAGCGTTCGCGCGATCGCGTCCAGCATCAGCCAAGCCTGGTACGCGAGAAAAGTGAGCAGGAAGGCACTGAGGGAGGCGCCGAGCCAGATCTCCTCGCGCAGCGCGCGCAGGTGGCTGCGCGCGTTTACGCCGGCGCGGCGGGGCGTGAGTGCTGCGAATATTGGCAGCAGCGCCGGCACGCAGGCCGCCAGTACGATGAAGGCGGTCCAGGCCAGCGCACTGTTGCGTGGCAGCAGCCACCCGGCCAGCAGGGCCGCAACACCCGCAGGTGCCGATAGCGTGCGCCGCAGATTGTCCAGCATTTTCCACAGGGCGATCAGAGACAAGCTGCGGCGGCCACGTGTGGCACCGGCGGCGTCGCCGCGTCCGAAGATCCACGGCAGCAGCTGCCAGTCGCCGCGCGCCCAGCGGTGCTGGCGTGCGGCAGCGACGTCGTACCTCGCTGGAAATTCCTCGACCACCTCGATGTCTGAGACCAGACCGGCGCGGGCAAAAATGCCTTCGAAGAGATCGTGACTGAGCAGCGTGCCGTCGGCCACACGGCCGGCAAGCGCGGCTTCGAAGGCGTCGACTTCATAGATGCCCTTGCCAGCGTATGAGCCTTCGCCGAAGAGATCCTGGTAGACATCCGAGACCGCCGAGGCATACGGATCGATGCCACTGGCGCTCGAGAAAACGCGCTGAAAGACGGATCCCTCGCGGCCGACGGGCAAGGACGGCGAGACCCGCGGCTGCAGAACCGCGTACCCCTCGACTACGCGTCCGGTGATGGCGTCGAATCGCGGGCGATTTAGCGGGTGCGCCAGTTTGCCCACCAGCCGGCGCGCCGTGTCGCGGGGCAGCCTGGTGTCGGAATCCAGAGTAATGACGTAGCGCACACCGGCCGGAACCTCCGGTGCCCGTCCATCCATACCCTGGAAGTTCGTGTCGGTCGCGCCGCGCAACAGCCGATTCAGCTCGTGGAGCTTGCCGCGCTTGCGTTCCCAGCCCATCCACTGTGCCTGCCCGTCGCTCCAGACCCGACGACGGTGCAGGAGCAGGAAGCGCCCCCCGGCCGAGCCGTTGCCGTGCAGTCTGTTCAGACGCGCGATCGCATCGCCCGCGACGCTCAGCAGCGCTGCGTCGCCGGCCGTGTTCTCGGTCGGGGCATCGGTCCAGTCCGACAGCAGCGCGAAGTACAGCTCGCGGTCCGGTGAGGCGAGGTAGTGAATCTCGAGGTGATCGATCTGGGCTTCGAGTGCGGCGCGCGTGGTGAGCAAAGCGGGAACGACCACCATCGTTCTCATGTCCGACGGGATGCCGTCGCGTAAGGCGAGACCCGGCAGGGTTGTTGCACCGAACGCTCGCATCGCGGCGCGATTCACCAGCGCGACGGCCGCATCCAGGGCGGAGATCAGGCCGAGGCAGGCGAGCAGGGCAATCTCGGCGCCGGGGACGCTCCAGGCGTCGAGGAGCACTAACGGCAGCGACAGGGCGACGCCCGCCACCAATGCTATCGTGCCGACGTAGGTGCCAACCCCGGGCGTTGGCTTGAAACTGCTCGGCCAGCTGAAGCGTGGATCTCGGTAGCCGATGGTCTTCGCAAAAGCGCGCCGCCCGTTCGCGATCAGATAGTACCCGGGATCGCTGCAGCGACCATCGGCAGCCCCGCCGTGTCTTGAATCGGATTCATGGGCGGCCGCCAGCGCCGCTGCGGCCACTTCGAGTTCCGTCAGTTTCGACCCCCGAGCAAAACGCTCTATTGCCCGGCGGTAGAGATCGCGCGTGGGAAAGTCCGACGCGCAGAAATCGCTGCCCGAGCGCAGCAAGTCATCGACCAAACTGACGCTTTCGAAGAATTCGGGCCAGTCCACATCCGAGAGCGCTCGCATGCTCGTGATGAGGTTGCGTACCGTTACATTTGACGCACCTTGTCGCTGATGCTCGTCACGTACGATCTCGTCCGCCGTTGTTCCCTGCGCCGCCAGCAGCTCCTCCAGCCGATGCAGGCCCGGCGTAACTTGCGGGTCCTGATCACGCAGACGCTGAAGCAGCTGGACGGTAAACGCGGGCGAGAAGCGCCCACCTTCTGCGTCGCGGCGCAGCAGAGCGTCGGGCTCGAAAGCGGCACCGTTGACACCCAGGAGTCTATCTGCCAGGACATCCGCTTCCTGGCGTGCGGCGCGACTACTTACGATGCGCGCGGCGGTGCGGCGCAGGTTTTCCACCAACACTATCCGCAGCGTGATCGCGACCGCCCACAGCTCGCCGATGGTGAGCGGCTGAACGCGCTGATAGGCGCGCACGAAACAACGCAGCGACTCGGGATCGAAGCGGCTATCGGTGTGGGCAACAAACGCCCAAGCCACCCCGAGCACGCGCGGATACCCCTGCAAGGGCCCGCTGTCCAGCTTGGGCAGGCCTCGATAGAAGCTCGGCGGCAGATCTTGCCGGATCTCGCGGATTTGCTCCTCAACCAGGTGGTAGTTATCGAGTAGCCATTCGGCGGCCGGGGAGATCGTGCGCCCCTCGTCCGCCGCTGCCGCGATGGCCCGATAGGACGCGAGCAGCACCGATTCGTTGGCGCGAAGGCGTGCGCGCAGGGATTCGCGGGGAAGCTGCCGCTCCGCAACCTGTTGTGCAGCGGCGAGGCTCGCTGCATGCTGCTCCAGGCGCTGGATGCTGAACAGCTCCGCGCGCACAATCTCGTCGCTGTCCCAGGGGGAACACGGAGACCCGCGTTTGAAAATCTGGTGGCGGAGTGATTTCAAATCTGGGTCGGCTAGTTATATGCCGATGAGCAGAACCAGGATTCCGGGAGGCTGAATGAGTCTGTCTGCCTCACCGCCGATGCCCGCAGAGGTCTTCTACGTCGTTCAAAGCACCGGCATGCTCGGACGGCGCGAGCACCGCCTGGCATCCGTCCTCTACGAAACACGTCCGCAAGCGTACAACGAGCTGGTCCGGCTCACCGCGCTGCGGCCGGCTGCCTACTCCATCTGGAGCGGCGCGACTTACATTGAACCGCCCCGGTGGGCGCATCCCGTGATCCGGGCCGACGGGACGGTAGTTCCCCCCGACGCGGGCCGCCGGGTTCCAGCCCCGGACTAAGTGCACGGTCGCAGACGCGGACGCGGTGCGCTACGTGGGTATGCGCAGGTGGACGTCCGTTGCCCAGTTGGCGGCAAGTCGGTCGGGGTCAGCGAGTCGGGCGGGGCGCGGTGGGCGAGGCGTCCCGGGATCGCCAGCGTTCCTTCAGTCGATCCTTGAACTGCTTCCAGTTGGCTTTAAGGCTACCCCAGTTCATGTCGCTCTCCGTGATATTGGCGCGTTCCGGTGCGGACACGCAGCCTCGGCGCGCGCAGCATGCGGGACCGCCAGGCAGCCATCTGTACGCTAGCACATATAGCAGGCGTTGACCGCGATCCGCGGCCCCGGCTGCTGCTGCGGGAATCGCGCTGTCAGGCTTAAGCTGGCTCGCCGAGCGTTGCGGTGAGCGAATGAATTCCCCGCGTCACTGGCGCGCTCGGGATGGAGTCACGGCGGGATCGCTAGAGGGGTCTGCGCATCAGTTCGCGGCAGCAGACGATCGCCCTCTCTTTTGACCACCGCGTAGCACTCGCAACACAGTTGCTCCAACTTCGGGCGGTCCAATACCGTGATCTGTCCGCGGCTATATTCGATCACACCGAGCCTCTGGAGCTTGCCGGCCGCTTCGGTCACGCCTTCACGGCGGACGCCGAGCATGTTGGCGATGAGTTCCTGCGTCATGGTCAACTGGTTCACTGACAGGCGGTCCAGAGACAGCAACAACCAGCGACACAATTGCTGATCCACCGAGTGATGTCGATTGCACACCGCGGTTTGGGCCATCTGCGTGATCAGCGACTGCGTGTAGCGCAAAAGCAAGAGCTGCATGCCGCCGCTGCGATGGAACTCGTCCTTGAGCTGCTGTCCAATCAGCCGGTAGGCGTATCCGGCGCTCTGCACGATCGCCCGGCTCGGGGTGGTTTCACCGCCCATAAACAGCGCGATGCCGATGATCCCATCGTTGCCGACGACCGAGATTTCTGCCGACGCGCCGTCTGCCAGGACGTACAGCAGGGACACTATGGAGTTGGTTGGAAAATAAACGTGTCGCAGCCGGTCGCCGGACTCATACAACACCTTGCCGAGCGGCATCGCGACGAGCCGCAGGTGCGGGTAAAGTCGCTCCCGCTCGGCGGGCGACAGCGCGGCCAGCAGGTGATTGTGCTGCGGATCGTGGATTGGGCCGGGCATAGAGGCCGAGCCCGTGCCATGATCGTGCAAGGGCCGGACCACGCATTATAGACTAAGCCTCAGTCCGCTATCTGGCTGCGTACCGGGCGTCCTGGGGCTTGATCCGTCGGATTCGCCACCCCCGGGTCATCGCGCGATGCTCGCCGACGCCTCGACTCCCACCCCCGAGTGTGCGCAAGCGCACAGATGCTGTGAGCGACGGGACGCACGCTTAGCCGTCCTTGCGCCGGGCGCGGTCAATGGCAAATCCTGCGCCGACGTCAGTACGCGAGAGCAGTAGGTGGGTACAACTCCAATCGTAGCGGTGGCTTCGTCTGTGGGCGACATGGACGCCGTCTCCGAATTGCTGGCCGCTTTCCCTGATGTATGCGGCGCAGCTTTTGTTGTCGTTCAACACCACGATGCGGGGCGCGAGAAGATACTGGTGCGAAGGCTCGCGGCGGGGAAGACTTTCCCGGTGCTGCCGGCTCACGACGGCGTTGTCCCGGAGCGAGACCGGGTCTACGTGATGGCCGCAGGCACCACGCTGACGATGGAAGCCGGCCGCATCCGCGTGACACCCGCAGCCGGAGCACCCCATCAGCCCGGGGATATTCTGTTCACCTCGCTCGCCGAACAGTGCGGCGATCGCGCGATCGGTGTGGTGCTGTCGGGCACAGGGTCGGACGGCGCCCGTGGCGTATGCGCGATCAGTCAGAGTGGCGGGATCGCGCTGGCGCAGTACCCAGGATCCGCTCGTTTTCCCAGCATGCCAATCAATGCTATCGAGACCGGCTGCGTGCGGTTCGTGTTGCGGCCTAACGAGCTCGCTCGTGAGCTGATCCGGCTGAGTGGCTACATGCGCGCGACGTCTCCCCCGCGGGCGGCGGGGATGGTTGCGCCCAGGCCTGCAGATCCCAACCCGCAGGCGGTCGGTCATGGCGGCGGCTCGATTGGTACACTTCGCTGAGTGAGCGACGGCCGCAAATGACCCGGGCTGCGCGGGATCAGCAGGTTCGCGGCGTGGCTGCGCACGCAGAGGGAAGTGGCGCGGGACTCAGCCTGAGTGCCTCTTAGCTCGGGAGTTTGCCCTTGTGGCAGGAACCGCGCGGCGTGAAGTGGCCGCCCAAGACGTGATGCGCGCCCGTGTTACCGGGCTCTCCGCGACCAGCCAGTTCCTGAATCTCTGCACCGGGGGCCTGCGGCGGCTCTCCACGCGAAATCGAGCCTGAAAGGCGTGCTGTGTCAGCCCTCCCATGGACGGAGAAAATGGCAGCGCTAGCGTTCCGGCATCGACCGGGTCGTGTATCAGTGCTAGCCCACAGAGCATAAGCCCGGCATTGGAAAGCACCGCTTCGACCGCCGGCGCGAGCCGTTGATACCGAATGCCGCGATCCGGTGCGGTGCGCTTGAGTCGGTGTGACGCGATCCAGTCAGGCCACCGCAGCGCTGCGGGATCATCCTTGTAGAAGTCCAAATGCAACAGCGGAAATCCCTCAAGCCGCGCTGGCCGGGCAATCTTCGCGAGTCGTTCGGCATTTTCCGGTGGGCTGATCGGCGTCAGAAAGTCATGGAACAGCAAGTCAACGCCCCGGCTCCGATCGGGAGGTGCGAAGCGAATTTCGCAGTCGATTCGACCCAGCCGCGGCCTTGCATCGCCTTCACCGTTGATGCAGAAGAGCAGATTGGGATGCAGCTGCCTGAATCGAGCGAGTCGAGGTTGCAGCCACAGCTCGGCGAAGTCCGATGGAGCGGCAATGTGTATTTCATCGCGACGCTGCAGGCTGGATGAGTCGCCGACACCTGTTCGGACTTGCAGTCGTCAGCTGAACCAAGGCTGCCCTCAGCCCCCGAGGAGGCCTGCGCGGCTGCACCTGCCGTTGATCAGGAAGGAACGTCGGGCAGTGCTGGGACTTCCAGGGTTGCGGAGGAGAGCACCGCGGGCGATACGCAATGGCTCGAGACGGTGATGGTGACAGCCACGCCGCCTAGCGTCAGAAAGCGTGACGCGAGTTACTATCCGACTGCGTCGCGACGGCGACAGGCGAGCTAACCGCTGCCGGTTGAGTCTAGAATCCTAGACCATGATCACTGCGCACTTTGGTCCACCAGGTTCAGTAGCATCTCGTCGTAATTCTTCGCGCCGCGTACGATTCCTCCCGCAGACGCGGATCGCGCGATGAGTCCTGGCAGCAACGTAGTTCCGCTCTACGTCTGGCTCACGCCCGCTCTGATTGCTCTCTTGCTCTATGGTCTTGGGCAGGGCCTCGTAAAGAAGTGGATTGGCGAGGTGCCGCCAGCGCGCTTCTGCCTCTACTACGTGCTCGCCACCACGATCGTCAATCTTGGCTTTTTCATCATGGATGATCACCCGCCGCTCCTGGCGGCTAGCGGCTTAGGATTCTTGGCTTTCGGGGTGCTAGCTTACCTATTCGATGGCGCGGCATGGATCTTGTACTTCCAGTCGATCGTGCTGGGACCGGTTGCCATCGTCGGGACGTTGTCGGCGGCGTACCCCGCGCTGACCATTGTATTCGCGCGCGTCTTCCTCCGTGAGAACCTCGCCCCCCTGCAGTATTTGGCGGTCACACTGGTCATCGCCGGCTGCCTCGGGCTCTCGTATACGCCCTCTGGCGGAGACAGCCAGACCACGAGCCGGCGATGGATCCCACTGTCATTGCTCGCGCTGGTCTGTTGGGCTACGTCCAACACGATTATCAAATACTCCTACTCTCTGCCCGGCGCGAACGAGGCAAATCTTGCTGTCTGCAGTTCGATCGGTGGCGCGCTCACACTCGGCGTTTTTGGACTATTACGCGGGCGTCGCGGGACGCACTCCGTTCGGGCTTGGGTCCATTCGTTCGTGCCGATGGGAATGATGGCCGGGGGCAGTCTCGGGCTGATTATCGCCGCGCGCCACGGACCGATCTCAATCGTCACACCGCTGATCGGCTCGTACCCGGTCGTCACACTCATCTATGCCGCGGCGGTGCTGAAGGAGCGGATTACACCCCTGCAGTACGGCTGCATCGGGTCGATACTCACAGGGATCACGCTCTGTTCCGTATAGGCAACGAGGGTTCAGTGCGGTCGTGAAACCTCCACCTCCCGAGTTTCCCGACAACCGACTGAACTGGGGCTTGTCGGAGCGCGGATAGCACCGCCGGAGAGACCCTCTGCCTACGATTCGCGGGCTCCATCCGGCCGGATGCGTGCATCGGCAGTGAGATCGAGAACGTCGATCTCAGCTTCCACCGCGTGGAAAGCATCGTCGCCGATCAACTCCTGCCGGCGCAGCTCGTGCAGCGCGGCGCGTTGCGCCCCGACGGCGGCCTGTTGCAGATCCGCAAGCGCCGACTCGCGCCGGACAGAGGCGTTAGCCTGCGCTTCGTCCTTGCCTAGCATCAGGCGCGCCTCATATTCCCGGCGCAGCATTTCCGCGGCCTCGCGGTCGGGCGACTCTTCGAGGGCACGCAGCGCCGCCTTGGCCGTCTTGGCGCGCGCCACGCCGATCTCGCGCTCGACGGAATCATCGGGATTGAGATGCACGTGCCGCATGATCGGCCCTAGAGTCAGCCCCTGAATCACCAGGGTGCTGACGACCACGCAAAAAGCCGTCAACAGGATCAGATCGCGAAACGGGAATGGTGCACCATCGGTCCCGACCGGAAGGGCCAGCGCGGCGGCGACGGTGACGATGCCGCGCATGCCCGCCCAGGAGATCACGAGACCGGAACCCACGGTCGGCACCATGGTCGGGCGTCGTACCGGAGCGGGATTGCGACGAATACGCCACCGTGTCCACCAATTGTAGGGCATCCACCAGAGGATTCTGACCAGGATCACTGTGGCGCAGACCGAGCCGGCAAAGAGCAGGTAAGTGTCCCACTGCCCAGGTGAAATACGCTGCAAAATTCCGCGCAGCTGCAGACCGATCAGGAGGAAGGCCAGCGCATTGAGAACGAACACTGCCACATCCCACACGGCATAGGATGCGATGCGATGGCGGCCATCCTGGCGTGCCGGGACCCGCCGAGCGACGCACATCGCGAAAGTGACGACGGTGATAATTGGGGACAGGCCGAGTCGCGCGGCAATTATCCAGACCGCGAACGTGCTGATGAACTGCAGCAGCACCGAGATGGGGATGTCCTCGACGCGGCTCATCATCCACGCGAGCATGCGCGAGAACAGGAACCCTGCGATCACGCCGCCGACACCCGTGAGCAGCAGCGCGACCAGCGCACTTCCGGCGGAAAATCTCCCGGTAAGCGCCGCAACCGTCGCGATGCGGAATATCAGGAGTGCCGTCGCGTCGTTAAAGAGACTTTCGCCCTCGAGTATCACCAACAGCCGGTGCGGTGTCTTCAGGCGCCGCAGCACCGCGGTCGCCGCTGCAGCGTCCGGCGGCGACACGATTGCTCCGAGTGCAATGGCGGTCGCCCACGACATATCCGGAATGACCAGCCGGGCCACCCAGGCGACCGCGGCGATGGTCAGGAGCACAGTGAAGAATGCGAGATTGAGCACGGGTGCGAGGTTGTGGCGCAGATCCCGCGGGGAGGCGTCGTACGCGGCATCAAGCAGCACCGGCGCCACGAACAAGGCCAACGCTAGCTCGGGATCGAGAGTGACCTGTGGGGCGCCGGGCATGAGGGCGAGGACGCCCCCGCCGAGGGCCAGCAACGCCGGATAAGGCACGCCGATACGGTTTGCCCATAGCGAGAGGAGCGCCGCGACCAGCAGAAGTCCAATCGCTAGCTCGAATACGGCCATGCATCGAGCGTGCCGCACCCGGCCGTGATTGTCACTTGGCTTGCAGCGCGAGAGATCGTTCCGGTGTCCGCTAGGTGGAAAGAGGTAAATCCTGTGCTCTGTCACGCGCGAGCTGAGATCACCTCCCTTCACGTCTGAAGAGACCGACCAACCCGGGGGTCATCGCGCGGGCATCGAGGACTGAGCAGCGGTGCGCGAGCGACCGATTCCAGCGGCGGCGCACCGTTCTTTTTCGTGCGCTGCGGTTCGCGCTCGTGTTCTGGCCAGCGCTCCTATATCCGCCAGGCGCCGAACACATCATCCGCCGCTGACGAGGGCCCGAGTCCCTTTTTCACGGCATATAGCAGTTGGGCGCCCGTAGTCGTCCGTTCGTCGCGGGGAACGCCGCTGCATCTGGACACGGTGTAGTTGGCCGATTAGCGTCCGCTCGTCCGTACATTCGCGCCAACCCTCTGTCCATCGCAAGCCGATGCAACTGGCATTGTTAGAGCGGACAGAGCCTGCGTTGCCGAACCGATGAACCGGGAGGCTTCAGGAATGCCAATGCTACAGCGTAGTCTTCTTTCGCTGCTGGTTGTTTTTGTGGCTGTCGGTACGTCATGGGCGGCTAACGATCCCTTCGTAGGCAAGTGGAGGGTGAACCCGTCCAAGAGCAGACTCACCGACGAAATGAAGGTCGAGGCCGTGGGTGGAAACAAATATGCCCTCACCTTTGGTCCCGGTGCAGTCGACACGATCGTGGCCGACGGGACTGACCAGCCAGCCCTGCAAGGGACCACACTGTCCGTTACGGTGGAGGGCCAGAACAACTGGAAGGTCGTCCGCAAGAAGGAGGGGCGGAAAGTAGTCTCGGCAATCTGGACGCTTTCCGCGGACGGCAAAACGCTCGACGACGCTTTCACAAGCTACCGGCCCGACGGTTCGCCAATAAACGTACACTATACGTACCAGCGAGCCGCAGGCAGCTCAGGTTTTCCGGGCACTTGGGATAGCGTGAGCGCAGAGCTGGACTCGAGCATTGAGCTCGAGATCCAGCCGTACGAGGGCGATGGCCTTTCATTCAGCTTTGGAGGTCAGCGAACCACCAGAAACATCAAGTTCGATGGCCAGGACTACGCAAACACAGGTGCGGATGTGCAGCCTGACGCTACATCTTCTGGCCGCCTCGTGAACCGGCACAGCCTGGAAATCACAAACAAATTCCAAGGCAAGATTACGGACATCCGGCAAATCGAGGTTTCTATGGATCTGAAAACCTTGACGATGAGAATACGCCAGGCCGGTGACAAGGAGCCCAAAAACATTCTGGTATTCGATCGGGAATAGGCATGGTGCGGGCGCAGGGGTTCGCGCCTCTCGCAGGCACTCGCTGCTTTCCCGACCACAGTCCGTCCGTGTTCTAGGTTTGAAATGAAGACCCGCGGGCCGACCCCATCTGGACAGCCGTACAGAAGTTTGCGACTACCTACATGGGCCACGCCCATGCCGGCTTTCTACCCTCTGCGGACGAAAGCGATTGGCGCTTGCGGGTAGCCCGGGGCCGCGATCGCTCGCTGCCCGCTACGAATCGCGCCCGAGCAAAGTCATCCCTGTTTCCTGGCGGCTAGAATCAGATGCAGAAGCCGACCAACTTGGTCCAAGGTGACCTTTTCGCAGGGTCATCCGTATTTACGCGATGCACGACTACCAGATTCAAAGGGCTCACCAGATTGGAGACCCACTCCTTCTTTGCCGAGTCTGCTCGGCGTGGTCTCAGCTCCCCTGCGGAGCTGCATCGCGCGGGCCGAGTCGGCGTAGAGCAGACGGCCGGCTGGCGGCTCACGGGCGCTCGGTGCTCGGGCGCTGGAACTGTGCGCCCGTCACCAAGGCCAACAGGAAGCGGCTGAAGTAGAATGGAGTCGCGACGGCCACCGGCAAGCACAAAGAATATAGGGGGTGGGCGGGGTGAAGGCGACCTGCGGAACATCTACGTTGCTCGTGGCCGTCGCCCTCTGCGCGGCGTCAAACAACGCCGCGGCGGCGCGCGTGGCCCTTGTCATCGGCAACGATGCATACACCCATGTCAGGCCGCTCAACAATGCCGGCAACGATGCACGCCTAATGGCCACGGCTCTGAAATCCGCAGGCTTCGATGTGATCGGCGGCGTGCGTGCCAACCTGGATCGCAAAGCGATGTGGAGTGCGCTTGATCAGCTTCAGGTGCGCATCGCGAAGGGGGATGACGTCGTTTTCTATTACGCCGGACATGGTGTGCAGATCCGCGCCGACTCACTCCTGCTGCCGATCGACATCGAAGCCAACAACGATGACCAGGTGCTTCGCGACGGCATCAATCTCGTGGAAGTGCAGGACGAGTTGAAGAATGCGCGTTTCGCGCTGATAGTCGTCGACGCCTGCCGCAACAACCCCTTTCCGCCGAAGCCGGGAGGAACCCGTGGCGTCGGCGAGCCCGCAGGGATCGTGCCCATAGAACCAGCGCGCGGCAATGTGATTCTTCTGTCCGCGAGTCGCAATCAGCAGGCACTCGATGAAGTCCCCGGTATCACGAAGTCTAACGGTCTCTTCACGTACACCCTGGTGCAGGCGCTGAAGGCCCCCGGGGTCGACGTCGTGCAGGCGATGCACAACGTGCGCGAGCAGGTAGAGCAGCAGGCCCGGCTGGCCAACCACGAACAACGTCCGGCGCTCGTGGAAGAGATGGATGGGACGTTTTTCTTCTTTCCCAAGACGGGCTCAACTGTCCCCTCTGCGAGTCCTACGGCACGAGCGGCGACGAGCGCTCCCACCGCGGTCGTTAATAGCGCACCTGCCAAAGCCGCACCTGCCGACACCGCAGCTCCCAACAGCGCCAATGCGGACAGCGGATCGGCCGTGGCCAGACCGGGGCGCGCCGGCGCACACGCAGCGGCGGCGGCCAGAATCAGGCCCGGTGGCCCCTATCCTGCCTGGGGGACCTCCAGCCTGCTGCCGGGAGTTGTCGGAACCGGCACGGTGGTCATCAACGGTGATGGGACGGTCGATACCCTGGCCACCAACGGCGACCGCACTCACGCGACGGTGAACGTCTCGGACCCTGAGAACGTCACCGGCACCTCGGTGACCCATCTTGGAGTCGTGAACGGCGTGCAACGGCGCTATCCCGACGGCTCGATCAGCACTCGCGTGACGTTCAGCGGGCGACTGGCGAACGGCAAGGTCACCGGCACCTGGTACGACAAGTTTCAGACTGGGCAGTTCGAGTGGACCGTCGGACCGTCGCAATGAGGGGGCTGGTGTGCTGATTCGGCTCATCGCATGCTGCGTGCTGGCCTTTTTTGCAGCGATCCCGGTCACACGTGCGGCTGATGACACCGCGCGTTTCTATGGCAGCTGGACGGCCTCGTTTCCAATGAATGGACAGACGGTCACGATCCTTTCGATACACGATGCATCGGGCTACAAGAATTTCGCCGTCGGTTCGACCGGAAACGTGCCGGCCGGCGAAGGCAGTTTCGTGGCGGCAGACGGCAAGTATTCGACCAGTGCTCCCGTCCCCAACAACGCAGGTATCTACCACTTCCTGGGCAACGATACCGTGGTGTGCACCAACGGGGCTGGCCAGACGCTGACTTGGATACGCGCCAAGGCATCAGCGGTCCCGCAAGCTGCCATGGATTCGACTGCCACGGCGCCCGCGCCACCGCCACAGCCCGCGCTGGCACGCCCGTCGCCGCCCTACGACCCATCATTGCCGCCCGAAACGAACGCGGCCATCGCCGCATTCAACAACAAGGATTACAAGTCCGCGTGGACGCACTTCATGGCAGGCGCACAAGCCGGCGATGCGGAAGCCCAGGCTGGGCTCGGTGCCATGCTCTTCTCGCATCTCAACCCTCCCGGAACGGGCTACTACGCGCAGTGCGAGAAATGGCTGCTCGCTTCGGCCAATCAGGGCAATACCAAGGGAATGGTGTTCCTGGCGAAGTTCTATTACGCCAGGGCGACAGCGGTCGCAGGTCCGCTCAATCCCGACGTCCCGATGGCACAGCGCTCGAACGTCAACAATCCGGAGGTCAGCGCCAACTTTACCAAGGCGCGCGGCTGGTTCGAACGCGCTTCCACCAAGGGCGATATCTACGCAATGGGTAACCTAGCCACGATGCTGGATGCCGGACTCGGGGGCCCGCGCGATCCGGATCGCGCGACGCATCTCCGCGGGTGGGGGAAGGACGGCCCGGAAGAGGACGTGGCTCAGCGCGCCACCGCGGCTCCGCAGTTTTGTGGCGGGCTGGGCCTGTGG
>JANWKL010000035.1 GCA_025451375.1 Steroidobacteraceae bacterium
ATGTGTTACGGAAGAGTTCGATTCCTTTCCTGGGCACCAATAACAACAGTAAGTTAGCGCCTATTTCGATTCTCTTTCTGGAGGTACATACGCGCCTCGCCCATGGGCTGGTGCGGGGTAAGGCGGGTGTTAGCGCTCGCCGGACAGTTCCCAATTGCGCACATAAGGATTCATGAAGACACCCGCCGCCCTGCAACCCCTGATCGATGATGGTGTGATCGACGAAGTTATCCGCTCACTGAAGAGCGGCAAGGAGGCCACGGTGTATGTGGTGCGCTCCGGGGCGCACACGCGCTGCGCCAAGGTCTATCGAAACATGGCGCAGCGAAGCTTCCAGAGGCGCGCGCAGTACCAGGAGGGCCGCAAGGTGCGCGGCAGCCGCCAGGCGCGCGCTATCGCCAAGAGCTCGCGCTTCGGTCGCAAGGAGCAGGAGGCGAGTTGGAAGAATGCCGAAGTCGACGCGTTGTACAAACTCGTCGCTGCCGGCGTACGCGTTCCCAGGCCTTACGGCTATTTCAACGACACGCTGGTCATGGAGCTGGTGACCGACGCCGCCGGGCACCCGGCCCCGCGCCTTGGTGAAGTCGACCTGACGCCCGAGACTGCGCGTGAGTATCACCGCTTCCTCATCCAGCAAATCGTACGCATGTTGAGCATCGGTCTCATCCACGGCGATCTCTCCGCGTTTAACGTCCTGGTGAGTCACGACGGGCCCGTGATCATCGACCTGCCCCAGGCTGTGAATGCGGCCGGCAACAACGGAGCGCGCGCGATGCTCGAGCGGGACGTGAACAACATACGCGGCACGCTCGGCCGTTTCGCGCCGGAACTTGTGGCAACTGAGTTTGCGCGCGAGATGTGGGCGCGGTTCGAGCAGGGCGAACTGACCGCCGAGAGCAAGCTCACGGGCATCTTTGCACGCGACGAGATGACAGCCGATGCCAATGGCGTGCTGCTGGCCGTAGAGGATGCACGGGAAGAAGCGCTGCGACGGGAATTAGGGCGGCAGAGCTAGGCGGAGTTCTGCTTCAGCCGCTCGAGGAACCGCACCATGTCGATGACCATTCGCTCATGGGTGCCGGTGCCGATGGGCGCAACACCGTCTGTCGCTTCGATCTGGAACTCGATGCGGCGACCATCGACCCTGGTTACCCGCGCTCGCGCGACGACCTGCCTGCCGACAGGTGTTGCCGCCAGATGCAGCACTTCGACGCGCGTTCCCACAGCACTCTCTCCCGCTTCCAGGAAGGGCTTGATCGCGTTGAGCGCAGCGTTCTCCATGGCCATGATCATGACCGGCGTCGCCAGAACCGGTGGCAACATAGCGTCCTTGAAGCGATTCGCAAGGTGTTCAACGGTCACGACCAGCGTGAATGCACCGCTGGATCCTACCGGTATAGATGCCACGAGGAACGCCCGTCAGGTCCCGGCGGCGCGCAAAATCGCCGCCAGACTACGCTCCACGTCCGCATCGGTGGTCGCCCATGACGACACGCTGATGCGCATCGCCGTGTGGCCCTGCCAGACCGTGCCGCCGCACCAACAGGTGCCTTCGCCCTGCACACGCGTAATCACCTCGCGCGTGCGCTCCGGGCTCCCGAAGGACACCAGGACCTGGTTGAGCACTACCTCGTTCAACACGCGGTGGCCCGCAGCACGGAGGCCGTCGGCAAATCGGCCGGCGTAGCGGCAGGTGCGTTCGATGAGATCGGCAAGACCCGGGCGCCCAAGCTGGCGCAAAGCAGCCCAGACTTCGACGCCGCGTGCGCGGCGTGAAAAATCGGGCGTGTATTGATAAGGGATACGGTCTTCGTCCTGCGCGAGATACGCGCCGCCGACGGACATCGCCGTACGCAGCGCAGCAGCGTCGCGCGTGAATACCAGGCCGCTATCGTAGGGGACATTGAGCCACTTGTGAGCGTCCGTCGCCCACGAATCGGCGTCTGCGATACCGTGAACGAGGTGCGCTCGCGCGGGCGCGGCCGCCGCCCACATACCGAAAGCGCCATCGACATGTACCCAGGCGCCCTGCGCGCGCGCGCGCCCGCAAATTTCCGCGACCGGATCGAAAGCGCCGCTGTTCACGTTGCCCGCCTGCACGCAAACAATCGTCCGCCCGTCGACGGCCGGGAATGCGTCGGTGCGCATCCGGCCTTGTGCATCAACCGGCACGCGTACGACTCGTTCACGCCCGAAGCCGACCATCGCGAGCGCCTTCTGCACACTCGCATGCACCTCGTCGCCGACCACGACTGTGAGCGACGGTGCTCCAAACAGCCCCTGCGCTTCAACGTCCCAACCGACGCGGCCAAGTAGTGCGTGTCGCGCGGCGGCGAGCGCGGCAAAGTTCGCCGCGGTCGCACAGGTGACAAACCCGCCGGCGCTTTGTTCAGGCAGGTGAAAAATGTCCTTCGCCCAGCGCAACGCGACGCTCTCGAGCGTGGCGTTGGTGGGTGAGGTAATGGCAAGGCCGGCGTTCTGGTCCCACGCGGCTGCCAGCCAGTTTGCCGCCACCGTCACCGGCAGCGACCCGCCGATCACGAAGCCGAAAAATCGTCCGCCGGCTGAGGCCATCGTGGCCGGCGAGCCGATTTCATCCAGTTCGGCCAGTACCGCCTCAGCGGTCGACGAAGCTTCAGGAAAAGCCTGTTCGAATTTACTGAGTGCGGCGATCGCCTCCTTGGCGGGGGCGACGGAGCGCGTATCGAGAGATTCAAGATAACGGCTCGCCCGTCGCGCCGCAGCGTCCAGTAGATCGCTCATAGTGGCGCCAAGTATACGCTCGCAGCATGCGATCGCGCTCCAGCTACAAGGCAGCGGCGGCGCGGATGTCAGGCAACCTGGTTATGGGCCACGAACGCTGCCGGTCACCGGTTCCGCCAGCGCCGCATCGACGATGACTTGCGCCTCCCGCAAGATAGCGCGCAGCTGGTCCTCGCCGCGAAAGCTTTCCGCGTAGATCTTGTAGATGTCTTCAGTGCCTGAGGGCCGCGCAGCAAACCAGCCGCTCTGCGCGATCACCTTGATGCCGCCGATCGGTGCGTTGTTGCCCGGGGCACGATCCAGCACGCGCTCGATCTTCTCGCCCGCCAGCTCGGTGCTCAGCACCTGCTCAGGGGAGAGCTTCGCAAGCCTGGCTTTCTGACTGGCGGTCGCCGGCGCCTCAACACGGTCGGCTGCCGGCTCGCCCAGCTCGCGCACGAGATCGCGGTACCGTTCGCCCGGGTCGCGGCCGCCGCATGCCGTGATCTCGGCCGACAGCAATGCCGGCACGATTCCATCCTTGTCCGTGGTCCACACCGTGCCGTCAATGCGGGCGACGGATGCGCCGGCGCTTTCTTCGCCGGCAAATCCCAGCGACCCATCGAGCAGACCGTCGACGAACCACTTGAAACCAACCGGCACCTCGTAGAGCCGGCGCCCCAGGCGCCTGGCCACCCGATCGATGAGATCAGTGCTGACCAGCGTCTTACCGACCGCCGCGGATCCCGGCCACCGCGGCCGCTGTCGAAACAGGTAGTCGATCAACACCGCCAGATAGTGATTCGCCGCCAGCAGGCCGCTGCTGCGCGTCACGACGCCGTGGCGATCGTGATCCGTATCGCAGGCAAAGGCGACGTCGTAGCGCTCCTTAAGTCCAATCAGCCGCTGCATCGCGTAAGACGAGGACGGGTCCATCCGGATCCGCCCGTCCCAATCCAGCGTCATGAAGCGGAATGTCGGATCGACCTCGTCACTGACCACGGTCAGATCGAGCTTGTAGCGCTCGGCAATGGGCGCCCAGTAGTGCACGCCCGCGCCACCCAGGGGATCAACGCCCATATGGATTCCGGCGGCACGAATCGCCTCGAAATCGATCACCTGGCCCAGGTCGCTTACATACGTGTTCAGGAAATCGTGCTGATGCGTGGTCGCAGCGCGCCGCGCCTGCGAAAACGGCAGGCGCCGCACGTGCTTCAGTTGCTCCTCGAGCAGCTCGTTGGCGCGCGCTCCGATCCAGCCCGTGACCTCGCCGTCGGCGGGTCCACCATTCGCGGTGTTGTACTTGAAGCCGCCGTTGTCCGGCGGGTTGTGCGACGGCGTGATGACAATGCCATCGGCCCAGCCCGCGGTGCGACCGCGGTTGTAACCCAGGATCGCGTGCGACACCGCCGGCGTTGGCGTGAACTCTCCGCCACTGGCGACCATGGTTTCGACGCCGTCGGCAGCCAACACCTCCAGCGCGCTTTCGTAGGCAGGCTGTGACAAGGCATGCGTATCCACCCCCAGGTACAGCGGGCCACTGTTGCCTTGTTTCCTCCGGAATTCACAGATCGCCTGGGTGATGGCCAGCACGTGCCACTCATTGAAGCTGCGCTCGAAGGAACAGCCGCGATGACCGGAGGTGCCGAAGACAACGCGCTGAGACGCCACCGACGGGTCGGGTCGCAGATCGACGTAGGAGGAAAGCAGTTTTGGCACATCGACCAGCGCGGCGGCGGGTGCTGGCTTGCCCGCCAGCGGGCTCATCACGGTATGCTCATCCATGAATGGATTATGCGCCAGCATCGCTCCGTTGGATCGACGCTTGATGCGCATTCAAGCCCGGGCTGATCCCTGGCCCGCGGTTCGGCGGTCAGAAATCGGCCGTCAGATACGCGACCACGCTGCGCGGCGAAGCCTGCAGGTACCCTGGGCTGTAGCCGATGTTCCAGAAATAGTAGTTGGTGAGATTCTGGAGCTGCGCCCGCAGGGTCGCCGCCTTGCCGAACAGCGTGAAGCGATAGCGGCCGCCGATGGTGTATTGGGTTACCGGATCGGCGTACACGGCATTGTTGACACTCGACGGCGCCGCTCCGAAATGGAACAGGGAGAGGTCGACCGATAACGCCGGCAGCTCCGGGAAACGATAGTCGGCGCTGGCCACGAAGTTCAGCCGCGGCTGCCCGAGGGCGACGGGGCCCACGCCTTCGGCCTGCAGGTTCTGCCCCACAATGGACACCTTGCCGGCGAGCACGCCGGCGCTGATTTGCAGCTGCTTGGTGAGCTCCCCGGAAAGCGACAGCTCCACGCCCCGGGCTTGTTGCAGTCCGAGCTCGCGATCGACGTTATTGGTGTCAAAGTTGAAGTAAGGCTTCTGGATCTCGAAGACGCCAGCGATCAGTTTCAGCTTGGGCGTCAGCGTGAAGCGCACCCCCGAGTCGACCTGCCAGGTTCTGGCCGCCGGGAGAACCACGCCGCGATTTTCGGCAGAGTTCGGCGCGGTACCCGAGTCCTCGAGTCCCTGGGTATAGCCCGCGTAGGCGGTGATTCGCTTCGTAAGCGCCACCGCGGCGTTACCGTAGATGCGCAGCGGCCGGTCCTCCAGGCTGGCCGGCGCCAGGCCGGGGGTCGCGACGTGTTTGGCGTAGCTCTCCCGCTGGACGCCGAGCGCCAGTTCGCCATGCGCGTCCCACTGGACACGATAGGCGGTTCCGACACTCCACAGCTGCGTGCGGTCGTGCGTGCGTGCGGAATAGCTGAATGCGGGCGCGGGCACCTGCAGACCCTGATCGATGAACGCCGGACCCAGATCGATCGCGTCAGCGCCGCCGTACATGGCCAGCGTATCGCGCCCGCGAGCGAGAAACACCAGCTCGTGACGCCAGCTGCCAGCGTTAAATTTGCCGGTGAGGCGCACTTCACCGGAGGTGGAAGCAACGTGTTGATCAGGGTACCCGACCACCACGTGGTCGGCGAGACGGCTGGGGAGAGTGTTGACGTAGAGGTCTGAGTAACTGACAGGGCTGTCGTAGATCGAACGAAAGACGCCGGCCGCCAGCGACCACCTGGAGGTCAGCTTCGCGCTGATGAGAGCGCCGTAGTTTTCCGAGGTGTTTCGTGCCTCGGCCCAATCCTGACCGAGATAGCCGCGGCCGATGGGCGGAGGCAGGTAGTCACCGGCCGTGAAATAGATGGGCAGCGTCTTCGCCTGCGTGGTCCGGGTCCAGTCGACAATTGCGCGGAACGTGAGTCGCTCGTTTGGCGTCCAGGCGGGCGTGGCGCCGAAATTCACATTGCTCGAGGTATAGCCCGGCTCGGGCCCGGAACCGGTTCCAGTACCGATCTGGTAACTCGCGCCGATCGGCAGCTGCAGCTCGCTCCCGACAAGGGGCACGACTCCGTCGACACTCACACCGCGCGCCTCGAAAGGCCCGCCGCTGACGACCACCGATGCGCTCGGCGTTCCGTTGCCGGCGTGTCTCAGGTCGTAGTCGACTATGCCGGTGGGTGCGGGAAAGGCGTAACCGATCGCACTGACGCCGACGCGCACCGCGGAGCCTTCCACCACGCGGTTTGACAGACCGCCCTGCTGATCGAAATACAGGCCGTCGATGCGCACGTCACCGGCCGCTTGCGGATTGAAGCCGCGCACCCCGCCCGGCCCATACAGCCCGATGGACTCGCGCCCGAGCGTCAGCCCGAAAGCGTCGTCAGCGGACTGCAGGGGATCGTCGGAGGCGTGCTGGGCCCAGGCGGGAACGACCCCGAGACACATCGTCACCAGCGCAAATTTGGCGCGCGTCATTCGCATGAGCCTGTACCGTCCCCAAGACTGCGCGGGCGCCCCTCGAACGCCGGGTGCGCGCGTCTTCCAAAGGACTAGATACGCTCAGCAAGGAAACGTTTACTGACGTTGCGACGACATGAGGCAATGTCGCGTTGACTGGAAAAACTGACGGCGCGCTGCGAAGCCGCGTCGGTGCGGCACTGCGTCACCTCGCGGCAGCGTTGCGGGAACGGCCGGCTTATTGGGCGGCAGATTTCAGCTGGTCGCGCAACATTGCTACCTCGGCGGCGATCGCCGTGTGCAATGCCGGATCGACATCGGGCGCGAACAGGGGCGAGTGATTCGACGGCAGGTGCGTGCCTGCGGCTTGCGCCGCGGCGAGTTTTTGCGGATCCGCGCCACCCAGTCGCAGATAAAAGCCCGGTATGCCCTGCTCCACGAAGACCGAGAAATCCTCTGATGGGGTGATCGGCTCCGTGATCAGGACGTTGTCCCGACCCAACGCGTCCTCCAGGACCGCCCGCAGCCGTTGTGCCAGTGCGGGGTCGTTGTAAACGGCATCGGCGCCCTCGTAGCGGTCGATCAAAGGTGCGCGTGGCGCCGCCGCGGCTTCAGCTTCCGCCGTTGTGATCCGCGTGATCGCGGCCAGGACCTGCTTTCTTACGTCCGCTTTATAGGTGCGCACCGTCAACCCGAGCTCCGCCTGATCCGGGATGATGTTGTTCTTGGTTCCAGAGTGAATGTACCCGACGGTAACGACCGCCATCTCGCCAGGCTTGACCTCACGCGCGACGATAGTCTGCAGCGCGAGAATGGTTCTGGCCGCAATGACAATGGGATCGACCGTCGTATGCGGTGCGGAGCCGTGTCCACCCTTGCCGAAAATCGTAATGCGCACGGAATCGGAATTGGAGTCGAAGACCCCGGGAACGACTCCGACTCTCCCCGCCGGAAGTTCGTTTTCCACGTGCAGCGCCAGGATGGTGTCCGGCCGTGGAAAGCGCGTGAACAGTCCGTCCCTGACCATGCCTTCGGCACCGCCAACGGTCTCCTCGGCCGGCTGCGCGATCATGATTAGCGTGCCGTGCCAGGTGTTCCTGCTGTGTGCCATGATCCCGGCCGTGGCCACCAGCGCGCTCATGTGCAGATCGTGTCCGCACATGTGCCCCACGGACACATCGTTCCCGGCATCATCCTTCGCGTGCGCCTTGCTGGCGTACGCAAGTCCAGTCTTCTCCTCCACCGGAAGTGCATCCAGCTCGGTGCGCAGCATGACCGTGCGTCCGGGTCCATTGCGCAGCAGGGCGACGATGCCGGTACCGCCCACATGCTCGGTCACCTCGTATCCAAGGGGTCGCAGCTGTGCCGCCAGTTTCGCGGCCGTTCGGATCTCGTGTCCCGAAAGCTCCGGATGCTCATGAAGTTCCTGGTAGAGCGCGCGTGCCGACGGATACGCGGCGTCGACCTCGGGTGAGGCCATGACCGGCATCGAAACAGCCAGCGCACAAGCGATTCCTGCCAACAGATACCCTGCTCCCACGATTCTTCCCCCTGTCAACCCGTTACACTGGCGCCACTCCTTATAATAAGGGATACCGTGGCAGCAGCATCCGCGATTGTTACCATTACCGGTCTGAGCAAGACCTACGCCAGCGGCTTGCAGGCACTCAAGGGTATCGACCTCACCATCCAGCGCGGTGAGATCCTGGCGCTACTGGGCCCGAACGGCGCCGGCAAAACCACCCTGATCAACATCATTTGCGGCATTGTCACGCCGAGTGCCGGGACGGTCGTGGCGGACGGCCACGACATCGTGCGCGACTACCGCGCCGCACGCAGCAAGATAGGTCTTGTGCCCCAGGAACTGCACACCGATGCGTTCGAAAACGTCTGGGCGACCGTGCAGTTCAGCCGTGGTCTGTTTGGCAGAACAGCAAATCCCGCGCACTGCGAGAAAGTGCTTCGCGATCTGTCGCTATGGGATAAGAAGGATCAGAAGATCATGACGCTGTCCGGCGGCATGAAGCGCCGGGTAATGATCGCCAAAGCGCTGTCCCACGAACCGCAGATCCTGTTCCTGGATGAGCCCACCGCCGGCGTCGACGTTGAGCTGCGCCGCGACATGTGGCAGATGGTGCGCCG
>JANWKL010000036.1 GCA_025451375.1 Steroidobacteraceae bacterium
GGACGGCCAGGCAGTCGGCTGGTGAGCAGCTGATCCAGCCGGCGCAAGCGCCCGCCCCCTCGAACTCGGTAACGCGGGCTTCCCCGGACAGCTGCTCCCGGTGGTAGTGCGCACCGACCCGCTCGCAGCGGTGCCGGTGGATCGCTGGTCACGGGGCAGGCGGTCAGCCGCTGCCTGCCGTGCGAGTGCGGCGGCCTCATCATCCCCGAGCGCGGCTCCGTAGTGATATCCCTGAGCCTGATCACACTGCAGCGTGAGCAGCGCGGCGGCCTGCTCGGGCCGCTCAACCCCTTCCGCGGTGACCGCAAGGCCGAGGCCATGCGCCAGACCAATCACGCCGCGAATCAGCGCGGTCGCGCCGGCATCGTGCACCACGGAGGCGACGAACCCTCGTTCGATCTTGAGCGTGTCGACCTTGAACTCGCGCAGGTGGTGCAGGCTCGAGGCGCCGGTGCCGAAATCGTCCAGCGCGATGCGCGCGCCCGCGCGACGCAGCATGTCCAGCGCCTGCTGGGCACTGTGCAGGTCCTGCACCAGGGCCGTCTCTGTTACTTCGAGCTCCATGCGCTGCGGCCGCAATCCGCTTCATCAAGGTCGATCGACCGCGGCCGGTGTGCGATGCCCGTGATGCTCGACAGCAGCGTAAATTCGTAGGCGAGGTAAGTGGCGAAGGCCAGCGTCGCCAGGACGAGTATTCCCTCGCTCACGGGTAGACGGTCAATCCGACACCGGCACTGCATGTCAGGACACTCGCGCGTGCGCTCCCCCCGGGGCAGTCTTTCCGCGACCGTCGGGCGGTGACAAACGGTTATGACGGGGGGTTCGCTGCCCCAAAGCGCGGCGGGCTCCTCGCGGCCGTGCCCTTACCCGTCCAAGTGCTTGTGAGCAGATCGGGCCCGGGCCCGCCGGCCTACCTGCGCTCAGGAAGCAGTGGTCGCATGAAGGTGCGCTCATACCGAATCACACAATGGCTTTCGTCGCGGATGCGATCGGCCGCAACGAAGGCGGGATCGGTCCCGAACCGGCCCCGGTATCTTTCATAACTGGCAAGGTCTTCGAAACTGAACAGTGCCAGGGCACGATCGCTGGCGCCCTCGGCCGGAAGAAAATACCCGTGGTGAACCCCGCCATGCTGTACCACCAGGTCCATCCAGCGCCGGCCGAACTGCTCGAACGCGTCGATCTTCGCCGGATCAATGACGTAGCTGACGACACACGTGATCATCGATAGGTCCCTCCTGGAATGCGCAAATTTGCCGGCGCCGGACTGCTCTTGCTCGCTGCAGACGAAAGCGGCCTCGGCATTAGGATTTGGAATACGGCGTGCCATCCTTGTGCACGAACCGACCATCAGCGTTGGAGCTCATCATGTCGATGTCGGAGTAGGTGGTCAGATCATGCGGGTTGCGGGAACCCACCTCCAGATAGAGGGCCATGGAGGAGGAGTTGTTGATCAGGTGATGCCCGTTACCGGTGCCCTTGGCAAATGCCGCGCAATCGCCGGCCCGCAGCAGCGTCGCGCCACTGTCTTCGATGAGCGTCACTGAGCCCTCGAGCACGTAGACGAACTCGTCCTCGTCGCTGTGCCAGTGGCGCTGACTGGACCAGCCGCCTGGCGGCAGCGCCATGAGATTGACTCCGAAATCGCGGAGGCCTCCCGCCTCGCCCAGGTGCCGGCGCGTGCGGGTCAGACAGGGCGCATCAAACGGTTGCGGATAGCCCGAGCCCTTGCGTGCTTGGACGGCGGCGAGATCGATCTTGGGCATGCGCGGCTCCTTCGTGCTGTGGGTTTAAACGCGGCCCGCAGCTGAGGGTGATCCATCCCGCGGAGGGATCACAGGCAGCAGCACGTGCGACGGCCGGGCTTCGTCCATGTAGACCGTGTTGCGGGCGACGCGGCGCACCAGTCCGGTGCCTTCCGGGGCGCCGGTGTTCGGATTGACATCGAAGTGGGGGAAATTGCTGGAAGAGACGTCGAGGCGGATCCGATGACCGCGCTTGAAGAGGTTGGACGTCGGAAAGGCGGTCACCCTGATGGCGTACACCGTCCCCGGCGTCATCGGTTCCGGGGCCGACCAGGAATCGCGGTAACGACAGCGCATGATGCCGTCCGTGAGATTCAGGGCATAGCCCTGAGGATAGTCCGCGCCCGGAGGATAGACGTCGATCAGCTTTATCGTGAAGTCCGTGTCCGGGCAGTCGGAGCTGATCCACAGGTTGGCCTCGATCTCACCGGTGACCTCCAGGTCCAGGGTGAGCGGCTCACTCTGGAAGACCAGCACGTCGGACCGTGCCGCCACGGGTTGGTACGGGAGGCGCGAGCCGAAGAACTGCGGCCCCTCGCGCTGGTCGTACCCACCGCCGCGCATCAGCGGTTCGCCCGAGGTAACCGTACCGCCCAGGGTCGGCACCGGATGGTCCGGATCGAATGCATACGTCCGCGACACGTCGTTGGTTGCCGGGCGGGCGCTCGTGAGCTCGCCCCGCGGATGCAGATAGTAAGGAGTCGGCCGGCGATCGGGGATCGGCCAGTCGGCCTCGGTACGCCAGCGGCCACCGTGATCGAGTCGCCCCTGCACGGTCCTGCGCCCGCTACCCCCGCCCATGACAAACAGGCGCACGCGCGGCTCGGCGGCCCGCCCTGCCCCGTCACCCTTTAGATGGCGGTCGAACCATGCGAGCCGGCGCGCAAAGACATCGCCGCCGTCGGCGTCCAGCGTGGCCGCCGCGCCGAAGTCAACGTCCCCGGAATGCGCGGTAGAGCGCGCGCCGTGCGTCCACGGCCCCATGATGAGGTGCACCGGCCCCCGCTTGACCCTGGAGAGCCCGACATAGTTTTCGGTGGCGGTGCGGGCATAAGCGTCGTACCACCCGGAGAGATGCACCATCGCGGCATCGGCGAACCGGGGGTAGTAACCCTGGGCGTAGATACCGAGTTGTTTCCAGAAAGCGTCGAAGGTGCCGTGCTCCCACTGCTCGTAGACATAGCTCTCGTACTCGGGGATCAGGGACAGCGGCGTCTTGCCGCGCTGCCAGGGCATGCGGGCAAACCACGCCTTGAGGTCGACCGCCTTCAGGGCGGCCAGCAGCCGCGGATTGCTCCGCACCTGCGGGCTTTCCAGTGCGATGTTGTAGGCCCAGGTGATCTGCTTCAGCTCGAACGCCCCACCTTGCCGGATTCCACCCTGGTAGGCGTTCGAGAAGCCGCCGCAATCGACGTACATGGCCTTCAGTCCCGGCGGATTCAGACAGGCGAGTGCCACCTGGGTATGCGCGGCGTACGACAGGCCCATGGTGCCGATGCGGCCATCGCTCCAGGATTGCGCGCGGATCCAGGCACAGGTGTCGAAACCATCGACCGCCTCATGCAGGTACTTGACGAATTCGCCTTCGGAGTCGTGGCAGCCGCGACAGTCCTGCAGGATCACGACATAGCCGCGGCGAACGTAGTACGCGGCGACTTCCGCGCGCGTCTTCGGTGTTGCGTCGGCGGCGGTGACGTCACGGAAGTAGGTTACGTTGCGCCCGTAGGGGGTGCGCTCCAGGATGACGGGAAATCTTCCCGCCGCCGGTTTGCCGTTCCGCGCGGGACGGTAGACATCCGTGGCCAGCTGCACCCCGTCGCGCAACGCAAGGCGGTGATTGCTTTCCAGGATCACGTCGTAGGGTGAGCTCACACGCTGCTGCCGTGCGCGCGCCCCACCGAACAGGCTGAAGGATAGTGCCAGCGCCGAGAAACCGCGGCGCGTGAATCGTACTTCCGTCATCGCATCAAGGTTACAGCGTCTCCCGCCGGCTCTTCACGCTGCCTCGCGACCAGGGCTGCCGCCAGGCCACACGCCGCCGCGCAGCACAGCCACAGGCCCGGGATGGCGCGGTTGCCGGTAGTGTGAATCAAATAGGTGCAGATCGCCGGAGTGAAACCGCCGAATATCGCCGTGGCGAGACTGTAGGCCAGCGAAAATCCGCAGGTGCGCACGGCGACCGGCATCAGTTCCGTCAGGAAGACGACCATTGCGCCGTTGTAGCTGGCGTAAAGAAAAGACAGCCACAGCTCGGCGGCCAACAGCCGCGCGAAGGACGGCGCTGCGATCATCCACGACAGCACCGGGTAGGCAGTCAGCATCATGGCCAGCGTGCAGGCGATCAGCAGCGGCCTGCGTCCCAGCTTGTCGGACGCCGCACCCATGATCGGCAGCCACACAAGGTTGGAGGCGGCGACACACAACGTCACCAGCAGGCTGTCCTGGGACGACAGGTGCAGAACCGCACTGCCATAGGTGGGCGTGTACGCCGTGATCATGTAGAACGAGACCGTGGTCATGACGACCAGCAGCGCGCCCACCAGCACCACTCGCCAGTTCGAGCGCAGCGAGCGCAGGATTTCCGCGGTGCCCGGATGGTGCCGGCGTGAGGTGAATGCCTGCGTTTCCGGCAGCGAACGCCGCAGCACGAACAGAAACGGAATGATCAGGCAGCCGAGCAAGAGCGGCACGCGCCAGCCCCAGCTCTGCATCGCGTCCGGCGACAGCGTGGCCGTCACGGCGACGCCGGCCAGTGCCGCCACCATGACCGCGACCTGCTGACTCGCGGACTGCCAACTGACGAAAAAGCCCTTGCGCCCGGGAGGCGCGATCTCGGCGAGATAGACCGACACGCCGCCCAGCTCCATGCCCGCGGAAAAGCCCTGCAGCAGGCGTCCGACCAGCACCAGCAGCGGTGCGAGCAGCCCGATGGCGGCATACCCCGGAGTGCACGCGATCGACAGGATGCCGATTGACATGAGGCTCAACGTGAGGAGCAGCCCGGCACGCCGCCCGTGCCGGTCTGCATACGCTCCGAGTATCACGGCACCGAGGGGGCGCATCAGGAAACCCGCGCCAAAAGTCATCAGCGAGGACATCAACGACGCGTAGCCGTTCGTGCTGGGGAAGAATGCTTGACCGATGGCGGCGGCGTAGTAGCCGAACACCATGAAGTCATACATCTCGAGGAAGTTTCCGCTCGCCACCCGCACGATGGCGCGGAACGCCGATGCCTTGGTGGAAACCCCGGTCAAGCAGCGCAGACTCGTAGAACGCAGGGAGGCACCTCATTGGGATGCTACCTGCCCGCGTCCGCCCCGCACAAACCGGCACGCCCACATGCACAACCCTCTGGTTGGGCGACCGATGTGCGCGCGAACCGTGCTGTTGAGCAGGGTGATCGAGCTTCTGAGACCGAGAGGCATTGATATCGGGCACGGTGAACAAGCCAGCACGCGGCCTGTCATCCGCCGCCCTGCCCACTGCGGCACGCGGCTTGCGCACGGGCCCGCTGTTGAGCATCCGACGGGGCCTGCCGGCGCCAGGCAGACCAAAAGGGCCGCAAGCGGCGGGTTCGGACCCTTCGGTCCCGGCGCCTCGAGCCAGGTCAAGATGGCCCGGGGTGGGTTAACAATTCAATGACTTAGCCGAGAGCAGCGTTGCATTGGCACGGCGGGCAGCGCCGCGCACGACTCAGTCCGGCAAAGCTCCCGCATGCTCCGCGTATGGTACAGACTGTGCCACAATGACCCGGATCACCTTCCACTCGTGGAAGCCAATTAGGTCACCCGGACGCGCGGCTGCTGCGAACCCTCGGCAGCGGTACCCCGGCATGATTCGGTGGAGCCCCGCACGAGGCGCGCATCGGCCTGACTGCGACCGACCAGCACGCGCCTCCAGGACCCGGTGCGGGCACCAAACGGCGCACGTGCACCTATATGTAGCCAGCACCCTCAATGAATGAGGACGGAGAGAAGATGCGCAAGAACTACCATCAGGCGCGAAAGCAGAAAGAGCTTGCACGCAAGGCGCGGCAGCAGGAAAAGCAGCAGCGTCGCGCCGCTCGTCCGAACGCCACCGGTGATGATGCGATGGTCGCACCGCTGGAGGAATCGGCCGCCGTGCGCGATCCCACCTCCGGCAGCCAGCCATGAGGCTCGCCCTGGTCAGTCCCGCCGCCGCCCGCCAGGAACGCCGCGATCGCCTGCGTCGCGACCGGGCAGCCGCGCTCGCCCTGCGCGTCGTATATCCCGCTATTCAGCAGCTGCGGCTCGAGCTGACATTCCGCAGCAGCAGCTCGAGCACGCCGGCCGCGCAATGCCACGTGCTGCATCCACCCGCGCGGGCGTTTTTTGAATTCCCCTGCCCGCATGCGGACTGTGATGGCCAGTTCGAACTCACCGCCGCAGTGAACGCGGCGCTGGCTGACCCCGCGCACCGTGCGGAAGGCGAAATGGAGTGCTCCGGCAATCGCGCCAGCGGTGCCGGCTCGAAGCGCCCCTGCCTGCTGCACCTCGCCTATACCGTGACCGCAACGTACTAGAGACGGCGCGCCCGGGGCCCGGGCGCACGGCGGCAAGTGCCCGCGCCGGCGGATGAGCCGGGACGGAAACCAGCCGGCTCCCGGCGGGAAAGTCGAGCAGGTTTGCCCGAAACTCTGTAGCCTGTGACCCGGCTCGTAATCTTTCGGCTTGTCTGTTTTGGCCACGATACACCCCCCGGGGCTCCGTCTCAGGCCACTCTCTCACCCTCGTAAGCTTGACGAACCAGGAGGCAGGTCCGACCTGCCGATTTGCTGTATCTATTCGTGAGTACCCAAGTGACTAAACTATATGTAGGAAATCTGCCCTTTACCGCGACCGATGAGGCCGTGCGTGCTCTGTTTTCCAAGCACGGCACGGTTGAAAAGGTATCCCTGATCAGCGACCGCGACACCGGTCGTCCGCGCGGCTTCGGCTTTGTCGAAATGTCCAACGCCGACGCATCCCGCGCCATGCAGGCTCTGAACGGCACCGACTTTGAGGGTCGCTCCCTGAAAGTGAACGAAGCCCAGGACCGTGAGCGCTCGGGCGGTGGTAGCCGCGGTCCGCGTCGTTACTGACGCCGGATCGACGCGGTAAATGGGGAGGGGCCCGACGCAAGTCAGGGCTCCTTACCCCGCCGGAGGATCCTCTTCATGACGCCGATTCTGGCGTTGCTCGGCCTCCTCCGCCGCGCGGTTGCACGCGATGTTCACTCGCCAGCCCCCTTCGCGACCTAACGTATCCGCCACGGAGCCCAGCATGACCGACACCAAGACATCAGCCGTCCGCGCTGCTACTGAGATCATCAGGACGCACGCCGAACGCCTGGCGTTCGACGAGCACGAGCGCGCCGAAAAGCGGCGACTCGAGCTGGCCGAGCAGCGGTCGAACCTGAATTCCCCGGAGGTGCGCATCCGGGCCTGGGAAAAGGTGCATGCGCTGCGCCTGCCTGGCGACCCCCACCATCCGATCCTCGATGTGGTCGCAATGGGGACCGGCCTGACACTCGCGCAGGTGCGGGAAGAGCAGAAAGAGCGCGCCGCGCGCCGCAACGAACGCGCCCAGACCCCGAAGCCCGACAGCGCGGGGTGATCGGGCGCGAGGCGCTCGCGAGCGATCATCCCGATCAGCCCTGGAGCTCGATGGCCGCCTGGCCGAGGCACACACCAGTCTGGCGTATCGCGCCACCCACTACGAATGGGACCGGGAGACGGCCGAAGCACAATTCAGGCATGCGTTCGAGCTAAATCCCAACTATGCGGTGTGCCACCACTGGTACTCGCATTTCCTTACGGCCGTAGGGCGCACCGAGGAGTCGCTCAGCGCCAGCAAGCGTTGTCTGGAGCTGGATCCGCTCGACCTGGTGATCAACATTCACATGGCGTGGCACTACCAGTTTGCGCGTCAGTATGGCCACGCGATCGAGCAATGCTGGAAGACCAGCGAGCTGCATCCAAATTCGTTCTGGCCCGCGTACTTCTTCGGTCTCGCCTATGAACAGCAGGGTCAGATAGACCGCGCGGTGGAGGGATTCCGAATTGCCGTCAAGATGTCCGGCGACGTTACGTTTGCCGCCGCGGCGCTGGGCCACCTCTACGGCACGGCCGGCAAAGCAGCGGAAGCGCGGGCCATTTTCGGCGAATTGAAAGCCGGGGCGGAGCTCGCATATGTCCCTGCCTACGACATTTGTGCTGATGTGCCTGGGTCTCGGCTGGAGGGAGCAGGCTCTGGAGTACCTGTCTCGAGCCCATCAGGAGGGCTCAGGTTGGATCACCTATCTCAAAGTCGACTCGCGGCTCGACCCGTTGCGCGACGACGTCCAGTTCCTCGAACTCCTGCGTCGCGTGCGACTGGGGCGCCGCAGCCGAGCCGCTGAGTGGCAGAATCCGGCGCCGCCCTCGCCCGCGGTAGACGGCGGAAGGCCATGGACGACGACGTCACGGTCTCTCCTTCATTGGGGCCTCAGGGCGCCGCCAACCCGCTGATACTGAGACGCGGAGCCGAGAGCCGGGTCGCGGAACGCATTAATCTGGCGCGGAACGACGTCTAGGACCATACTGGCGTGCCTTGGCTCGGGTCGATCGCCGCGAGGCGTGCACCAAAGACACGATGCTCGTAGAGGCCGGGGGGCAATCTATCGTGGTGTCGAATGACTGCTTCAAGCGCCAGAAGTGCGCGATGATCGGTCGATATACCAAGTCCGAAGACATCAAGGGATTGCAGCAAGTCGTCACGACTTTGGTTCCTCTCATATTCTTCTGGTGGGTCGCCGTCCGCTGCGCCCGCGTGTCTCCGTGGCTCGTTCTGCTTCCCTTGCTGCCTGTCATCCTGTTTACCGTGCGCGTCTTTGGCCTGATGCACGAATGCGGCCACGGCAGCTTGTTTCGCAGTCGCTGGCTCAACCGCGCGGCTGGGTTTCTGCTGGGCGTCGTATCGGGAATGCCGCAGTACGTGTGGTCGCAGCATCACAACTATCACCACGCTCACAACGGCAACTGGGACAGATACCGTGGGCCGTACACCACGCTGTCGACGGATGAGTATGCGGCGCTGACCCGCGCCCAGCAGCAAATGTATCGGAACAAGTGCAGCGTGCAGGCAGCCCCGCTCGCGGGCTTCATCTATCTGATCTTCAACCCGCGCTTCACCTGGTTGAGGGGCAGCATCGGCCTGCTGGCGCATACGGTCCGAGGAAAGCTGGCACGGCCCGGCGTGTCGCTTGGGGCGCATGCGGCGAGCTACCAGACACGCTATTGGAAGTCGGCAAGAGAGTACCGGCACATGCTCTGGAACAACCTGGTTCTGCTGAGCATCTGGGCGATGATGTGCTGGGTGTGTGGAGCGGCGACCTTCTTTTACGTCTATCTTCTCAGCGTCTCGATCGCGGGCGGGGTAGGCATCGTGCTATTCACGGTGCAGCACAACTTCGAGCACTCCTATGCGAGCGACAACGCGCACTGGGACCCAGACGCCGGGACCATCGAAGGTACGAGCTTTCTGGTGCTGCCGCGCTGGCTGAATTGGTTCACCGTCAATATCGGCTATCACCACATTCACCACCTGTCGGCCAGCATTCCGAATTATCGTCTCGTGGAGTGCCACGACGAATATGAGCATTTGTTTTCGCGCGTCACGCGCGTGAAGTTGTCCGAGGTGCTGGGCGCGCTGAAATGCATCCTGTGGGACACGCGTACGCAGCGCATCATCTCGGTAGCGGAATATCGGCGCGGCACCTGACCCGCGGCGCCGCGCGGGGAATACCCTGCGCTCGGCGGCTTCATCAGAAGTCGGCCGTCAGATAACCAAAGAAAGCACGCGGCTGGTATTGCGAGAAGGTCGCGCTGTTGAAGCCCAGATTCCAAAAATAGACATTGGTCAGACTGGACCTGCACACGAAGCGTCGTGGGAGCTCCCCGGAC
>JANWKL010000037.1 GCA_025451375.1 Steroidobacteraceae bacterium
GCGAGCTGCGCCAGGCTCACGTCATATAGAGAACGGCGGATGGCAAGATTGAGCCGCTGCCAGACGCGGCCCACGCGGCAGCTGTCTTCGATCTCGCAGTTACCGTGGCCGGCGGAGCAGTCGGTGAGTGCCACGGGACCCTCGAGCGCGTCCAGGATGGCCGCGGCGCTGATCTGCGCGGCGGGCCGTGCGAGCTGGTAACCGCCGTGCAGGCCGCGCGTCGACAGCACCAGCCCCGCGCGCTGCAGCTGCTTGAGGAGCTTGCACACCGTGGGCGCGGCAATGTGCGTGCTTGCCGCCAGCGCAGCGGCGGTCTGCACCCGCTCAGGGTCTCCCGCGAGCGCGGCGAGCAGTACGGTGGCGTAGTCGGTGAGCCGGCTGATTCGCAGCATGGCGACCTCATCCTTGGAACTAGGACTAGTTTAGTACTAATTAGGGCGGCAACCAAGGTGCGATTTGCTATCCTTGGCGCCCCGTTTCTCAGGACTAAGCCGATGAATGCGAGTGAGCTCAACCGGATTGCGCGTGGCATGGTGGCGAGTGGCAAGGGCCTGCTGGCCGCCGACGAAAGCTCAGGCACCATCAAGAAGCGTTTCGACGCCATCAAGCTTGACTCGACCGAAGAGCATCGCCGGACTTACCGGGAAATGCTGTTCACGGCCCCCGGGGCGGCTGAATCGGTGAGTGGCGTCATTCTCTACGACGAGACCATCCGTCAGAAGACCAGGGACGGCACGCCATTTCCGCAGTACCTCACGAAGCTGGGCATCATTCCCGGGATCAAGGTGGATCTGGGGGCGAAGCCCCTCGCGGGCTTCCCCGGTGAGACCATCACCGAAGGGCTCGATGGCCTGCGCGAGCGGCTCATCGAGTACCACGGGCTCGGCGCACGCTTCGCCAAGTGGCGCGCGGTGATCGACATCGCCGACGGCATCCCCACCTGGTTCGCGATCAAGGCCAATGCCCACGCGCTGGCGCGCTATGCCGCGCTCTGCCAGGAAAACGGCATCGTGCCGATCGTCGAGCCGGAAGTGCTCATGGACGGCGGCCATTCCATCGAGCGTTGCGAAGAGGTGACCGACCTCGTGCTGGCCGCCACGTTTCGTGAGTTGTTCGAGCACCGCGTGTACCTGGAAGGCATGGTGCTCAAGCCCAACATGATCATCTCGGGCAAGAAGGCCGCCAATCGCGCAGCGCCGCAGACGGTGGCGGAAGCCACGCTGCGCGTGCTCAAGCGCCACGTGCCGCCGGCGGTTCCGGGCATTGCGTTCCTCTCCGGCGGTCAGTCTTCGACCGAGGCGACGCTGCACCTGTCCCTCATGAATAAGCTCGGGCCCCTGCCATGGGCGCTGACCTTCAGCTATGGCCGCGCACTGCAGGACACGGCGATCAGGGCCTGGGGCGGCTTGCCAGCCAATTTCGCCGCCGGACAGAAAGAGTTCGCCCGGCGCGCGAAGTTGAACGGTCTTGCCAGCACCGGCCGCTACGCGGCTGACATGGAAGCCCAGGCGGCTTGATCAGCTCCGCCTCGCCGCAACCCGCCGCCGACGCAGCCTCTCCTGAGGTGGTGATCGATGTGCGTGACGCCTATTACGCGGTGGGCGGGCGGCCAATTTTTTCCGGCCTCAACCTCACAGTGCGGCGCGGGCGCATTACGGCTGTGATGGGGCCGAGCGGCACCGGCAAGACGACGCTGCTCAGGCTGATCACGGCGCAGATCACCGCTGATCGCGGCCAGCTGATGGCGTTTGGACGTGATCTTGCGACCCTGAGCACCGCCGAGGTGTATGGCGTGCGCCGCCGCTTGGGAATGCTGTTCCAGAACGGCGCTTTGCTCACCGACCTCGACGTGTTTGAGAACGTTGCCTTTCCGGTGCGCGAACACACCGACCTTCCGGAAGCCCTCGTCCGGCGCCTGGTGCTCACCAAGCTGCAGGCCGTCGGCCTGCGGGGCGCGGCGTACCTCATGCCAGGTGAGCTCTCCGGAGGCATGGCGCGGCGCGTGGCGCTGGCGCGCGCCATCGTCATGGACCCGGAAGTGCTGATTTACGACGAGCCGTTCGTGGGGCTCGATCCGATTTCCATGGGCGTCATCCAGCGCCTCATCAAGCACATGAACACGGCGCTCGGGATCACGAGCATCGTCGTCTCGCACGATGTGCAGGAGCTCGCCACCATTGCCGACGACAGTTATCTTCTCGCGGCTGGTCGCATCGCCGCCTCTGGAACGCCTGCGGAGCTGCGCGCGAGCGATTCGGCAGCCGTACGGCAGTTCATGACAGGCGCGGCCGAAGGCCCGGTTGCGTTCCACTATCCGGCGCCCGACTACGCGACCCAGCTCCTGGCGGCGGATGCGTGAATGAGTAACGGCAGCGGCAACGGGGTTCTTTTCGAGGGCGTGCGCCGCCTGGGGGCGGTGACCATTTTTCTTGGACAGCTGCTCGCCCAGTGTCTGCCCTCGCTTGCTCGCCCGCGTCTGCTGGTGGCCCAGATCTATAACACCGGCGCCCGCTCGCTCATCATCATCATGCTATCGGGGCTCTTCGTTGGAATGGTGCTGGGGCTGCAGGGCTACGAGCTGTTGCAGCGCTTCGGCTCCGAGGAGGCGCTCGGTAGCGCGGCGGCCCTCGGGCTGCTCAAGGAACTCGGTCCGGTGGTCACCGCGCTGCTCTTCGCCGGTCGTGCCGGCACCGCGCTCACTTCTGAAATCGGCCTCATGCGCGCCACCGATCAGCTCACGGCCATGGAGATCATGGCGGTGGATCCGCTGCGTTACGTGGCCGCGCCGCGCTTCCTGGGCGGGGTGCTCGCCATGCCGCTCCTGGCTGCGATCTTCAGCGTCATCGGCTTGTACGGCGCGCAGTTGATTGGCGTGACGCTCATGGGCGTAGACCGGGGTGTGTTCTGGTCGCAGATGCAGGACGCGGTCAGCATGCGCAACGTCACCGAGGGGCTGGTGAAGAGCCTCGTGTTCGGTATCGCCTGCAGCCTGATTGCCGTACACGAGGGCTACCACGCCGAGCCGACGGCCGCGGGAGTGGGACTGGCGACCACCCGCACCGTGGTAGCTTCATCCGTGATCATACTGCTGCTCGACTACGTGCTGACCGCGGCCTTCCTACAGGGGTAATCTGCAATCATGCGTGCCAATCGGACGATGGAATTCGGAACCGGACTGTTCGTGCTGCTGGGCTTTGCGGCGCTGCTGTTCCTGACGACGCAGCTGCCGGCGAGCGGCGTGAAGTTCGGCGGCGCAAAAGCGGGCTATCGCGTGACGGCCGAGTTCGACAACATCGGCGACCTCAAGGTGGGGTCGCCGGTGAGCATGTCGGGCGTGCGTGTCGGCGAGGTGTCCAACATCCGCTTCGATTCCAAGGACTACAAGGCGGTCGTCACGCTGCGCATCGACCCGCAGTACAACCAGATTCCGGACGACAGCTTCGCCAGCATCGAGACCCAGGGTCTGCTCGGTGGCAAGTACATCGGTATCAGCCCTGGCGGTCAGGACACTTACTTAAAAGACGGCAGTCGCATCGATCAGACTCAGTCAGCCATCGTGCTCGAGAACCTGATCAACAAGTTCTTTGCCAACTATGCGAGCAAGGGCAGCGACGCTCAGAGTACCGAAACCCAAAGCAGCAAGGTGGAGCCCAGGAAATGACACGAGTAATGGTTCTTTTAAGCGGGCTATGGCTGGCAGGTGGCTTCGGTCTCGTGCAGGCGCAGGGTGCAGCAGCAGCTCCGGCGGCAGCCCCTGCCGCGGCGGCGAGCGCAGCGGCGGGCCAGGGTCCCACGGAAGTGGTGCAGACCGCCGCCCAGGGCATGCTCGGGGACCTCGACAAGGATCGCGACACCTATCGCCGCGACCCGGCGAAGATCGGCAACCTCGTCGACAAGTACCTGCTGCCGCATTTCGACACCGAGTTCTCGGCACGCCTGGTGCTGGGTCAGCACTGGCGCACCGCCACCCCCGAGCAGCGCAAGCACTTCATCGATGCGTTCTACCACTCGCTGCTCAACAACTATGGTAACGCGCTGACCGACTTTACTGCGGAGCGGCTGAAGATCTTTCCGACCAGGGTTGATCCGGACGCCAAGCGCGCCACGGTGCGCACCGAGGTCAAACGCAGCAACGGCGATCGGGTCCAGGTGAACTATTACATGATCAAGACGCCGGACGGCTGGAAAGCGTGGGACGTTGTGATCGACGGCATCAGCTACGTCAACAGCTACCGCGAGGACTTCGGCGCCCAGATCGAGGCGCAGGGCATCGACGCGGTGATCAAGCGCCTCGAGTCCGGTGAGAAGCCGGGCGCCATCGGCAAGCAGACCGGCGGCGGCAAGTAGACCGTGAGTGTGCCGGCGGGTGTATTCACGCTTGAGCCCGCGGCGGCGGGGCACTGCGTCGCGCGTGGCGTACTGACCTTTGCGACCGCGCGCGCGGCCCGCGCGCGTGGCCTCGCAGTCTTGAGCGCAGCGCCCGCCGGCCCGCTCGAGATCGATTGTGCCGGCCTCGGCGTGGCGGATAGTGCCGGGCTTGCGGTGCTGCTGGACTGGCTGAGCGCCGCCAGGCGGGCGGGGCGCAGCCTGCGCTACGCGCACCTGCCGCAGGACCTGGTGGCGCTCGCCCGCATCGGCGAGGTGGATGAGCTGCTCGAGCGCGGCGTGTAACGTTTCAGTGCGGTGAGGTGGATTGCGCCGGCGGTGGAGTCGCTGGCTGCGCGGGTGCCGGGGCGGCCTGGGTTCCCTGGTCCTCGCCGGCTTCCTCCAGCATCTTCTGTTCCTGATCCTCTTCACCCGTTGATTGCCCGCCGTGCACCTTGTACTCGCGGTGCTGCAGGTAGGCGGTGCGGATGAACGCGTATGGATCATAGGCACCCGCGATCGTAGCGTCCGCGTCGAGGAGCCGGGCGCGTGTGTTGACCGCCCCCACGCCCCATAGGCCCCAGCTGAGCCAGTTGCTGCGGATGTAGTGGCGCGGATCGCTATACACATCCCCGACGCGCCCAACCGCATCGCGGATGTCCGAGGGGCCGAGGAACGGGATAACGAGGTAGGGGCCGGTCCTGACCCCCCACTTGCCGAGTGTCTGGCCGAAATCGCGGTCGTTCTTGTCCAGGCCCGCGGCGGTAGCCGGATCGAGCAAGCCGCCGATCCCCAGCGTCGTGTTCATGAGGAGGCGCCCGGTGTCGGAGGCGAAGGCTCTGAATTCCCCCTGCAGCAGGTCGTTCACCATGACGACCGGGGACCCGAGGTTGTCGAGGAAATTGCCAACGCCCGTCTGCACGAAGTGCGGCGTGACCCGGCGATAGCCGCGCGCCACGGGTTTGGCAATCGTGCGGTCGAGCGCGTCGTTGAAACGATAGGTAGTGCGATTCATGCGCTCCCACGGGTCGCGTGGATCGCTCTTCACGCCAGGCGCGGCGGCGCACCCCGCAAGGAGGGCCAGGCACAAGGACACGAGGGACAGCCGCAGAGTGGAGGCCATGGGGTACGCGGGCAACATCAGTGGATCGCGCATTCTAGCAGCGGCATACATGGCAGCCTGATCAGTCTTAAGAGGGATACGGATCAGTTGGAGCGCCGGCCAGAGGGGCGCTGATCGTCGTTATTGTTGTCAGTCAACTGGTGCTTGCGGGTGCTGGCGAGATACTCGCGGACTTCATCGAGCCGCGCCTGGTAGCGTTGCCGCTGGATCTGACTGATGTTCGGCGCTGCCAGCGCCAGTTGCAGCTGTTGGGACGCGAGACTCAGGTCGCCGCCCGCGATCTGGTACTCGCCCATGTAGAAATACGCGTCCCCGGCGTCGCCTGCGGCACTGGCGGCGAGCGCGGTGAGACGGATCTGATCAGGCGTCGGCGGTACGTTGTTGAACAGGTCGAGCAGCACCTCGTGCGCCTGCCCCGGTTTGCCGGCGGTCATGAGCGTCTCGGCATAGCGTACCGAGACAGGTACGTTACGCGGGAACAGTGTCAGCGCGTGACGGAAGGTCGCGAGCGCCTCATCGACGTGGCCCGCCTTGGCTTGCGCCTGGCCGAGTGCGTCGTGCAGCAGTGTCAGCCCCTCATGCTGGCGGACCAGGGGTGTAAGGAGCTTCACCGCTTCGTCCGCGTGGTTGCTGTTCAGGAGCGCCAGCGCCTCGCCGTAGCGATTGCCAAGATCCGCTTCGCCGCGGGCGATCTTTTGCTCGTAGATCTGCGCGAGGTTCACATCCGCGGTGGTCGTGAGCACACGCACGCGCTCGCGGATGAGCGCGAAGCTCTGTGAGTCCTTGCCTTTGCGCGGCGGAAACTGCGCCGCGCGCGAGCGCGCCTCGGCGAGGCGGTCGGTGGTGACCGGGTGATTGATGAGCATCGCCGGAATGTAGGTTTCGGTCAGGCCTTCGTGGCGGCTCAGGTTTTCGAACATGTTCGCCATGGAATTGGGGTCATAACCCGCCCCGGCCAGGTAGCCGATGCCGACGCGATCCGCTTCCGCTTCGTTATCGCGCGTGAAGTTGATTTGCTGTTGTGCGGAGAGGCCCTCAGCGGCGGCGATGCCGCCCTCAACCGCCTGGCCGCCGCCAATCGCCCCGAGCAGGATGGCCGCGAGGAGCGCCGCCGCGGTGGTGATGCCCTGCTGGCTCTGGGCGCGGAGTTGGCGCGCGATGTGGTGCTGCGTGATGTGCGCGGTCTCGTGCGCCATCACCGCCGCGAGCTCCGATTCGGTGTCGCTTACGATTATCAGCCCGGTGAATATGAACACGAATCCGCCGGACACAGCGAAGGAGTTGATGGACGGGTCTTTGACCACCAGGTAATGGAAAGACTCCCCGCCCATGGCGCTCTGCGAGGCGAGCCGCTGGCCCACCGACTGTATGTATTCGCTGACTTCCGGGTCTTCGAGCAGCGCGTTCTGATCGCGCAGCTCGCGCGCGACCATCGCGCCCAGGCGGTATTCGTCGCTCTTCGACAACAGCGCCGCGGCGGGGCTGCCCAGGTCCGGCAGATCCGAGCCGGCGCCCGGGGACTCCAGATTGACCGGCGTCCCGGGCACCTGCTGGGCAAAGGCAGCGCCCGCGAGCAGCGCAAAGGAGGCGAGGAGGGCCAGCAGAATTCGTCGTGTCATCGAAGTTCGACCGCCGCGGGGGCCGCGGAGTTTCCTCACAGTTACAGCCGCTTACAAGCGGCGCACGAAATACCGGCCCCGATCTTAGCCCTACAGCTGGTCGGAGGCGTAGTCCGCCAGGCGCGAGCGTTCGCCGCGCACCAGCGTGATATGCCCGGAGTGCGGCCAGCCCCGGAAGCGATTCACCGTGTAGGTGAGCCCGGAGGTCATCTCCGTCAGGTACGGCGAGTCGATCTGGGCGATGTTCCCCAGGCACGCAAGCTTGGTGCCGGGACCGGCGCGGGTGACGAGCGCTTTCATCTGTTTGGGCGTGAGGTTCTGCGCCTCATCGAGAATCAGGAACCGGTTGAGGAAGGTGCGGCCGCGCATGAAGTTGAGCGAGCGGATCTTGATGCGGTTTCGCAGCAGGTCGTTGGTCGCGGCGCGCCCCCAGTTGCCGCCTTCCGGCGTCCCGGTGAGCACTTCGAGGTTGTCCATGAGGGCGCCCATCCACGGCTCCATTTTTTCTTCCTCGGTGCCGGGCAGGAAACCGATGTCGTCGCCGAGCGGAATAGTCACCCGCGTCATGATGATTTCCATGAAACGGTTGGTTTCGAGGGTTTGCATGAGGCCGGCGGCGAGTGCCAGCAGCGTCTTGCCGGTACCGGCCGGTCCGAGCACCGTGACGAAGTCGATCTCCGGGTCCATGAGCAGGTTGAGTGCGAAGTTCTGCTCGCGGTTGCGCGCAGTCACCCCCCATATGTTGTGCCGCTCATTGCGATAGTCGCGTGTCAGCTCAATGATCGCCGTAGCGCCGTTGAGCCTGCGCACGATGCCCTCGATGCCCTCCGGGGTGTCCTCGTACAGACCCTGGTTCGGCTGCCATTCGTGCACCGCAGGACCGGTGACTTCGTAGAACGTACGGTCGGCTTCCTTCCACGAGCGCATGTCCTTGCCGTGCTTCTCCCAGAAGTTGGTGGGCAGTGCCGTCATGCCGCTGTAGAGGACGTCGGCGTCCTCGAGGGTCTTGTCGCTGTAGTAGTCCTCGGCGTGGACGCCGAGCACCGCCGCCTTGATGCGCAGGTTGATGTCCTTGGACACCAGGATGACGCGCGCATCCTTTTGCTCGTTCTGCAGCGCGAGCGTCTGCGAAAGAATGATGTTGTCGCCGCCGTGCCCCGGCAGCCCTTCCGGCAGCACGCTGGAGAGCTGCCGAGTCTGGAAGAAGAGGCGCCCCGTGGAGGGTTTCTTGCCGTGGTTGCCGGAGTAACCGCTCGGCAGCTGCAGACCGCGGTCGATCTGCTCCTTGGTGGCATCCCGCATCATGTCGTCAAGGAAGCGGCTCACCTGGCGGACGTTGCGCGAGGCCTCCGATAGTCCTTTCTTATGCGCATCGAGCTCCTCGAGTACCACCATCGGCAGGTACACGTCGTGCTCCTCGAAGCGGAAAATGGCCGTCGGGTCGTGCATGAGCACGTTGGTGTCGAGAATGAACAGGCGCTTGCCGGTGCGCGACCTGCCCTTCATCTCGCGTGACTCGCCCGAGGCTGCCGTGGGACCCGGATCAGAGACGCTGCGTTGCTTCAAGGACTTCCTCCGCGTGACCTGGAACCTTCACCTTGCGCCACTCCTGCCGCAGCCGGCCCGTGCTGTCCACGAGGAAGGTGCTGCGCTCCACCCCCAGGTACTTTCTGCCGTACAAGCTTTTCTGTTTGATGACATCGAACAGCTTGCAGACCTTCTCGTCGGTATCGGCGAGGAGCGCAAAGGGCAGCGACTCCCGGTGCGCAAACTTGTCGTGGGACGCGACACTGTCGCGCGATATACCCACTATCTGTGCGCCGGCCTTGCGGAAGGCGCCGTACAGATCACGAAAATCCTGTGATTCGCGGGTGCAGCCGGAGGTCATATCCCGCGGGTAGAAATAGACCACGAGCTTCTTGCCTGCCGCGCCCTTGAGGCTCCATGTGGCGCCGCCCGATGCGGGCAGCGAAAACTCAGGCACCTTGGTCGCGAGTTTTACCTTGGGCATCACGCTTTCAGGATTTGACCGGTTCGAGGATGGCGTCGAGGTTGAGTGAATCGCAGAACTCCATGAACTCCTCTCGCAGCTGCGCCACGTGCACACGGCTCGGCACGTTGACGATCATCTGCACCGCGAACATCGGAGCGCCGGTGTGCGCGGCCGGGTAGCTGCGCGTGGAGGCTTCCGCGATATCGATGCTGCGGGCGGAAAAAAAACCCGCCAGGCCCGAGACGATGCCCGACTGGTCCAGGCACACGACGTCGATGGAGTAGGGCAGCATGTCGGTGCGCGCCGCGCGCGGCTCGGTGCGCTTCAGATGAATGCTGAGGTTGCTGGTTTCGGCGAGGCGCTTGAGCTCGGTTTCCAGCTTCGCGAGTGCGTGCCAGTTGCCAGATACCAAGAGCAGCATCGCGAACTCGGCACCGAGGTTCGCCATGCGGCTTTCGCTGATGTTGCCGCCTGACTCGCTGATGACGCGGGTCAGCTCGTGAACCATCCCTGTGCGGTCGCTGCCGATCGCCGAAACGGCGAGGTGCTGCTTCATCTGTTGGTGGCGGAGTGACTAGGCTTCCCGTCGGTGCGCTGGAGTGTACCGGGAGCGGCGACCGGTTGCGACCGCGCGCTGCGGGCCTTGCGGTAAGGCTTGCCCGGCGGGAGGGCGGCTCGTACCATCGCAGGCCTCCCCGCCGAGTGTGTGAAGCGCATGTTCTCAGGCAGTCTGGTAGCCATAGTCACCCCCATGGGTGCGGATGGCACCGTCGATTTCGCAGCCTGGTCGCGACTGATCGAGTTCCACCTTGCGAATGGCACCGACGGCATTGTCGTCGGCGGCAGCACCGGCGAGTCGGTGAGCCTTGAGGATGAGGAGTTGCGCGAGCTGACGCGACTGGCTTGCGCGCAGGCGCGCGGACATGCCGCGGTACTGGTCGGGGCCGGCACCAGCAACACGCGCAGCACGGTGGCGCGCGTGGCCTCGCTGTCGCAGCTGCCCGTAGACGGGCTGCTCCTCGTCACCCCCGCCTATAATCGTCCGACTCAGGAAGGCCTGTTCCAGCATTTTTCGGCGGCCGCGGCGGCGGCGGGCAAGCCCCTCGTGCTCTACAACGTTCCCGGGCGCACCGCCGTCGACATGCTGCCCGAGGTGGTCGGGCGGTTGTCGCAGGTCGCGGGCATCGTTGGCCTGAAGGAAGCGGTGCCGGAGGCAGCGCGGGTGCGCGAGTTGCTGCGGGCCTGCCGCGCCGGCTTCGTGGTGCTGAGCGGGGATGACGCCAGTGCCCGTGATGCCATTGCGGCCGGGGCGCGTGGAGTCATTTCCGTCACGGCGAACGTCGCGCCGCGGGCGATGAAGCAGATGGTGTCAGCAGCGCTTGCCGGGGATGCGACGCGCGCAGCCCGCCTGGACGCCGCGCTCCTGCCCCTGCATCGGGATCTGTTCGTTGAGGCCAATCCGATTCCGGTGAAATGGCTGCTGCAGCAGATGGGACTGGTCGGTCCTGGGTTAAGATTGCCGCTCACGGCGCTGGCGCCGCAGTATCACGAGACCGTACGCGCGGCGCTGCGCAGCGCCGGCGCGTCGGCATGAAGGAGACGAAGTGTCGGGAATGAAAATTGCTGCCGGTTTCATGTGCCTTACGCTGCTCGCGGGCGTGAGCGGTTGCCACACGCTGCACAACCGGCTCAGCCACGCCCGCTGCAGCGAAAGCCAGACTTACCTGGGCGAAACCAGTGTCGCGCCCCTGAAAGTTCCGGTCGGCCTGGATGTACCCGATACCACCAATGCCCTGCGCCTGCCGAATCCAAAGGGCCCGGCGCCGCCGGCGCGTCCGCGTACCGCCCCGTGTCTGGATCAGCCGCCGTCGTTCAAGGTTGAGGTTCCGAAACCCACGCCGCAGGCCTGATGCGCGCCAGTCGCGCATGACTTATCATTCGCGCCCGCTTTTTGCGAAGGCCCGCCAGCCTTGCGGGTCGTTTCGAGATAATGCACGTAACTGATTGATTGGAGAGGTGGCCGAGCGGTCGAAGGCGCTGGACTGGAATTCCAGTAACATCTTAACGGGTGTTCGTGGGTTCGAATCCCACCCTCTCCGCCAAAGCATTGCGCGCCGCAACAGGCACGCTGCTCGCCGGCAAGAGCCCGTGCGCCCAGCCTTGGCATGAAGTGCTCGGCTGCTGAGGTGACGGTGGCAGGGGTGTATCGAGCCCCGTCTTTGGCCGGCGGGGTCAAAGGAGCAAGTGGGCTGGCTGCTGAAATGGCCGCAGGCCATTTCAGCCAAATTGAAAATGGTGGCCCGCATCGGTTTCTCCGCGACGACCAGTCGTGAATCCCGTCAGGGCCGGAAGGCAGCAGCGGCAGCGGCGATGTCGGGTGCCGGAGGTTTAAGCTGGTGCGGGTCGCCTCCATCTTGCGAAGTATCTGTTGAATCGGTGCGAGGGGTTCGCTGATGAGCTACACCGCCCTGGCGCGCAAGTGGCGCCCGAAGACATTCGCCGAGTTGATCGGGCAGGAGCACGTGCGGCGCGCGCTCGTGAACGCGCTCGGCAGCGGACGCGTCCATCATGCGTTCCTGTTCACCGGCACGCGCGGCGTCGGCAAGACGACCATCGCGCGTATCTTCGCCAAGTGCCTCAACTGCGAGACCGGCGTAACAGCCGAGCCGTGCGGAGTGTGCGCCAACTGCCGTGAGATCGACGCCGGGCGTTTTCCGGACCTCATTGAAGTGGACGCGGCGTCGCGCACCAAGGTGGATGACACGCGCGAGCTCCTGGACAACGTGCAGTACAGCCCGTCCCGCGGCCGCTACAAGGTGTATCTCGTCGATGAGGTCCACATGCTCTCGACGCACTCCTTCAATGCGCTCCTGAAGACGTTGGAGGAGCCGCCGCCGCACGTGAAGTTTCTGCTCGCCACCACCGATCCGCAGAAGCTGCCGGTCACGGTGCTGTCGCGCTGCCTGCAGTTCAACCTCAAGCGCCTGCCGGCGGCGGACATCGCCGCACACCTGCGCAGCATTCTTGAGCGCGAGGCTGTGCCGTTCGAGCCGGCGGGTCTGAAGCTTGTGGCACAGGCTGCCGACGGCAGCGTGCGTGACGCGCTCTCGCTCCTCGACCAGCTCATCGCTTTTGGCGGTGGCAAGGCCGGAGAGGCGGAGGCGCGCGCCATGCTGGGCACGATTTCGCGCGATCACGTGGTGCGCCTGGTGGAGCTGTTGGCAGGCGCCAACACCGCGGAACTGGTGCGTTGTGCGCAGTCACTCGAGGAGTTCGCTCCCGACTATGCGCAGGTTCTGGATGAACTCGCGGGCCTGTTGGTGCGCATCGCACTGAAGGAGGCCGTGCCGGACTACGAGGGCGATGAGCTCTATGAGCTCACGCTCCTCGAACGACTGGCGAGCGCGCTCGCGCCCGAGGACGTGCAGCTGTACTACCAGACGGCGATCCTGGGACGGCGGGATCTGCCGCTCGCTCCGGATCCGCGCACCGGCTTCGAAATGACGCTGCTACGCATGATCGCGTTCCGCCCGGGCGGCGAAGCCGCGCGTGCCGGGACCACCGCCCCGGCAGTTGCCGCGGGCGCAGCCGCCGGAAGGCCGCGCGTGGCGGCGCCAACCGCGGCCGCCGTGAATGTGCCGCCAGCAGCATCAGCATCAGCGTCAGCACCAGCGCCGACCGCAGCGCAGGGCGGCGGGGAGTGGGTGCAGATCGTCAGTCAGCTCGAGCTTGCGGGCGCGGCACGCCAGCTCGCCAGCCACTGCGTATTCCTCGGCCGCCAGGGCGCGGTGGTGCGTCTGGGTCTGGATCCGCGCAACCAGCCGGTGCGAACGCCGGCCCAGGAAGACAAGCTCGCCCAGGCGCTGTCACGCCACTTCGGCGAAACGGTGCGGCTGGAGTTTCAGGGCGCCGCCTCCGGGGCTGAGACCCCGGCGCAGGTCCAGCGGCGCGCCTCGGAAGCCGAGCTTGCCGCCGCGCGCCGTTCGTTCGAAACCGAGCCGGGTGTGCAGGGTCTGCGCGAGCGTTTCGGTGCGACGGTGCTGCCCGAGACGGTGCGGCCGGCAAAATGAAATTTGTTTCACTGCAGGCGCTGCGCGCCAAGAGGCTTTGCTCCCATGGCAGGTAATTTCAATTCCCTGATGAAACAGGCCCAGGCGATGCAGGCCAACATGCAAAAGGCCCAGGCCGAGATCGGCAACATCGAGGTGATCGGCGAGTCCGGCGGCGGCATGGTGAAGGTCACCATGAACGGACGCCACGAGGTGAAGCGCGTGCAGATCGAGCCAGCCGTGAGCGGCGAGGATCGCGAGATGCTCGAGGACCTGATCGCCGCCGCGGCCAACGACGCGGTGCACAAGGTGGAAGCGCGCGTGCAGGAAAAAATGGCGAGCGTCACCGCGGGGCTACAGCTGCCGCCAGGAATGAAGCTGCCGTTCTGAGCGCTCAGCGATGATGCAGCACTCCCCGCACCTGGCCCGGCTGATAGAGGCGCTGCGCGCCCTGCCTGGCGTGGGCCCCAAGAGCGCGCAGCGCATGGCTTTTCACCTGCTGCAGGACGGGCGGCCGGGAGCACGCGTGCTGAGCGCGGCGCTCGATGCGGCGCTCGTGTCGGTGACGCGCTGCCGGCGCTGCCGCATGCTCACTGAAGGGGAGCTGTGCACGATCTGCGCCGCGCCGCTGCGCGATGCGACCCTCTTGTGCGCGGTCGAATCGCCGGCCGACGTGGTGGCGGTGGAATCTTCGGGCAGCTACCGCGGCCGCTACTTTGTCCTCATGGGGCATCTGTCGCCGCTCGACGGGGTGGGACCGGAGCAGCTCGGCAGCCGTGAGCTTGAGGCGATACTGGCGGAAGGCGCGGTGCGCGAGCTGATTCTCGCCACCAACTCAACGGTCGAAGGCGAGGCCACCGCGCATTACCTGAGCGAGGTCGCCGCCCGCCACGGCATTCGCGCGAGCCGCATCGCCCACGGCGTGCCGGTCGGCGGGGAGCTCGAGTATGTTGACGGCGGCACGCTCGCGCACGCGCTGGCCGGCCGGCAGTCGCTGTGAACATACACCGAGGCGTTGTTGCGTGGCTCCTCATGGCCACCCTCGCACTTCGCGCTACCCTGGTCGCTGACGTCGTCCTTGCCGAACCCGCGCCGGTGCCGGTGCCGGCCACTGCCGAGGACGAGCGGTTGCTGCCCTACGTCAAACCGGGTCAGCTGGTCGATATCGGCGGCCGGCGTATTAACCTGCACTGCACAGGCGCCGGCGGCCCGACGGTCATTCTGATGGCTGGCATATTCAGCTGGTCGGTGGTCTGGTACAAAACCCAGCCCGTGATCGCGCAAAAAACGCGCGTCTGCGGCTTCGACCGAGCCAGCTACGGCTTCAGCGATCCGGCGCCCCGGCCGCAGATCCTCTCCGACGTAGTGGACGACCTGCACGCGGCGCTCCAGGCCGGCTCCATACCGGGGCCCTATGTGCTGGTGGGACACTCTTTGGGCGGCATAGAAGTGCGGCTCTACGCGCAACGCTGGCCCAAGGAGGTCGCGGGCATGCTCCTCGTCGATACCAGTCCGGCCGCAGAGGGGCTCATTGACGAGGAGCAGCCAGGTTTCGACGAAGCGGTAGGGCGAGAAAGCTACGCAAGTTACACCCTGCATTGCGCTTTCTTGGCGATGGCCGGACCCTTCGAGCCATCGAGCTCCGAATTTGAGGACTGCTCGGCCACCTTGCCGAGCGACACGCCCGCCGCGTTCAGAAAAATTTGGCCGCAGTTCTTTACCGCCTACTATTTCGCCGACAAAGTCTCGCTCATGTCGTCGCTGTACACACACCGATATGACAGCGCCGACCACCACCGCCTTGGAGCAATGCCCCTGGTCGTGCTGTCGATTGAACACCCCTGGGGTACTGGCACACCTGCTCAAATGCGGCTCGGCCGATCCTACGGCAAAGTCTGGAACGCTCTGCATCAGGACCTGGCGCACCTCTCCTCGCGTGGCGTCCACCGGGTCATCAAAGGTTCAGGTCACGAGATTCAGTTGGACAAGCCGCAGGCGGTCATCGACGCCGTGGACGAAGTGCTCCACCAGATTCGCACTGACGCGAAATCTTGAGACCGATGCAACGATCGAATCATCGGGTGCGCTTCGGACCGCGCGCCGCGGTCAGCTCCTCGCGCAGCCGGCGCAGCCGCCGATAGCTTTGGTAGCGCCGCGGATGCAGCGCGCCGGATTCCGCAGCAGCGCGAATCGCGCAGCCCGGCTCGCGCATATGGCGACAGTCGTTGAAACGACAGCCGACGGCGAGCCGCTCGACTTCCACGAATCCGAGGCTGCGCTCATCCAGCGCTTCCACGGCCGGGGCGAAGTCGCGCACGCCCGGAGAGTCGATCAGGCCTGCGCCTCCGGGAAGCTCAAACAGGCGCGCTGCGGTCGTGGTGTGGCGTCCCTCCTCCTCTCGCACCAGCTCGCCGATCGCGATCTGGGCCTGCGGCACGAGTCGTTGCACGAGCGATGACTTGCCCACGCCGGACTGGCCCACGAGCGCTGCGATGCTGCCGGCGCCCAGCAGCGCGGGCAGCGCCGCAACTTCCGCGCCGGTTTCGGCACTGGTGCTGCGCACGCGATAACCGGCGGCCTCGTAGACCGCCAGCTCCGCGCTCAGGTCCGCATCGATCCCAAGATCGCTTTTGTTCACGACGAGCGTAGCGGTGATACCCCCGGCGGTCGCCGCGGCGAGATAACGGTCGACGACGAAGAGGTCCGGCACCGGCAGCGGCGCCAGCACCACCAGGAGGTGCGTCAGGTTCGCGACCACGGGTTCCGCCCCGCCGCGCAACGTAGCGCGCCACAATGCGGAAACGCGCGGCAGGACCTCGATCACGTGCAGCTCGTCATGCTGCGCGTCGATCCGGCAGCGCACCTCGTCGCCACACACGGCACTCTGCGCTCGCCCGAAAGGCCGCGCGCGCAGTTCAGCGCCGGTCGCATCTCGCACCAGAAGGTGGCGGCCGAAGGCCGCTACGACGCGTCCGACCAGGGTGTCGCTCATGCGGATCCGCTGCGGACGTCTGCTACACTGCTGATGGCTTTAATCCCACGTTTCCGACACGCTACCACTACGCGTCACGACATGCCGAGCGGCGACTACCTGATCTGGATCGATCTGGAGATGACGGGCCTGAAGCCCGAGTCGGACACGATCATCGAGATCGCGACCGTAGTGACCGACAAGGATCTGGGCGTCATTGCCGAAGGTCCGGTGATTGCGATCCATCAGAGCGAGGAAGTGCTCGCGCGCATGGATGAATGGAACCAGCGTCAGCACGGTTCCTCGGGACTCCTGACGCGGCTGCGTGCGAGCCGCGTTGGTCTGGCCGAGGCGCAGCGCCGCACGCTCGAGTTCTTGAGTCCGCTGGTGACCGCCGGCAGCTCCCCCATGTGCGGCAACAGCATCTGCCAGGACCGCCGCTTTATGGCGCGCCTGATGCCCGAACTCGAACACTTCTTCCACTACCGCAATCTCGACGTCAGCACGCTCAAGGAACTGGCGCGCCGCTGGGCGCCGGCGGTGGCGGAGGGATTCGCGAAGCAGGGGGCGCACCTGGCGCTCGCGGACATCCATGAGTCCATCGCGGAACTGCGCCACTACCGCGCGCGGCTGTTCGCCCCTGCCTACGCCGGGACCGCGTAGCAGCTACTTGGGCTTTGCCGGCGCCTGCGCGAGGAACAGCCAGGTCTCCACCACCGTATCCGGATTCAGCGACATGCTGCCGATGCCCTGATCGAGGAGCCAGCGGGCAAGATCCGGGTGATCCGAGGGACCCTGGCCGCAGATGCCGACGTACTTCCCGTGCTTGCGGCAGGCGCTGATCGCCATCGACAGCAGCATGCGCACCGCTTCGTCGCGCTCATCGAAGAGGTTGGCCACGATAGCGGAGTCACGATCGAGTCCCAGGGTGAGCTGCGTCATGTCGTTCGAGCCAATCGACATGCCATCGAAGTGCTCAAGATACTGCTCGGCGAGCAGGGCGTTGGTCGGCAGCTCACACATCATGATCACGGTGAGGCCGTTCTCGCCACGCTTGAGCCCGTTCTGCGCCAGGAGCTCCGTAACCTGCTTCGCCTCGGCGACAGTGCGCACGAAGGGCACCATGACCTGCACGTTGGTGAGCCCCATGGTTTCGCGCACCCGCTTCAGGGCGCGGCATTCGAGTTCGAAGCAGGGGCGGAAGGTCTCATCGATATAGCGCGAAGCGCCACGGAAACCCAACATGGGGTTCTCTTCCGAGGGCTCGTAGCGCGAGCCGCCGATCAGGTTGGCGTACTCGTTGGACTTGAAATCTGACAGGCGCACGATGACCGGCTCAGGCGCAAACGCCGCGGCGATCTGCGCGATCCCCTCGGCGAGCTTCTCGACATAGAAACTGACCGGGTCGGCGTAGCCGGCCATCTGGGTGCGAATCTGCCCCTGCAACTCGGGGTCGAGGCGATCGAACTCCAGGAGCGCCCGCGGGTGCACGCCGATCATGCGGTTGATGATGAATTCCAGGCGCGCCAGACCCACGCCGTGGTTGGGAATGCCGGCAAAGTCGAAGGCGCGGTCGGGGTTGCCGACGTTCATCATGATCTTGAGCGGAATTTTCGGCAGCGCATCGAGTTCGATCTGTTTCAGATCAAAGGCGAGCAGTCCTTCGTAAACATGGCCGGTATCGCCTTCGGCGCACGATACCGTCACTTCCTGGCCTTCGCGGATGCTGGTGGTCGCATTGGTGCAGCCCACCACCGCGGGAATTCCCAGCTCGCGGGCAATGATGGCCGCATGACAGGTGCGGCCGCCGCGGTTGGTGACGATCGCCGCGGCGCGCTTCATGACCGGCTCCCAGTCCGGATCGGTCATGTCGGCGACCAGCACATCGCCGGCCTGCACGCGTGCCATTTCCGCAGCGCTCTTGATGACGCGCGCGGTGCCGGCGCCGATGCGCTGGCCGATACTGCGGCCGGTGGTGAGCACCCGCGAGCGCGCTTTCAGGGAGTAGCGCTGAATGGTGCGGCCGGCGCGGCTCTGGACCGTCTCGGGGCGCGCCTGCAGGATGTAGATGGCGCCGGTGGCGCCGTCGCGCGCCCATTCGATGTCCATCGGCCGGCCGTAGTGTTCCTCGATCACCAGCGCCTGGCGGGCGAGCGTGATGAGGTCGGCATCATCCAGGCAGAAACGCGCTCGGTCAGCCTGGCTCACCTCGACCGTGCTCACGCGCTCGGCGGAGCCGGGAGCGGCATACACCATCTTGACGGCCTTGCCGCCGAGGTTGCGCCGCACGACCGCATGCTTGCCGGAACGCACCGCTGGTTTGTAGAGGTAGAACTCGTCCGGGTTCACGGCACCCTGGACCACCGTCTCACCGAGTCCCCACGACGCGGTGATGAACACCACATCACGGAACCCGGAATCGGTGTCGAGCGTGAACATGACGCCGCTCGCGCCGAGGTCGCTGCGCACCATGTGCTGCACGCCGGCGGACAGCGCCACCGCGCTGTGATCGAAACCCTGGTGCACGCGGTAGGAAATCGCCCGGTCGTTGAACAGTGACGCGAACACCTCGTGCATGGTGCTCAGCACCGCCTGCGCGCCCGTCACATTGAGGAAGGTCTCCTGCTGGCCGGCGAATGAGGCTTCCGGCAGATCCTCCGCGGTCGCCGAGGAACGCACCGCCACGGCGATGTCCTTGCCGCCGCTCATGTGCGTCAGCGCGGCGGTGACGGCCGACTCGAGCGCGGGCGGAAATGGCGTGGCGAGAATCCACTGCCGGATACGCGCGCCGCTCGCGGCGAGCTTGGTCACGTCATCGACGTTGAAGGTTGCCAGTTCGGCGCGGATGCGTTCATCAAGGCCGCCCTGGGCGAGAAACTCGCGGTAGGCCTGGGCGGTGGTGGCAAAGCCGCCGGGCACCTGCACGCCGAGCCTGGTGAGCGCGCCGATCATCTCCCCGAGGGAGGCGTTCTTGCCGCCGACCGTCTCGACGTCGCGCATGGTGAGTTGCTCGAACGGGATGACGTAGGCGTTCAAAGATGCTCCTTTTGCGAAAACCGGCCGCACCATCGGTGCTTGCTTAGGTGCACACGCGGTGAAAGACTGACAACTTATCGCTACCAGCGTCTAAACGGAATGGTCCAAAGCGTGAGCCGTCGAACCGTTTTTTTCGTTTCGGACCAGACCGGCGTGACCGCCGAAACCATGGGTCACAGCCTTATGACACAGTTCGAGGGGCTGGAATTTCGGCCGGTGACTTTGCCATTTGTGTCGGACGTTGACAAGGCGCGCGAGGTGGTCCGCCGCATCAACCGTGCGGGGCAGGACGAGGGCCTGCGGCCGATCGTGTTCAGCACGCTGGTGCAGGATGATCTGCGGGACATTGTGGTTACCGCGGATGGCCTGTTTCTGGATTTTTTCGCCGCCTTCGTCGGGCCGCTGGAGCGTGAACTCAACACCCGCTCCTCGCACCGCGCCGGGCGCGCGCACGGCATCGCGGATCTGGCCGCGTACACCGCGCGCATCAATGCCACCAACTTTGCGCTCGCCAATGACGACGGCAGCGGCGGTGACTATGCGCACGCCGACGTCGTGCTGGTCGGTGTGTCGCGCGTCGGCAAGACCCCCACCTGTGTGTACCTGGCGTTGCAGTACGGCGTGTTCGCCGCCAACTATCCGCTCACCGAGGAAGATCTGGAAGCGGGCAAGATCCCGCCGCGCCTTGAGCCGTACCGCCGCAAGCTCTACGCGCTCACCATCACGTCCGAGCGCCTGCAGCAGATCCGCCACGAGCGCCGGCCCGACAGCCGCTACGCCTCGAGCCAGCAGGTGCAGTATGAGCTGCGCACCGCGCAGGCGATGTTCGCGCGCTATGCGATTCCGTTGCTGGACACGACCGAGTGTTCGATCGAGGAAATTGCCAGCCGGATTTTGAATACCACCGGCATCGAACGACGCGTGCGACCTTAGCGGGAGCTCGCCAGGGCGAGTCTGGCGGTGCGTGGGCCTATTACGATGGCACGACGCGGGTCACAACGCGAGTGGCACGCGTCGCACGGAACTTGCAAGGCGCGACGCAGTCACGAACCGGTGCAAAATGCAGTGCGCGTCGCACTTGCGGCATCGCACTTGTGCGTTATAGTCGGGGCGTGTTGCACACCGACACACAGACGGTCGTTTCCTGGCGCGCACGGCCGCGCAGTTTCGTTGCGCTCATGGGCCTGTACGAAAGCAATTTCATACGGCTCGGCTGGCTCGCGCACGATCTGGGGCAACTCTCCGGGCGGCACCTGTCATGCGTGCCTGGCGATTGTGATCTTGTTCTCACCGTCGCCGGGCACTCCCCGTACACCAGCACCTTCAATTTGACCTATCTGCTGCCCCAACGGGACGGTGAGGTCCAATATCCGGACATGGTAGTGCGCGTCTACCATGACGCGCATCTCGTCGAGGCACAGCAATGGGCGGAGAGTCACAATCAGCCCATTCTCAAGGCGCTGCGCGGCTGCGCGGAGCGTGAACTGGATCAGCGCTGGGCGCGCAACGTAATGTTAAACAAGTGGCTGGAATACTGCGTGGAGCGAGGTCATCGCTTCTCATCCCGTTCGAGGTACACCCGCGGCGAATGAGGAGGGCGGTTCCCCCGCCGGATCTCTCATGAAGGCGCTGCGACAACTCGGATTTCTCAAACTCAGCCTGCGCGCGGATGGTACTCCGGAAGAGGATCATCGCGTCCTCGCCCTGTTCCGCAACCGTGCGGAGCTCAAGAAGGCCTACGGTGACCTGCAGGAGGAAATCTACCGCCTGCAGGACCTGGTCAAGCAGCAGGAAGGCGCTGCCGCGCGCTCGCTCGATTTACTGAATACTCTCGAGGGACGACTCGGGATGACCGAGTCCGCTTACCCCGCGCTGGTGTTTTACCAGCTGCGCCGCCTGTGGCAGGCGGGACGCGCGCTCATAACGCAGTTCGTTTCGGATCTGGTGCGTCAGCAGGAGGAGCGTGAGCGGCGCGAGCACCTCGCTCACCACAACCGCCGCCTGTTCGCCCGCCGCAACACGGCGGCGACTCAATTGCAGGCAGCACAGGCGCTCGCCGCCCAGGCGGCCGGGGACGTGGCCGCGCTCGAGGCGCAGCGCACGGAATTGAACCGCTTCTGGCACTACTTCAGGCGCCGCCACCTCGAGCAGCGTGTGACCGCGGCCCACGCGGCGGCGGGCGCAGCGGGGGGCTCTCTTAATCTCGCGCAGCGCGCAGTCGAGGACCTGGAGCGCGAAACCGGCCCGGAGTTTCCGGGGTTGTCGCTGCCGGCGCGGCGCGCCATCAACATTGCGGCCCTCGGCTATGCGCAGGTGCTGTGCCTGCGCCTGGCAGAGATCAAGACACCGCTGGTGGAAATGGCCCGCGAGGCGACCGGCCGCCGCGAGGCGAGCGATGACTACGGAACACCCCGCGAGTGCGTGCTCCTCATGGGGCAGATCCAGCGCGCCCATCGCCTGCTTGATCAGCGCGCGAACCTCGCCGCTGAAATCAAGCTGCGCACCGCACCCTTGAGCGCCGGCGCGCGCTATCGCGGCCCGGGGGATACCACGCCGGTGCCGGACTCGCTCAATCCGGGCGCGGGGGACGTCTTGCAGGAGCCGGCTCGCGGATCCAACAGCCCGCCCCTGCCGAACGTACTCAGCGAAGATACCTGGGACCTGTTCCGGATCCTGTTGCGTTA
>JANWKL010000038.1 GCA_025451375.1 Steroidobacteraceae bacterium
ACCTGGAAAGACCTTACCGACAACGTCAATTCCATGGCCAGCAACCTGACCGGCCAGGTGCGCAACATCGCCGAGGTATCTACAGCCATCGCGCGCGGCGACCTGTCACGCAAGATCACGGTCGATGTGAAAGGCGAGATTCTGCAGCTGAAGGAAACCATCAACACGATGGTGGACCAGCTCAACGGTTTCGCCGCGGAGGTCACCCGTCTGGCGCGCGAAGTGGGCACGGAGGGCAAGCTCGGCGGCCAGGCGCGCGTACCGGGAGTCGCGGGCACCTGGAAGGATCTGACCGACAACGTCAACGTGATGGCGAACAACCTGACCGACCAGGTACGCGGCATCGTCAAGGTGGTGACCGCGGTTGCCAACGGCGACCTGCGCCAGCGTCTGACGGTCGAATCAAAGGGCGAGGTGAACGCGCTCGCCGACACCATCAACAGCATGACGGACACGCTGGCGATCTTCGCCGATCAGGTGACGAGCGTGGCGCGCGAGGTCGGCGTCGAGGGCCGGCTCGGCGGCCAGGCGCACGTTCCCGGTGCTGCGGGCACCTGGAAGGATCTGACGGCGAACGTCAACCTGCTGGCCGCCAATCTCACCAACCAGGTGCGTGCCATCGCCGAGGTGGCGACCGCCGTAACCAAGGGCGACCTGACCCGCTCGATTCAGGTGGAGGCGCGCGGCGAGGTTTCGGAACTCAAAGACAACATCAACGCCATGATCGGCACGCTGCGCGTCACGACCGAGCGCAACACCGAGCAGGACTGGCTCAAGACCAACCTCGCCAAGTTCAGCCGCATGATGCAGGGCCAGCGCGACCTGGTGACGGTCGGCAAGCTGCTGCTATCGGAGCTGGCGCCGCTGGTGAATGCGCAGCAGGGTGTCATCTACGTCATGGACCGTGCGGCGGCAACGCCATCCCTCAAGGAGCTTGCCAGCTATGCCGACGCGGCCTACGAGGGGCGCGAGCCGCGCCGCTACGGCATGGGCGAGGGACTGGTGGGGCAGGCGGCGGTGGATCGGCAGCGCCTGCTGCTCACCGACATCCCGGCAGACTCCGTCCAGGTGCGCGGCGGGCTGCTGCAGGCGCGGCCGCGCAACGTAATCGTGCTGCCGGTGCTGTACGAAGGTCAGGTGAAGGCGGTTGTTGAACTCGCCTCGCTCGGGGAATTCACCGCATCCCACCTGGCGTTCCTTGAGCAGCTCACCGGCGGCATCATCGGGGTGGTGCTCAATACCATCGAAGCCACCATGCGCACCGAGGGTCTGTTGACGCAATCGCAGCAGCTCGCCGGAGAGCTGCAGGCGCAGCAGACCGAGCTACAGCAGACCAACGAGGAACTCGCCAACAAGGCCAAGCTGCTCGCCGAGCAGAACGCGGAGGTCGAGCGCAAGAACCAGGAGATCGAGCTGGCGCGACGCGCGCTCGAGGACAAGGCAGCAGAACTGGCGCTTACTTCGCGCTACAAGTCGGAGTTCCTGGCGAACATGTCGCACGAGCTGCGCACGCCGCTCAACAGCATCCTGATCCTCGGCCAGCAGCTGGCCGACAACGGCGACGCCAATCTCACGCCGCGGCAGGTCGAATTCGCCAATACGATTCACGGCGCCGGGACCGACCTGCTCAATCTGATCAGTGACATTCTCGATCTGTCCAAGATCGAGTCGGGCACGGTCACGGTGGAGTGCGAGGACCTGCTGTTCTCGCACCTGCGCGAGAGCATCGAGCGCAATTTCCGCCACGAAGCGGAAGCGCGCAAGCTGTCGTTCACCGCGGACTTCGATGCCCGCCTGGGACGGGCCATCACCACCGATTCGAAGCGTCTGCTGCAGGTGTTGAAGAATCTGCTATCCAACGCCTTCAAGTTCACCGAGCGCGGCGGCGTGCGCCTGCACGTCGGGGCTGCGATCGGTGGCTGGAGCCCCGAGCACCCGGTTCTGAGTCAGGTGCCTGCGGTCGTGGAGTTCTCGGTGAGCGATACGGGCATCGGCATCCCACCCGAGAAGCAACGCATCATCTTCGAGGCGTTCCAGCAGGCCGACGCCGGTACGGCGCGTAAGTACGGCGGCACCGGCCTGGGGCTTGCCATCAGTCGTGAGCTGGCGCACCTGCTCGGCGGCGAGATCCGCCTCAGCAGCGTCGCCGGCAGCGGCAGCACCTTCACCCTCTACCTGCCGCTCAACTATGTCGGGGCCGCGTACGCGCGCGGCCCGAACCAGGGCCCGGCGACGGCCGCCACGCCGGCCGCGGCCTTCCAGCCGGTAGTGCTGCCGGCAGCGCGACAGGAGGAGATTCCGGACGATCGCGAGAGTCTCGGGCCGGACGACAGGGTGCTGCTGGTCGTCGAGGACGACCCGCACTATGCGCGTATCCTGCTCGGTCTGGCGCGCGAACGCGGCTTCAAGGTGCTGCTGGCGCGCAACGGCACCGATGCTCTGACGCTGGCGCGCAAGCATCGGCCGACCGCCGTCTCGCTCGACGTGTTCCTGCCCGACATGCTGGGCTGGACAGTGCTCAATCAGCTGAAGCGCAGCCCGGAAACGCGCCACATCCCGGTGCAGATCCTGACCGTGGAGGACGAGCGCCAGTACGGTCTCGAACGGGGTGCGTTCTCGTTCATAACCAAGAGCGTTACCACCGACGGGCTCGAAGCGGCACTGGAACGGCTCAAAGTATTCACCGCCAAGAGCGTGCGCCGCCTGCTCGTGGTCGAGGACGATCCGGCCGAGCAGTTGAGCGTGCGCGAACTGCTCGGGCATAGCGACGTGGAGATCGTCATGGCGGGCACGGGCGCCGAGGCGCTCGCGGCCTTGCGCGACGGTGGTTTCGATTGCGCGGTACTCGATCTGCGCCTGCCGGACATGTCGGGTTTCGAACTGCTGAAGGAAGTGCAGGGCGATGCCCAGTTGTGTCAGACGCCGATCGTCGTGTTTACCGGCCGCGAGCTCTCTGATCATGAGGAAATTGAGCTGCGCAAGAACGCCAAGAGCATCGTGCTGAAGGGCGTACGTTCGCCCGAGCGGCTGCTGGACGAGACCGCGCTGTTCCTGCACCGGGTGATCGCCGATCTCCCCGAGTCGAAGCAACGGATGATCGAGGCGCTGCACGAAAGCGACGAGCCTCTCAACGGACGCAAGGTGCTGGTCGTTGACGATGACATCCGCAACATCTTCGCTCTCAACAGTCTGCTCGAGCGCCACAGCATGGAGGTGATCACCGCCACCAACGGCCAGGAAGCGATCAAGCTGGTGGAGAACACCGAGGACCTGTCGCTGGTGCTGATGGACGTCATGATGCCGGAGATGGACGGCTATGAGACGATGCGCCGCATCCGCAGCAATCATCGCTTCCGCCTGCTGCCCATCATCGCGCTGACGGCCAAGGCCATGAAGGGCGACCGCGAGAAATGCCTGGAGGCGGGCGCTTCGGACTATGTGGCCAAGCCGGTCAATACCGAGCAGCTCCTGTCCCTAGTGCGCATGTGGCTGCACCGGTAGTGCGCGCATGAGTGCGCGGGGGGCGGAGGAGCGCGTGAGCGGGGTTGACAAGGTCAACATCCTGCTGGTCGATGACCAGCCGGCACGCCTGCTCACCTATCAGACCGTGCTCGCCGACCTCGGCCAGAATCTGGTGCCGGTGCGCTCCGGGCCGGAGGCGTTGCAGAAGCTCATGAACGATGAGTTCGCCGTTGTGCTGATGGACGTCAGCATGCCGGAAATGGACGGCTTCGAGGCAGCGCAGCTGATCCACGATCACCCGCGCTTCGAACGCACGCCGATCATCTTCGTGACCGGCGTGCATATATCGGAGCTCGATCGCCTCAAGGGCTATAAGGTCGGCGCCGTCGACTACGTGTCGATCCCGGTTGTGCCCGAAGTGCTGCGCGGCAAGGTGGCGGTCCTGGTAGAGCTGTACCTGAAGCGCCGCGAGCTGCGCGAGCTCAACCGCAGCCTGGCGCAGGCCAACGAAAAGCTGGCGCAGGCGAATGTCACCCTGCAGGCGGAGAAGAACCGCGAGCTCGAGGCACTCAATGCCACGCTGCAGCGCGCTAACGACGAACTGGAGCGGGCCAATCGCAGCCTGCAGAACGAGGTTGCCGAGCGCGCCCGCGCCGAGCTGGCGTTGCAGGAGGCCGATCGCAACAAGGATGAGTTCCTGGCGATGCTGGCGCACGAGCTGCGCAATCCGCTGGCGCCGATGCTCAACGCCGTGCAGCTCATGCGCATGCAGCCGACCGAGCAGCAGATGAGCTGGGCGCAGGAACTTATTCGGCGCCAGCTGGGTGATCTCACGCGCCTCGTCGATGATCTGCTCGACGTGTCGCGCATCACGCGCGGCAAGATCACGCTGGCGCGCGAGCCGCTGGACGTGCGGACGCTCATCGAGCGTGCCGTCGAGAATGTCGAGCCGCTCATCCAGGCGCGCGGGCACCGGTTCACTGTCGAATTGCCGCAAACGCCGCTGCGGCTCGACGGCGACCCGACCCGCCTCACGCAGGCGCTCGCCAACGTGCTGGGCAATGCCGCCAAGTACACCGACGGCGCAGGACACATCGACCTGCGCTGTGAGGAACAGGAGGGCTGCGTTCTCATACGGGTGCGGGATGACGGCATCGGCATTCCCGCCGACCTGCTGCCGCGGATTTTCGAGTTGTTCACGCAGCTCGACCGGCGTGTCGGCAGCTCATCCGGCGGGCTGGGGATCGGCCTCGCGCTGGTCCGCCGGCTGGTGGAGATGCATGGTGGCAGCGTCAGCGCGCACAGTGACGGGGCTGGACGCGGCAGCGAGTTCGTCATGAAACTGCCGCTGCTCGGCGCCGACGCCGCCGCGGCTCGGGCCGAGGCTGCGGGGACGAACAGCGCGCCGCAGCCGGTCAGCCGCCGTATCCTCGTCGCCGACGACAATGCCGATGCACTCGAGAGTCTGGCGGTACTGCTTAAAATGAGCGGCCATCAGGTATTCAGCGCTCCCAACGGTGCCGCGGCGCTCGAGGCGGCCGCGGAGCACCTGCCCGAAGTGGTGCTGCTCGACATCGGCATGCCACTGCTCGATGGCTATGAGGTGGCCCGTCGCATCCGCACGCAGCCATGGGGCAGCAGCATGATGCTGGTGGCCCTGACCGGCTGGGGACAGGATGCAGATCGGCGCCGTTCACAGGAAGCGGGCTTCAACTCGCATCTGGTCAAGCCCCTAGACCTCGCCAGGCTGACCCAGGTCCTGGAAGAACTGTCCGCCGGCGCAGCGCCCCCGGCCTCCATGAGCGGCGGCCGCCGCGCGTAGTTGCGCGGATTTGCGGCCTTCATCCCTGCGTCTGCGCCGCGGCGCGGGCCAGTGCCAGTTCCTCGTCCACGGCAGCCACGTGCACGCGCACGCCGCTGTCGGCGGCGTCGATGCGCGCGGCGCCTCCGCGCGCAGCGTTGTTGAGCGCGGGATCGAGCGCTATTCCCGCCCAGCTCAGGCCTGCGAGCGCGCGCGCCCGCACGCCGGGCACGTGCTCGCCGACACCACCGCCGAAGACGATACCGTCGCAGCCACCGAGCACGGCCAGGTACGCGCCGAGATACTTGCGGATCCGATAGCAGTAGAGCTCCACGGCGAACTGAGCATCCGGCGCGGGATCCCCCAGCAGCGCCCCGGGATCATTGCGGCTGCCGGACAGTCCTGCGAGTCCCGACTCAGTGTTCAGGCGCACGACGATCTCCGCGCCGCTGAGGGACAGTCGATGCTCAAGGTACGGCACGATCGCCGCATCGAGGTCGCCGGCGCGTGTCTCCATGACGAGCCCCTCGAGCGGCGAAAAGCCCATCGAGGTGTCGAGGGGCTGACCGCGCTCGATGGCCGCAATCGAACACCCGCCGCCAAGCTGCAGCGTAATGAGACGACCGCCTCGCGTCAGGTCCGGATAGAGCGCGCACCAGCTGCGCCACATATCCTCGTGAGCAATTCCATGGAACCCGTAGCGTCGCACGCCGATTCTGCTGCCAAGGTCTGCCGGCAGCGCATACTCGGCCGCGACCCGCGGCAGGCGGGCGAAGAACGCGGTGTCGAACACGGCGATCTGCGGCATCTGTGCCCCCCACGCCTCGCGGGCGCCCTCGACCCAGCGCAGCGCCTGCGGATTGTGCAGCGGCGCGAGCGGTGAAAGTTCCGCTAGGGCGGTGAGCGTCTGCGAGTCGAGGGGCGTCGGCTGCACGAAGCGCGTGCCGCCGTGCACGATGCGATGCGCAACCACCTGCGGCGCCGGCTGCAGCCGGACCGCGAGCTGTGCGAGTACGCGGTGCGGGTCGGGCTGCGGCTCGGTGTGCCGCTCGCTGTGCAGCAGTGCCGGGGCGTCACGGGAGCTGATGTCGTAAAGCGCAAGCTTGACCGAAGTACTACCGGTATTGACCGTGAGCGCGCGCATCGCGAGAGAATGTCACGTCCCTTATGCATCTTCACCTCCGCGTTACCGCCCGTGCCTGAGGAGGGCCCATGAACGATAAGCTCGATGCCGGGTCGCTGCGGCGGCTGGACGCCTACTGGCGCGCGGCCAACTACCTGTCCGTCGGGCAGATCTATCTCTACAAGAACCCGCTGCTACGCGAACCGCTCAGTGCGCAACACATCAAGCCGCGGCTGCTCGGGCACTGGGGCACGACACCCGGTCAGAACTTCATCTACGTGCACCTCAACCGCGTGATCCGCGAGCGCGACCTCGACATGATCTACATCGCGGGTCCCGGGCACGGGGGCCCGGCGCTGGTCGCCAACACGTACCTCGAAGGCACCTATAGCGAGGTTTACCCGGAGGTGAGCCAGGATGAGCAGGGCATGCAGCGCCTGTTCAAGCAGTTCTCGTTCCCCGGCGGCATTCCCAGCCATGTGGCTCCCGAGACGCCGGGGTCGATCCATGAGGGTGGCGAGCTCGGCTATTCACTCAGCCACGCATACGGGGCGGTCTTCGACAACCCCGGCCTGATTGTTGCGTGCGTGATCGGCGATGGTGAAGCCGAGACCGGACCGCTCGCGGCGGGCTGGAACGGCAACAAGTTCCTCAACCCCGCGACCGATGGCGCGGTGCTGCCGATCCTGCATCTGAACGGCTACAAGATCGCCAACCCAACGCTGCTGGCACGGGTCGACGACGAGGAACGTGCCGAGTTTCTGCGCGGCAACGGCTACGCGCCCCTGGTCGTCGCAGGCGACGAGCCTGAGCGCATGCATCGGCAGATGGCGGCGGCACTCGATGAGGCGTTCGACTCGATCCACCGGATTCAACAGCGTGCGCGCGCCGGAGACCTGGGGCGGCCGCGCTGGCCGATGCTCGTCCTCATCTCGCCGAAGGGCTGGACCGGCCCAAAAGTCGTCGACGGCCGCCAGGTCGAGGGCACGTTCCGGGCCCACCAGGTGCCACTGTCGGAGGTACGTACCAACCCGAAGCATCTCGAGCAGCTCGAGCAGTGGATGCGCAGCTACCGGCCGCAGGAACTGTTCGATGACCGCGGCCGCCTGCGCGCCGAGCTCGCCGAGCTGGCGCCAGAGGGCCCGCGGCGGATGGGCGCCAACCCACACGCCAACGGCGGGCTGCTGCTGCGCGAGCTGCGCCTGCCCGAATTCCGCGAGTACGCCGTGGCGGTCAGCGCGCCCGGGGCGGGCGATGCCGAGGACACGCGCGTGCTCGGCCGCTTCCTGCGCGACGTGATCCGCCTGAACCAGGTTCCACGCAATTTCCGCCTGTTCGGACCCGATGAGACGCTCTCCAACCGGCTCGATGCCGTATTCGAGGCTACCGAGCGCCAGTGGCTGGCCCGCACCGTCGCCACCGACGAGCATCTGGCCGTGAGTGGCAGCGTCATGGAGGTACTGAGCGAGCACTTGTGCCAGGGCTGGCTCGAAGGCTACCTGCTGACCGGCCGTCATGGGCTGTTCAACTCGTACGAGGCCTTCATTCACATCGTCGACTCGATGTTCAACCAGCACGCCAAGTGGCTGAAGGTGACGCGTGAGATTCCGTGGCGTCGTCCGCTGGCATCGCTCAACTATCTGCTGAGCTCGCACGTCTGGCGTCAGGACCACAACGGCTTCACCCACCAGGATCCCGGCTTCATCGACCTCGTCGTCAACAAGAAGGCGGACGTGATCCGCGTCTACCTGCCGCCGGATGCGAACTGCCTGCTGTCGGTGGCGGATCACTGCCTGCGCAGCCGCAACTACGTTAACGTGATCGTGGCCGGCAAGCACCCCGCGCCGCAGTGGCTCGGCATGGACGCGGCGGTCCGGCATTGCACCATGGGAATCGGCATCTGGGAGTGGGCGAGCACGGATCGCGGCGCGGAGCCCGATGTAGTGATGGGGTGTGCCGGCGACGTGCCGACGCTCGAGACGCTGGCCGCGGTCAAGATTCTGCGCAGCAACTTTCCTGAGCTGCGCATCCGCGTGGTCAACGTCGTGGACCTCATGAAGCTGCAGCCGCCGAGCGAGCATCCGCACGGCCTGCCCGACGCGGACTTTGACGCGCTGTTTACGCGTGACCGCCCGATCATATTCGCCTTCCATGGTTACCCATGGCTGATCCACCGTCTCACGTATCGGCGCACCAATCACGACAACCTGCACGTGCGCGGCTACAAGGAGGAGGGCACCATCACCACGCCGTTCGACATGACGGTGCTCAACGATCTCGACCGCTTCCACCTGGCGGCGGATGCGATCGACCGGCTGCCGCAACTCGAGGCAACCGCGGGCTATGTCAAGCAGCACCTGCGCGCCAAGCTCATCGAGCACCGCGAGTACATATTCGCCCACGGTGAGGACATGCCGGAGATCCGCAACTGGCGCTGGGGTGCCTGAGCCGCGTCGTGCGCGGTGCGCCGCGGGTGCGCGCGGACGCCGCTCGTGGTCAGGCCCAACCCGTGGTTCCTTGAAGCGCGGGCCGTGCGTATGGGAGCATCCCGCGAACCAAGCCGCTCGCGGATCCTCCCATGCCTAAGTGCCTCGCTGCCGCCCTGGCCCTCGCGATCGTCCTGCCGGTTTCGCTGCCTGCCCAGGAGGCAGCGATGGGGCCGCTGCGCCCCGACCAGGCGGTGTTTCGCGACCTGTATAAGGAGTTGGTGGAGACCAATACCACCCTCTCGAGCGGCAGCTGCACGCTGGCGGCCGAGCGCATCGCCGCGCATCTAAAGGCGGCGGGCTTTGCTGATCAGGACCTCACGCTCTTCTCGGAGCCCGAGCACCCCAAGGAAGGCGGCATCGTCGCGGTGCTCCCGGGGACCTCCAAGACCGCGAAGCCGATGCTGCTGCTCGGGCATCTGGACGTGGTGGAGGCGCGGCGCGCGGACTGGAGCCGCGATCCGTTCACTCTGGTCGAGGAGAACGGCTATTTCTACGGGCGCGGCACGGCTGACATGAAGGGCATGGACGCCACCTGGGTCGATGCGCTGATGCGGTTCCGGCGCGCCGGCTTCCACCCCAAACGCACGATCAAGATGGCGCTGACCTGCGGCGAGGAGACCACCTACGCCTTCAACGGCGCCGAGTGGCGTGCCAAGAACCGACCGGAACTCATCGCCGCCGCCTTTGCCCTGAATGAGGGTGGCGGCGGACGCACCGACGGGCACGGCAAGCTGCTGGTGGAGTCCATGCAGGTCGGTGAGAAGGCGTCGCAGAACTATCGTCTGGAGACCGTGAACCCGGGGGGCCACAGTTCCATCCCGATCCGCGACAACGCGATTTATGAGCTCGCCGATGCGCTCGTGAAGGTGCGCGACTATGAATTTCCGATGAAATTCACGGAAACGACGCGCACCTACTTCGCCAAGGCGGGCGCGGCACGCGACGATGAACTCGGGCACGCCATGGTGGCACTCGCCAACAATCCCGAGGATCAGGCGGCCGCGGCGCTGGTGTCCAGGGATCGCGGCTACCACAGCATGCTGCGCACCACCTGCGTGGCCACGCTGCTCGACGGCGGCCACGCCAACAACGCCCTGCCGCAGCGGGCCGGCGCCAACGTGAACTGCCGCATCTTTCCCGGAGAGACCGTGGAGGGCACGCGCGCTGCCCTCACGACGGCGATCGACGACCCGCGCCTGACGATCACGCCGGTACCGCCGGTGCGGCCGGTGGCGCGGCCGCCGCCCCTCGATCCGAAGATCATCGGACCGGCGGAGAAGCTGGTCGCCAAATACTTTCCGGGCGTGCCGCTCGTACCCACCATGTCGACCGGTGCCACCGACGGGATCTACCTCGAGGCGATCGGAATCCCGGTCTACGGCGTGCCCGGGGCCTGGGGTGATCCGGATGGCAACGGCGCGCATGGTCTGAACGAGCGCCGCAGCGTACGGGCCGTGTTCGTCGGGCGTGACTTCCTCACCGATCTGATCAAGGCCTACGCGAACGCGAACTAGCCACGCCCAACGCCTCGCGCTGGCGAAGTCTTTGGCAGCGCGGATCCCTTGGTTTAGAGTCGGGCCGGGGGGCATCGGCTGCGAGACTGCTGCGGGCAGTCGCGCCCGATAGCGGAGAACTGCCGTGGGCGCGCAATACCGGGCATTCCTGAGCTACAGCCACCGGGATGCCAAGTGGGCAAACTGGCTGCACAGGGCGCTCGAGACCTACCGGCCGCCAAAAGCGCTGGTCGGCACGACCACCGCGGTCGGAGTCGTGCCGCGGCGCCTGATCCCGATTTTCCAGGACCGTCAGGAACTCGCCAGCGCCACCGAGCTGGGCGCGGTCATCAACGCGGCGCTGCGCGAGTCCGCATGCCAGATCGTGATCTGCTCGCCGGATGCGGCCCGGTCACGCTGGGTGAACGAGGAAATACTGGCGTTCAAGCGCCTGGGACGCGAGGACCGCATCTTCCCCCTGATCGTCAGCGGCGAGCCCAATGCCTCGTCGCTGCCCGGTCGCGAGTCCGAGGAGTGCTTCCCGCCGGCGCTGCGCTTCCACCTCGGCGCGGACGGCACTCTCAGCGACGCCCCCGCCGAGCCGGTCGCTGCCGATGCCCGGCCGGGCAAGGATGGCAAGGCCCGGGCCAAGCTGAAACTGGCCGCGGCGGTTCTGGGGGTTGGGTTCGACGTGCTGCGGCGACGCGAACAGCATCGCCGCAACCGCCGTTTATTCGTCGCGGCGTGCGCGGCCACCTGCGGCATGGTGCTGACCACCGGGCTCGCCACCTACGCGCTCATTCAGCGCTCCATCGCGCAGAAGCAGACCGCGCGTGCGGAAAAGGAGGCCGACGCGGCGGAGCAGACCACGAACTTTCTCATCGGGCTGTTCCGCCTTGCTGACCCGAGCGAGGCGCGCGGCAGCACGGTCACGGCACGCGAGATGCTGGACCAGGCCAAGGTGCGCGTGGACTCGGAGCTGACCCAGCAGCCAGCCATTCAGGCGCGGCTGCTGCAGACTCTCGGGACCGTCTACACCGGGCTCGGCCTGTACCGCGATGCGCAGCCGCTGCTGAAGCGCTCGCTGGCGATGGAGCGCCGCATGCCCGACACCGAGGTGGTCGCGCTGTCGGAGGGACTCAATGACTTTGCCGACCTGCAGAGCCTGCAGGCCGACTACACCGCGGCAGAACAGGCGTACCGTGAGGCCATCGGCCGTATCGGGCCGCGTCCGAAGGATCATCGCAGCCGCGTCACACTCGCGAACAGTCTCTTCGGCCTGGGCAGCGTCCTGCGGACCGAGGGTCGCTACCCGGAAGCCGAGCGCAGCCTGCGCGAGGCGCTGGCGATGCAGACCAAGCTGTACGGCGCCAAGCACGGTGACATCGGTCGGACGCTCGTGGATCTGGCCATGACGCTCGACGACGAAGACGAGCTGAAGGCGGCGCTTCCCCTGATGCGGTCCGCGGTCAACATGCAGCGCGAGCTGTACGGCAGCCAGCCGCACCCGGATCTCGCGGATGCGGTCAACGATCTCGGCAGCCTGCTCGAGGAGAATGGCGACTACGACGAGTCCGAGAAGATGTACCGGGAGGCGGTTGCCCTGCGCCGCCGCCTGTACGGAGACAAGCACCCGAAGATTGCCCAGGGCCTGAACAACCTTGCCAGCGCCATGCAGGACAAGGGGGAACTGGCGAGTTCGGAGGCGACCTATCTGCAGGCGCTGGCCATGGAACGCGAACTCCTGGGCAACGTGCATCCCGAAGTCGCGAACACACTGAACAACGTCGCCTTCGTTCAATATGACCGTGGCGACACCGCCGGTGCGCTGGCCACCGAGCGCGAGGCGCTCGGCATTTACCGCAAGCTGTTCCCGGGTGACCACCCGCGTGTCGCGGCGGTGACCAATACCATCGGTCTGTGGCTCACCTTCGCCGGTGAGTATGCGGAGGCGGAGCGCGATCTGCGCACGGGGCTGGAGATGCGCCAGCGGCTGTTCAAAGACACCAGCCCGGACGTGGCTTCGAGCCTCGAGAACCTGGCGATCCTGCAGGTGGCCACCCGCAGGTACTCGGATGCGCTGGAGTCGGCGCGGACTGCCATGAGGATCTTCACGCACGCATTCTCGGCCGACAACTGGCGCACGGCGATCGCGGAGAGCGCTGCCGGCGGCGCCCTCACCGGGCTCGGCAGCTACGCCGAGGCTGAAAAGCTGCTCGGGCACAGCTCGGCGATCCTGCGCAAGGATCCCTTTGCGCAGGCGGCGTTCCGCACCCTGACGCAGCGCTATCTGCAGGCACTCCACGAGCAGGAGCACCGGAAGGCTCCCGAGCGCGCCGCCGGTCCGGCCCTGCAGCGCGTGTCACCGCAGGCGATGGCCGCCGCCCCGCGCCCTTAGTCCGCTTACATAATCTCGCCGCACAGCCGAAAAGCGCTGCCGCCCCGGGCGGCGGCATGCTAGCCTCCGCCGCCTCCTGTCTAAACGTACACCGCGTGCCGCAAGCGCGGACAGAACAAGATGAGTCGGGGAGCGCCGTGATGCAGAAGACCATCCTTCCCGCGCGATTGACCCTCGCATTCGTCGCGCTGTCCGCTGCGGGGGCGTTGCCCGCGCAGACGCTGCGCATCACGGTCGCCAACTCCTCCGCACCCAACGCGCTCTACGACGTGCTGTTCAGTCCCGCCGGCACGACGCTGCTGAATGCGGACGGTGCGGCCATGGTCAGCGACCGCTCGGTGGCCTTCCTCGCGGGTAGCTCCGGGGGAGTGGACGTCGCGGTCGCCGACTCCGGCGGCAGCGCCATCGTGCGCTACGTCGCACCGAGCGGCACGCCGCCGCAGGTCGGGGTGAGCATCTGGAGTGCCGCCTCGGGTGTGGCGGGCCCGCTGCATCCCGATGGCCTGTCGGTGGATGCGGGCGGCAACCTCTACGTGGCCTCGAATCAGCGCACTCCTGCGCTCTGGGTGCTGCAGCCGTCGGCTGCCGCGCCCGGCGGTTTCCGGGCACCGTTGCTGCTCGATACGCACTTCGCGGGGCACGAGGTCGACTCGATCATCGACACCCTGATCGTGTCGAGCAAGCTGCCGGCGGCTGCTCTCGCCGCGCTGGCCGCCCGGGGCATACACGCCGGCGACCTGCTGGTGCTCATCGCCGACAGCGATTTCGATCCCTCCGACGCGCGCGAACGGGTCACGGTGTTCGACTACTCGGCCGCGAGCCTTGCCGCCTTCCTCGCCAATCCGGCCAATCCCATCGCGTCCCCGGCGGTGGCGCTGTTCGAACGCCAGTTCCCCGGGACCAGCCAGCGCAGCAGCCCGCTGCCTGCGGGTCTGGACATCTGGCCGAGCGACGGCAGTTTGCTGGTGTCCACGACCAAGGGCGCAATCCTGCAGTACACGCCCGCTAACGGCTACGCCTTCTGGACCGGTAGCTACGCCACCACCTTCGCGTCCGTTGGCTGCGGCTACAACGTCTGCCCGTTCGGAAAGCTCCGTACCGGCACCCAGGCTGACACCGCTTACGCCTTCGTGACCCAGACCACCGGCGCGGCGAGCGGCAACATTCTGCAGTTTGCCGTGCCGGCGGCGACGCCGACTCCCGCCGGTGGCTTCCGCTTCAGTGTGCCGACCGCCAGCGTATCAACCGGCGCCTCGACCACGGCCGATTCGACCACCGGCAGTCCGGCCGGCATTGCAGTGGCGCCGCAGACGGTGGTGGTGGCGTCGGCGGCTGCCTGCGCCTCCCCGTCCGGCTGTAACCCGACCGGCGGGCTGCTGAGCAACATCGTCGCGGGCGCGGCCGGCGTCGGCCCGCAGGGCGTGCGCGGCAACGTCATCCAGCAGACCTGCGTCGTCACCGATACGCGCCTGCAGTCCGACGGCAGCTGCCCCGGGAAGCTGAACCTCGCCCAGCTGTGCCCGAGCTTTCCGGCGAACTTCATCTCGTCGAAGATCTGCGGCGCATCCGGGCCGTCGCACAATCAGTTCGCGGTCATTCGGTCGATCGCCGACGGCGTGGACGACGTACCCGGCATTCTCGTGCAGAGCGAGGAAAACCCGAGCGGCCTCATCCCCGGGACCGCCGACGAGCCGTGTACCCCCGCCCAGGTCGTGGGCTGGACTCCGCGGCTCGGCTCGGACGAGGGGGTCGTGCCCGAGGGCGCGGAGGTGCTCGACATGACCACCTTTTGTGACAAGGACGGCAGCAGCACGCGCGGCAACTCAGTCTGGGTGGTCGGTGCGAAGCTGAGCTCGGCGCTGTCCTCGAACAACTACGCCCTGCTCGGGTTCGCCAACGAGAAGCTCGCAAACCTCGGCAAGACCATCGTGTCGTCGAACATTGCGCGGCCGGTCCAGGAGGCTCTCGGCCTGTGCCTCATTACCAGTGCAGTGCTGCTGGACACGGGGCACTACTCGTGCGCGGCGCGCAACGTCTGGCTGTGCGACCAGGTGGCCGCCGCCAACGCCAAGAGCTTTGGCAGCTCGCCCGACAATCCCAACCCGTTCGGCGACGTGCGCGGCAGGCTCGGGAATATCTTCTTCACGATCAACAGCCGCATCCTGAAGAAACCGGTGAATGCGACGTGGCCGCTCACGACGCCGCCGCCGGCGTGCCGCTGAGCATGGGCGCATAGCCCGCGCGGCCGGCCGCTCACGCCGGGTCGCGCGGCCGTCACACGGCCATAGCGGCCGCGCTGGTGGCGACTGGCAAAATGGGCAACCGCCAATCCCGTTGCACCCCGAGTGATGTCTGCCGCATGGCGCATTGCCACTGATGTGCGCCTGCACTAGCATGCCCGACCGGTTTTGCAGCGCTGCATACGGCGGAGCCGTTCGTGTCACCTTCTTTAAATAACCAGGGAGTGGCTATGCACCGGTTGAGTATTGCGATTGCGGCGAGCGTCCTCTCATGCACAGCTTGGAGCGAGCAGGGAGCGAGCACCGGTGTGCCGGTTGAAAAGGCCTGGGTGGCGCGCAGCAACGCCTTCACCAACAAGCTCCTCGAGGTCGAGTTCGCTCACGCTCCCGAACGCGGCTCGCGCCAGGGCCTGGCGCAGTTCGACGAACGCATCTCCAGCCCGACGCTGGCCGATGAGATGGCCGAGCGCCACCAGCTGGAGGCAGTACTGGCCGGTCTCGATGCCGCGCGCCGCGCCGAGACGGACAAGAAGGTGCAGGAGGACCTCGATATCCTGCGCAGGGCATTCGACCTGCAGTTCCGCACCGAGGACTACGGGCTGCAGCACGAGGTGCCGTTTCTCAACGCCAGCGAGAAGGTGTTCCAGGGACTGCGCGGCCTGCTCGACGATCAGGTAGCCGAACCACGGCGCGCGGCGGCGCTGGTGCGGCTGCGGGCCTATGCCGGGCTCGGCGCGGGGCAGAAGCCCTTCACCGAGGTGCTCAAGCAGCGTGAGCTGGAGCAGATCGCCAAGCCGGGCGTCATCTATCCGTCCAAGGACGAGGTGGAGACCGAGCTCGGGCGCAATTCCAACTACCTCGAGGGCATCGGCAAGCTGTTCCCCAAGTACGGCCTCAAGGACTGGGAGGCACCGTACGCGAAACTCAAGACCGAGCTGACCGACTATGACACTTGGGTGCGGCAGAACATCCTGCCCAAGGCACGCACGGACTTCCGCCTGCCGCCGGAAAAGTACGCCCTGGCCTTCGAGCAGTACGGCATCGATCTGCCGCCCGCGAAGGTGGCCGCGATGGCGCACGTCGCCTTCAGCCAGTATCAGCAAGAGATGGCACCGCTGGCGGCTGAGATCGCCAAGGCGAACCACTATCCCTCTTCGGACTACCGCGCTGTGATCCGCGAGCTCAAGAAGAAGCAGATCACGGGTGAGGCGATCCTGCCCTTTTTCAATGAGCGGCTGCACGCGATCGAGCGCCTGATCACCGCGCATAACCTCGTCACGCTGCCGACCCGCCCGGCCATCATCCGGCTCGCCACCCCGGCCGAGACTGCACAGCAGCCGGCACCGCACATGCAGCCGCCGCCGTTCCTGCACAACACCGGTCAGCGCGGTGAGTTCGTGCTACCGCTCAACATCCCGTCAGCCAGCGGCGGCGCGGGCGACCAGTACGATGACTTCACCTTCGATGCCGTGGCGTGGACCCTGACCGCGCATGAGGCGCGGCCGGGGCACGAACTGCAGTTCGATTCCATGGTCGAGCAGGGCGTGAGCCTGGCGCGGGCACTGTACGCCTTCAACTCCACCAACGCCGAAGGATGGGGCCTGTACTCCGAGTACATCATGCAGCCGTACGAGCCCGTCGATGGGCAGCTGCTGACACTGCAGCTGCGCCTGCTGCGCGCGGCACGTGCATTCCTCGATCCGGAGCTGCAGAGCGGGACGGTCACGCCGCAGCGAGCGTACGAAGTGCTGGAGAAGGACGTGGTGCTGAGCCACGCCTTTGCGAAGGAGGAAGTCGAGCGCTTCACCTTCCGCTCCCCCGGTCAGGCCAACAGCTACTTCTATGGCTACACCCGGCTGCTGCAGCTGCGCCAGGAGACCGAGCACGCCCTCGGCAGCCGCTTCGACCAGAAGAGGTTTCACGACTTCATCCTGAGCCAGGGACTGCTGCCGCCGGATCTGATGCGCAAGGCGGTGCTCGAGGACTTCATTCCGTCTCAGAAGGGCGGCTGAGCCTGCCGGAGCCGCGGCGGCCGGTGCATGCGCCGCCGCTCCGGAACTCGGGTTCATATCCGCGGCCGCGCGGGCATGATCGCCGTCGATATTCTTCGGGAAACACCGGGCACCGGGCTCTCCCTGTGCAGTCAAACGCTTAGTCGTCTCAAATAGGGGAGGCCCGACAGCCCTCCCTCCGCTACGATTAAGAGGTATGAGCAAGCACGAGATCGCCGTCGACGTCGCCAAGGTGCGCAAGTTTGACCACCCGGGGCGGGGCCGTAACCGTGCGCGCTCGGTCCCTAAGGGACGCCAGGTCGACCTGCATGCGCAGGCAGAGATCAGGGGGCTGCTGGGCGACGCGCCGCGCCGCCGCGATCTGCTGATCGAGCACCTGCACAAGATCCAGGACACCTTCGGACAGATCTCAGCGGCGCACCTTGCGGCCCTGGCCGAGGAGATGAAGCTGGCATTCGCTGAGGTGTTCGAAACGGCGACCTTCTATGCCCACTTCGACGTGGTCAAGGAGGACGATCGCGACGTTCCGGCGCTCACGGTGCGGGTGTGCGACAGCCTGACCTGCGCCATGCTCGGCGCGGAGCCCCTGCTGCTGGCGTTGCAGGCCGAGCTTGGCAGTGACGTGCGCGTGGTACGCGCACCGTGCGTCGGCTTATGTGACCACGCTCCCGCGGCGGAGGTGGGGCACAACTTTCTCAAGCGCGCCACGGTCGCGAGCGTCAGGTCGGCGGTCGCGCATCAGGACACGCATCCGCACGTGCCGGACTACATCGACTACGACACCTACCGCGCCGATGGCGGTTACGTGACGCTCGAGCGCCTGCGCGCGGGCGAGCTCTCGGTGGAGGCGATCCTTAAGGTCCTTGACGATGGTGCGCTGCGCGGTCTGGGTGGCGCGGGGTTCCCCACCGGGCGCAAGTGGCGCTCGGTCCGTGGCGAGCCCGGACCGCGGCTCATGGCCGTCAACGCGGACGAGGGCGAGCCGGGCACCTTCAAGGACCAGTACTACCTCAATCGCGATCCGCACCGCTTTCTCGAGGGTATGCTGATCGGCGCGCACGTGGTCGAGGCCGCGGAGGTGTACGTGTACGTGCGCGACGAGTACCCGATCGCCCGGCAGATCCTCGCCAACGAGATCGCCAAGCTTCCCGCCGGCGGTCCCCGGATCCACCTGCGGCGCGGGGCCGGTGCCTACCTCTGCGGCGAGGAGTCCTCGCTCATGGAGTCGATCGAGGGCAAGCGCGGACTGCCGCGGCACAAGCCGCCGTTCCCGTTCCAGGTCGGGCTGTTCGGCCGACCCACACTTATTAACAATGTGGAAACGCTCTTCTGGGTCCGGGATCTGGTCGAGCGCGGCGCCGACTGGTGGAAGAGCCACGGGCGCAACGGCCGTTTCGGCCTGCGCTCCTTCTCCGTATCCGGGCGCGTCAAGGATCCCGGCGTCAAGCTCGCCCCGGCCGGCGTCACTATCCGCGAGCTGATCGAGGAATTCTGCGGCGGCATGGCCGAGGGTCACAGGTTCACGGCCTACCTGCCAGGGGGTGCCTCGGGCGGCATCCTGCCGGCATCCATGAACGACATCCCGCTCGATTTCGGCACGCTGGAGCAATACGGCTGCTTCATCGGCTCGGCCGCGGTCATCGTGCTGTCCGACCAGGATGATGTGCGGGCCGCGGCCCTGAACCTCATGCGTTTCTTCGAGGACGAATCCTGCGGCCAGTGCACTCCCTGCCGTGCCGGAACCGAGAAGGCGCGCATGCTGATGGAGCAGGGCACCTGGGACACAGCGCTGCTCGGGGAGCTGTCTCAGTGCATGCGGGACGCTTCGATCTGCGGCCTGGGACAGGCGGCGTCCAATCCGCTCACCAGCGTGATCCGTTTCTTTCCTGACCTGTTCCCCCAGTCGCAGCCGGGCGCTGCGAAGACCGGGTAGACCATGAACGACGTCAATCGCAGCAACGGCAACCAGCCACAGCCCGCAGCACCCGCGCCCGGGGCCAACAAGGCGGGCGAGGCGGGCGTGCGGCCTGGCGTCGTGTTCGAGCTGGACGGCCAGCAGGTGGAGGCACAGCCCGGAGAGACCATCTGGGCGGTCGCCCAGCGTCTCGGTACCCACATCCCGCACCTGTGCCACAAGCAAGCGCCCGGCTACCGTCCTGACGGTAACTGCCGGGCCTGCATGGTGGAGATCGAGGGTGAGCGCGTGCTGGCGGCGTCCTGCATGCGCGCGGCGGCCAAGGGCATGAAGGTCAGGACCGCCACCGAGCGCGCCACCCAGGCGCGCGCCATGG
>JANWKL010000039.1 GCA_025451375.1 Steroidobacteraceae bacterium
CGCCGACAGCGGCATCGCCGGCCAGCTGCGCGAAGCCATCGATGCCGGGCGGCTGCATCTTTATGCGCAGCTGATCCTGCCGTTCGGCCCGGCCGATACCATGCGCCCGCACTTTGAGCTCTTGCTGCGCATGACCAATGAGGACGGCAACACGGTGGGGCCCGACAGCTTCCTGTCGGCCGCCACCCGCTATCAGCTGATGCCGGTCATCGACCGCTGGGTCGTCAACCATGTCATCGAGACGCTGCAGCCACGCGCCAGCGTGCTCGAGGGCAAGGCCCTGGGCTTTGCCATCAACTTCTCCGGCCAGTCGCTGAACGATGATGCATTTTCCGACATGCTGATCGAGCGCATCGGCTCCTCGGGCCTGGATCCGGAACTGTTCTGCTTCGAGCTGACGGAAAACGCCACGGTCGCGGCGCTGCCGCGCGCCCGGGCCCTGATGCAACGCCTGCGCAAGCTCGGTTGCGGCGTGGCACTCGATGACTTCGGTACCGGTCTGTCCTCGCTCTCGTGTCTGCGCGAGCTGCCGGTGACCATGCTGAAAATCGACGGCAGCTTCGTGCGCGACGTCCTCACGGACGCACGCGCCGAGTCCATGGTGCGCGCCATTGCGCAGCTCGCCCGCAGCATGGGCATCACGACCGTCGCCGAGCACGTCGAGACCCCGCAAATCGGCGAGCGGGTGGCCTCGCTGGGCGTGGACTACGGCCAGGGATTCGCAATCGGCCGGCCGATCCCGTTTACCGACCTGCTCGCGGAATTGCCGCTGCCCGCTACTGTGGGCGCTGCGGACGAGGAGACTACGCAGACGGCCCGGACACTCGCGAGCGGTGAGACCACCCAGACCGCCGAGACGCTCGGCAGCGGTGCGACTACCCAGGCCGCCCCTGCAGACGAGTTCCTCCTCACGGACGACGCGCGCCGGAATGACCAGTCCGATCAGACCATCGAGGAACCCTCGCCGGTAACCTGGTACGCCGGCACGGTGCAGTGAGTACCGGATGACGACGCGCTCGCGCACCCTCGGAACCCTCACCGCCGGAATTGCCTTGGGGTTCTTCGGCGCCCTGGCTGGCGGCGTGTTCGCCGAACGCGCCCCCCTTGCCCAGGAGCCCAGGCCGCGCACGGCGTTGCCATGGGAAGAAGCCAGCCTGTTTGCGGAAGTCTACGAGCGCATCAAGCGCGACTACGTCGATGACATCGATGATCACGCGCTCATGGAGAAGGCGGTGCGCGGCATGGTGGCGGCGCTCGATTCCCACTCCGCTTACCTCGACTCTTCGGAATTCGAGGAAGTCCGCCTGAGCACCATGGGCTCCTACCCGGGTGTAGGAATCGAAGTGGCGGCCGGGGACGGGGTGGTGAGAATCCTCAAGCCCCTGGACGGCTCCCCGGCGCAGCTTGCCGGGCTCAAGGCCGGGGACGCGATTGTCCGCATCAACGACCACGACGTCGGCGCGGATGTTGCTGGCGCCATCGCCCACCTGCGCGGCCCCTCGGGCAGTCATGTGCAGCTCGCGATCCGCCGCGACGGCGCGTCAGAACTCATGAGTTTCGACCTGCGTCGCGCCGAGGTGGAAGTCCGCAGCGTGACCCAGCAGAGCCTGGAACCGGGCTACGGATACGTACGGATCACGACCTTTACCGAAACCACTGCTCTTGAGCTCAGGCACGCGATTGTCGCCATAAAACGAGACAATAGGGACGCTCTCAAGGGTCTTATACTTGATTTACGAAACAATCCAGGCGGTGTCCTCGAGGCCGGCGTCGCAGTCGCCGAGGATTTCCTGCCGGGCGGCGTCATTGTCACCGCTGACGGACGTACCCCGGAAAGCCGCTTCCGGATGGACGCCGTGTCCGGGGATCTTCTCAACGGCGCGCCGCTCGTGGTGCTCGTGAACGGCGGCTCGGCGTCCGCCTCCGAGATCGTGGCCGGGGCGCTGAAAGATCATGGACGGGCACTGCTCGTGGGCCATCGCACCTACGGCAAGGGCTCGGTGCAGACGGTCATGCCACTCGCCCATGGCGGCGCGCTCAAGCTCACGACCTCGCGTTACTTCACGCCTTCCGGAGCCTCGATCCAGGGCAAGGGTCTGGTGCCGGACGTCATCGAAAGCGGCCCCGATGTGGCGCCCGCGCCCCTCGCGGTGCGGGACAAGGAAGTGCGCACGGCACTGCAGGCGCTCAAGGGCGAGTCTGGGCATCCGCACCATGCCGCGCCGAAGCTGACCGCACGCAACGTTTTCCCATAGCCTCCCGGCCTTCCCGCTATCCTCGCCCCCATGCTGGCATGGCTTATGGACTGGGTGCTGCACCTGGACCGGCATCTGGTCGAGGTGCTGACCGACTACCACACCTGGATTTACCCGATCCTGTTCACGGTGATTTTCGCGGAGACCGGATTCGTGGTGACACCGTTCCTCCCCGGGGATTCGCTCTTGTTCGCGGTCGGCGCGCTGGCCGCCGTTGATTCCAGCGGCACCGTGACCGCGCCGCTCGCGAGTGTGGTACTGGCGGTGGCCGCGGTGCTCGGCAACCTCGCCAACTACAGCATCGGCCGCGCCATCGGGCCGCCTGCCTTCAGCGGCCGCTACCGGCTGCTGCGGGTGGAATACCTTGAGCGCACCGAGGAGTTCTTCCGCCGCCACGGCGGCATGGCGATTTTCCTGTCGCGCTTCATGCCGATCATGCGTACCTGCGCGCCATTCGTCGCCGGCGTCGGCCGCATGCCCTACCGCCGCTTCCTCGCCTATAACCTCGCGGGTGGCTGCGCCTGGGTGGGCTTGTTTATCTGGGGCGGATACCTTTTCGGCAACGTGCCGCTGGTGAAGCAGCATTTCGGGCTCGTCACCCTCGCCATCATCACAGCCTCGCTCGTGCCGGTGGCGCTCGCGTGGCTGCGCCGGCGCGACTAGTTCGTTGGCGAAAATCGCTGCGCAGCGATTTTCGCGGACAGCAGCTTCGTTTCCGGGGCTCGACGCCGGCTCGCAGCGCTGACCTCAGCAGCCGAGCACTCCGTGGCAGGGTCAAGCGCAAGGGCCAAAGGAGCGTCGTTGGCCGGCTGCGGCAGGGGGTTTGTCCGCTTTTACAGGCCGTGCTGCAGCAGGCCGTGAATGGCGCCCACGATGCTGCCGATGAGCAGCGTCAGGTTCGGCAGTGCGCTCAGGAGGAAGCCCAGACTGCGACGCTCCGGAGCGCGCGTGTAGCCGTAGAAATAGATCGCCCGGCCGATGATGAACAGCACCCCGAGCGCGGCGGCGATGTTCGCACCCCAGTAGTGAGCGAACATCACCATTGACGGTATGAAGATGACCAGCTGCTCGAGCGTGTTCATCTGCACACGGAAGTAGCATTCGAAGGTGGTGTTGCCGGTGGTGGCCGGCGCCGGCACGTTGAAGCGCCCACGCGCCCGGCCCACTTCCCAGCCGAATGCGAGAAACTCCACGAGCGCGAGCGCGATAACCAGATGCACCAGTGACATCAGACCTCCGGATTCTGCGGTCACAATGGCACAATGGGCGCATGAGCGACAAGGCCCGAGGCTACGCGCACCGTATCGACATCGATGCCGGGGCGACGCACGTCTGGCACGCGCTGACTGACGTTTCGCAACTGCGGCTGTGGTGCTCGCCGGCGGCGGAAATTCGCGCCCGTCCCGGCGGCCTGTTCCGCGCCAGCGTCGACCGCGTGACCGAGTTCGAAGCGCATATCGACGTGTGCGAACCGCAGCGGCGGCTCAAGCTCATCTACCTGCCGACGCCGGGAGTTCCGCCCGCCGACCGCGTCATGAGCGATGATTTCATCCTCGATGCCGTCCCTGAGGGCACCATCGTGCGGCTGCTCGGTTCAGGCTTTCCGGCGAGCGAGGCGTGGGAGACACAATACCTGCGCCTGCGCACCGGTTGGAGCCAGGCGCTCGCGCGCCTCAAAGTGTTGGTTGAGCAACAGATTCAAAAAGGAGCTGTGTCATGACCGGGTTTCTGCTACGCGCGGTGATCACCGCGATCGGATTGTGGCTGGCGACAGTATGGGTACCGGGAGTGCACATCGACGGCGTCGGAACCTTGTTGCTCGCCGGGGTGCTGCTGGGCGTCGTGAATGCCATCGTCAGACCGATCGCATTCATCCTCACCCTGCCGATCACCATTCTCACCCTCGGACTGTTCCTCTTCGTGCTGAATGCCGCGATGGTCGGACTCGTGGCCTGGATCCTCCCGGGTTTTCATCTCCCCGCCCCCGGCGGTTTCAAGGCGGCGCTCCTGACCGCGATCATCGTGTGGCTGACCGGCTGGGTCGGCTCATGGTTCATCGGCCACCGCGGCATCGAGCGGTTCGCGCGGCGGTAGGAAGTCAGGCGGGGAGCGACCGGGCGATGCGGCGGTAGAGCCAGTAGACGACCAGGGCGAAAGCGCCGCCGGCGAGCCATTCCGAAGCGGTAGCGAAAGAGTCTCCTACCACGCCGATGGGAAACTGGTTGTTGGTGAAGGCCACCAGAGCCGTGAAGACGACCGCCAGCACGCTCTCGCCCACGATCAGACCGGAAGCGAGCAGCACACCCAGTTGCTTCGTCGACTCTGGTCTGGCAGTCCGGCCGGCGCGTCTGTCAAACCACCAGCCCACCACCGCACCCACAGTGACCATCAGCGTGGATGCCGTGGGCAGATAGATGCCGAGGCCTACAGCCAGCGGTGGCATGCGCATGGAGCGGGTGGTCTTCGAGAGCAGCCAGTCAAACGCGATGATGATGGCTCCGATGAGGGCACCCCAGCCCATCAAATGCCACTTCTCCGGGTCGTTCTGGATTACCGCCTGGGCGAGGGCGGAGATGAGGCCCGCCTGGGGCGCGGGCAGGGCGTGGGCGGTAGCTCCAGGAGCGCCCGCAAAACCGTAGGCCTTGTTGACGAGGTCAAGCACTGGCGGGATCACCAGCGCACTGGCGACGACGCCGATCACCAGCGCCCATTGTTGTTTCGAGGGCGTGGATTCCACCAGCTGGCCGGTCTTCAGATCCTGCAGGTTGTTGTTGGCGATGGCCGCCACGTTGAATACCACGGCAGTGACGAACAGCGAGTAGGCCACGAGCGCCTTGCCCATCTCCGGGGGGAGCGCGGACTTGACGGTGACCACTAAGAAAAGTGCCGTGGTGGCCACTACCAGGATGCCTATCCCTGAGAGCGGGCTGTTGGAGGCGCCGATCAGTCCCGCCATGTAGCCGCAGACCGTCGAAACGAGAAACCCCACGACCACCACGATGAAAATGCCGCCGGCGGTGAGCAGCAGCGCATGCTCGCCCAGGCCCGCGCTGGTCGCGAAATTCCACAGCAGCCAGCAGATGGGCAGGATGCACAGCAACGCCACCAGGCCAACCTGATTCACGGGAATGTCGAGCTCGGTGCGCGCCAGGGTGTCCCCCTTGCCGGCCTTGCGCACCCGCGAGGAAGCCATGGCGCTCTGCAGGCCACCGATCACCGGCTTCACAAGCTTCATAAGGGTCCAGATGGCAGACACGGCGATAGCACCGGCGCCGAGGTAACGCACGTAGTGACTCCAGGTGGCCCCGGCCAACGCTCCGGCGTCACCCGCGGCCGCGTGCAGTGCGCTGTAGTGCGGCACGCCCCCGCCCCAGCCGATGAGGGCACCGACGAACATGGCGATGCCGCAGCTGATACCCACCAGGTGGCCAATGCCGAACAGCGCAAAGGAGAGCTGGAAGTCGAAGCCGGTGACGGGCGCCTTTGAGTCTTGCCCCAGGCGGAAGCTGTGCGCGACGTCCCCCAGGAACAGCCGCGTCTGCACCAGCACCAGGAACAGGGCGGATACCCATGAACCCAACAGCACCGCCTTGAGGCCCATGCCGCCGGATTCCACCGAATCCTTGTCGGCCACGTCGCCGGAGCCGACCTTGATGACCTCGGCGCAGGCGGTGCCTTCCGGATAGGGCAGATCCGAATCCGTCACCAGCGCGCGCCGCAGCGGGATGGAATACATGACACCGAGGATGCCGCCTGCGGCGCAGATGGCTACCGACTGCCAATACGGAAAACCGTTCCACCACCCGATCATGATGAAGCCGGGCAGCACGAAAATGATGGAAGAGAGCGTCCCGGCGGTGGACGCCACCGTCTGCACGATGTTGTTCTCCTGCGCGCTGGTGTTGCCGAGCCAGCGCAACAGCGCCATGGAGATCACCACCGCCGGGATGGAGGTGGAGAACGTGAGCCCGGCCTTCAGTCCGAAGTAGACGTTGGCGGCGGTGAAGACGATGGTGAGCAGCACGCCCAGAACTATTGCGCGCAGCGTCAGCTCCACCCGGGATTCCGTACTCATATCATTCCCCCAATAATCTTCTTGGTTTCGTTCTAGGTGCGCAGTGCGTGTTCGAGCGCTGTCGTCAATGGCTTCATGAAAAAGGCTTCGTGTGGCGTCAGCTGCGCCTCTACGCCATGGCGCCTGAGCGCGTCGGCTACGACCGGTCCCACCGCCGCGACCAGGGTGGCCTTGAGGGCCGCGCTCACCGTGGCGGCCGGGGCAACCGCGAACAGACGTTCCACCTGTGGCGTGCTGGTGAAGGCGATGGCGTCCACTTCGCCGCTTGTCAGGCGTGTGAGGAGTGCGCGCACCGCGGCATCATCGGTGGCGTCGCCATATACATAAGGGGCGACGCTCAAGACCGTAGCGCCCGCGGCCTCGAGGAACCCGGCGAGCGGCGCGTTCGGCTTGTCGCCCGCGAGCTGCACGCCCACCTGGTGTCCCTTGAGATCGGTGCCGGTGAGACTCGCGATGATGCCGGCCGTGGTCGGGGGCTGCGCTGCAAGATCGCTTCTGAGGCCTATTTCGCGCAGCGCGCGCGCCGGTTTCGGCCCGCGGGTGATCTTGCGCACCTGACCGAGTGCGGTGAGGAACGGTTCCTTGAGCGCCGGCTCATGGCGCTCGATGCAGGTCAGGATGCGCCGCAGCCCCTCGCCGGTGGTGAGGATCAGCTCACTGCACGAACCAGAGGCGAACTTGCGGACGAAGGCCAGCACGCTCGATGGGTCGGGGGCATCGCGAATCGTAATGAGCGGACAGCGCACGACACTCGCGCCACGCCGCTCGAGCATGGCGGCGAACACCTCGAGTTCGCGCGTTTCCGGCACCGCAATGGTGCGGCCGGCGAGCGGCAGTTGATCCATAACTAGCCATCTTAGCCTCGCTTCACCCGGGCTGCGCGACAGACGAGGCCGAGGCGCACGGGCGGTGCAGTGCGAGCGCGACGCCCGCCGGGCGCGGTATGCTTGGGTTGCTGCGCGCGGGCCTCACCCGGACCCGCAATTGGGGATTGAAGGTGTTCAAGGTATTTATCGGCTTCCTGGTGTTGGTATTGCTCGGGCTTGCGGCCTTCACCTGGGGAACGCTGCACTGGTCCTACGCCGACGGCGAGCGCGCCGGCTACGTGCAGAAGTTTTCCCGCAAGGGGTGGCTGTGCAAGACCTGGGAAGGCGAGATGGCGATGGTCACCATGCCCGGCACCGTCGCCGAGAAATTCCAGTTCACCGTGCCAGACGATGCCGTCGCCGCGAAGCTCAACGCCGACATCGGCAAGCGCGTGGCGCTGCACTACGAGCAGCGCAAGTGGATTCCGAGCTCCTGCTTCGGTGAGACCGAGTACTTCGTGACCGGCGTGCGAGTCGCGGAGTAGCACGCCGCAGTCCTGCGGGCACTACCGGCGGAAACGCAGCCGCTGTCTGCTGAAATCGCTGCGATTTCAGCCAATAGATCAGCGCACACCCGCCATCAGTTTTTTCACCAACGGCGTGAGCAGCAGCATCACGACGCCCACGATCAACCCGTACCAGAATATTTTCAGGAACAGGCCCGGTAGCGACTCGAGGTGGCTCTTGTCGTACTGCCCGGTGAGCACACCGGCGAGGTTGCCGCCGAGTGCGAGCGACAGGAACCACAGTCCCATCGCCTGCCCCACGAACCGAGGCGGCGCGAGCTTGCTCATGTACGACAAGCCCACGGGCGAGAGGCACAGCTCGCCGCAGGTGTGCAGGAGGTAGGTCAGCACCAGCCAGGTGGGCAGCACCAGCTGGCCGGCCAGCACGTGCTGCGCGGCGAAGTACATGACGAGGAAACCGAGTCCGAGGAATATCAGCCCGACGCCGAACTTCGCGGACGCCACCGGATCGCGACCGCGTTTGCCGAGCGCGATCCACAATGCTGCGAATGCACCCGCGAGGGTGATCACGAAGAACGGATTCACTGCCTGCAACACGCCGGCAGGCATCTGCCAGCCGAGAATATGGAGGTCGGTATAGCGCTCGGCGAACAGGTTGAAGGAGCCGCCCTGCTGGTAGTACCCGGCCCAGAAGGTAACCGAGGCGATGAACAGCGCCAGCATGACGAGCGTGCGTTGGCGCTCCGCCGCGGTCAGTCCCGCGAAAAACAAGAGATACACGAAGTACGCGAGCGCGAGCAGCCCGTAACCCCAGGTGGCCGCGCCGAGGAGCACGGTAGCGTTGAATGTCAGCGTGCGGGTGAGGGCGAGGATGACGATCACGGCGATGGCAGCGAGGAATACGACGACCGGGGTCCACGAGCCGCGCCGCTCGTGCGCGGGTTGCAATCCTGCGCTGCCGAGGTAGGAGCGCGTCCATAGGAACTGCGCTACGCCGAGTGTCATGAACAGCGCCGGCAGTGCGAACGCCGGGCGCCAGCCGAAGGCCGCCGCGCACACCGGCACGAAGAACGAGCCAAGGGTGCCGCCGATATTGATGCCCATGTAGAAAATGGAGAAACCCGCATCGCGCCGCGCGCCACCTTCCGGGTACAACGAGGCGACGATCGCGCTGACGTTGGGCTTGAGCAGCCCGACCCCCATGGCGTTCACCAGCAGGCCGAGGAAGAAGAGCGGCTGATTGCCGATCGCCAGCAGCACGCTGCCGGCGGCGATGAGTATCCCGCCGCTGATCACCGCACGCTGTGCGCCGAGCAACCGGTCGGCGATCCACCCGCCGAAGAGTCCGAGCAGGTAGGTGCTGCCGAGGAACAGGCCGAAGATCGAGCTCGAGGTCTTGTCATCCAGCCCGAGGCCGCCCCTGGATACGGCGGCCACCATGAACAGGATCAGGACGGACTGAATGCCGTAGTACGTGAAGCGCTCCCACATTTCGGTGAGGAAGAGCGTCGCGAGGCCGCGCGGCTGGCCGAAAAGCAGGGGGCCCGGCGCAGGGCTCACGGGTACGGCGTCGGTGGCGGAGTTCATTGTTGGAATACTAGGCGGCGTCCGGCGGCGGGGGCGTGCGCACGCGTGATAGCAGGCGCGCCATGATGATGCCCCCTTCGTACAGCAGGTACATCGGAACGGCGAGCGAGCACTGCGAGATCGCATCGGGAGGTGTGAGCAGCGCGGCGAGAATGAAAATGCCGATCAGCACGTAACCGCGGTTCTTCTTGAGCTTCTCGACGCTCACCAGCCCCATGACCACCAGCAGCACCACCGCCACCGGCACTTCGAACGCGAGGCCGAAGCAGAAGAACATAGTGAGCACGAAGTCCAGGTACTGGTTGATGTCGGTCATCATCGCCACGCCCTTGGGGGTTGTGCTGGCGAAGAACTGGAACATCACCGGGAAGACGAAGTAGTAGGCGAAGGCGATGCCGACGTAGAAGAGGAGAATCGAGGACAGGAGCAGCGGCATCGCGAAGCGCCGCTCGTTGCGGTACAGGCCCGGCGCCACGAACGACCACAGCTGGTAGATGACGTACGGCATCGCCGCGAGCAGCGCGGCAAAGAACGACAGCTTGAAGGGCGTCGTGAACGGGGTCATGACGCCGGTGGCGATGAGGTTGCCGCCCTGCGGGAGCTTGGCGAGCAGCGGCTGGGCCACGAACGAGAACAGATCGTTGGAGTAGAACATGCACGGCACGAATGCCAGCCCCACCGCGATCAGCGCGCGCAGCAGCCGGTCGCGCAGCTCCAGCAGATGCGAAATCAGGGTGCCTTCGGCGAGCGCTTCAGGTTCCGGGCTCATCGGGGCGTAGGTGCGCGTCGGGGCGGATCGTGGTGTCGGCGCCGGTGGCATCGGTGGGGTGGGCGTGGGAGAAGGTCGGTGGCAGCGGCGGGTCAGCGGCGGGCGCAGCCTCGCTCACTGGCGCTGGTTGATCCGCGTGCGGAGGCACCGGATCTGTCGGAGTGGGTGACGGCGCTGCAGTCTGCGGCGCTGCCGCACGCTGCGCCTTGCGCGCCTCTTCGAGCTGCACTTCTTCTTCCAGCTGCTCGCGGAACTGTCGGGCCATGGCCCGCGCCCGTCCAACCCAACGGCCAACCTCGGAGACGACGCGCGGCAGTTTCTCCGGCCCCAGCACGATCAGAGCCAGGACGAAGATGATCAGGATTTCAGAGAACCGGCCTTCGAACAGATCAGGTGCTCCGGTCGTTCTTGGCGTCGCTCTTCGCCGCGACCTCCGGGAACTCCGCGTCCTTGCCCTCGGAACGGATCTGCCGGGGTGGGGTGGTCTGTTCGTCCTCGCCGTCGCTCATCGCCTTCTTGAATCCGCGCACGGCATGCCCGAGATCCGAGCCCACGGTGCGCAGCTTCTTGGCACCGAACACCACAAGCACGACGAGCAGGATGATCACCAGCTCGCGCATTCCAATACCCATAGATCACCACTCCACGTAGCTCACCGCCGTGCGGCGGGGAAGATCAGCCGATGATAGGTCAAATGGGCCCTTTGGGGCCCGGAAGTTCGACCGAATCCGAAGGGTCCGTCACGCTCCGGTCGACGCGGTCTCGAGCCAGAACGTCACCGGACCTTCGTTGGTCAGCGACACCTGCATGTCCGCCCCAAATACACCTGCCGAAACATGGGGATAGGACTCCCGCGCCCGCTCGAGGAGATGCCCGAACAGGCGCCGCGCCTCCTCCGGGGAAGCCGCCGTGCTGAACCCGGCGCGGGTGCCTTTGTGGGTGTCCGCTGCGAGGGTGAATTGCGGCACGAGCAGGAGCGCACCGCCGGTCTCCCGCAGCGACAGGTTCATCCGGCCTTCGGCATCCGGAAATACACGATAGGAAAGCAGCCGTTCCGCTAAGCGCTCGCCGGCCACCGCGTCATCACCCCGCGCCACGCCGATCAAGCCTAAGATGCCGGCGCCAATGGTGGCGACCGGCTCGCCCGCAATGCGGACCTGGGCGCTGCTCACGCGCTGGATGAGAGCGATCATGCGGGCGTGATTGTGGCATTTGGTCTCACGAGTCCGTTAAGATTCGGGGCCGTTTTTTTGCGGCAGGGGAGTACAGATGACGCGCGGCGCGCGACTTTCGACCGGACACACAGCAGCCGCGCTCGCGATGCTGGCTGGTTTCGCATTCGTATCTCCCGTCTGGTCACAGCAGGCACCCGCGGCGGCCCCCGCAGCAGCGGCGGCGCTCGTTGGCGATCCGCAGCATGGCAAGGCGATTTCCTACACCTGCCTGGGGTGCCATGGCATCGAGGGTTACAAGAACGCCTACCCGAATTACAGCGTGCCGAAACTCGAGGGTCAGCACCCGGAGTACCTGACGGACGCGCTGCACGGCTACCGCGACGGTGACCGTGCGCATCTGACCATGCACTCGCAGGCTTCCACGCTCTCTGACCAGGACATCGTGGACATCGCCGTGTACTTTGCCGGCAAGCCGCTCACGACAAGCGGCAAGCCCGCCGGTACAGTGCCGCCGGCGGCGAGCCTGTGCGTGGCCTGCCACGGCACCGATGGCGTCGGCATCATGCCGAACTACCCGACGCTCGCCGGCCAGCACGACGACTACCTGGTACGCGCGCTGGACGAGTACAAGAAGGGCGGACGGAAGAACCCGATCATGAAGGGCTTCGCCTCGAACCTGAAGGACGAGGACATCGACGTCATCGCCCAATACTTCAGCCACCTGAAGCCCTCGCTCGCCACCGAAGAGCGGCCATACACGCGCTTCACCGCGCACTGATCGACCACTCACCCGGACAAGAAAAACGGCGCCCCAAGGGGGGCGCCGTTCGTCATCCAGGGCGCAGGAAATGCGCTCCGCCATTGCAGACGTGTGAAAGAGGGCCTTAAGCCTCCCATAAGCTTCTGTTCCTATTGTTCAGGTCGAAGCTGACAGGCTTTAATTTTCGGAGTCACCATGAAGCTCTTGAGTCTCATCAGGAAACCCCTCGTTGCCGCGATCCTCGGCGCTGCCGCCATTGCGGTGCCCGTGAGCGCGTTGTACGTCGCCGGTGCCACGCGCGCGGTGGCGACACCCGCGGCGCTCGCCGCATTGGCAGCGGGCGCAGCTCCCGCGACCGCGCCGCCAGTGGCCGCACCGGCAATCGCACTGCCGGACTTCAGCGCCATGGTGCAGCGCTATGGACCCGCGGTCGTGAACATCAGCGTGGTCACCAAGGTGGCGGCGGTGAACTCGCAGGGCGATGACGAGGACACGCCGGATAACGGCAACGGCGGGAACGACAACAATCCGTTCGGACCCAACAGCCCGTTCGCGCCGTTCTTCCGCGGCCTGCCGTTCCAGATGCCGCAGCCGGGCCCGGTGCACGGTGAAGGCTCAGGATTCATCATCCGCACGGACGGCGTCATCATGACCAACGCGCACGTGGTGAAAGGCGCGAGCGAAGTCACGGTGCGGCTCACGGACCGGCGCGAATACACCGCCAAGGTGATCGGTGTCGACGCGCGCTCGGACATCGCGATGCTGAAGATCGCCGCCAAGGATCTGCCGACGGTGCGGATCGGTGACTCGCGCTCCCTCAAGGTCGGCGAGTGGGTGCTCGCGATCGGCGCGCCGTTCGGCTTCGAGAACAGCGCCACCGCCGGGATCGTCAGTGCCAAGGGCCGCACCTTGCCCGACTCCGGCTACGTGCCTTTCATCCAGACCGATGTGCCGATCAACCCGGGTAACTCCGGTGGGCCGCTGTTCAACATGCGCGGTGAGGTGATCGGGGTGAACTCGCAGATCTACAGCCGCAGCGGTGGCTACATGGGCGTGTCGTTCTCGATTCCCATCGACGTCGCCATGCAGGTCGGCCAGCAGCTGCAGACCACCGGACATGTCGCCCGCGGCAAACTCGGGGTCGTCATCCAGCCCGTGACCCAGGGGTTGGCGGACTCGTTTGGTCTGCCGCAACCCGAGGGCGCCCTCATCTCGAGCATCGAGAAGGGCGGCCCTGCCGAGCACGCCGGCGTCGAAGCCGGGGACGTGATCCTGAAAATCAACGGCCAGGTTCTCAAGGACTCGAACGA
>JANWKL010000040.1 GCA_025451375.1 Steroidobacteraceae bacterium
GCGCCAGCGCGTACAGGAAGCCGACGTTGACCACCAGGTACACCGCCATGACACACAGCGCGCCGCTGATGAGCGCCAGCGGCAGGTTGCGCTGCGGGTTGCGGATCTCGCCCGCCATGAACGCCGGATCCGCCCAGCCGTCGTAGGTCCACATCACCGGGATCAACGCGGTGGCCAGCAGCGACAGCTGCAGTCCGCCCGGCCACGCTGGCACGAAGTGCGCCACGCCGCCGCCGCGCGCACCGAAGGCAAGCACACCGAGCGCCAGCAGCACCGCGTACTTCAGCGCCGTGGTGGCGCTCAGCACCGCCGCGGCGCGCTGCACGCCGACGTAGTTGACCGCCCCGATGAGCACGATCACGAGGGCGGCGGTCTGGCGCACGTGCGCGGCGAGGGCCGGCACGAAGTACAGCAGGTACTCGGCGAAGATGGTGGCGATGGCGCCCAGCGCCGAGGCACGCAGCACCGTCAGTTCGGTCCAGCCGAACAGAAACGCCGGCAGCGGCCCGTAGCCCTCGAGCAGGTAGGCGAACATGCCGCCGGAGCGCGGCATGGCACCGGCGAGCTCGGCGACCGTGAGCGCCCCGCACAGCGCGATCACCCCGCCCAGTACCCAGCACAGCAGCATGGGGCCGGGGTGGTGCAGTTGCGCGGCAACCGTGGCGGGCACGCGGAAGATGCCGCTGCCGATGGTAATGCCCACCGAGACGGTGATCGTCTGCAACAGGCTCACCGAGCGCGGCATGCGCTCGCCCCACTGGTCAGCCATCCGCGAGCCTCGCCGCGAGCAGCTGCACCCAGTGGCACACCGGGACGGACGTACCGCCGCGCAGGTGCACGAGACAGCCGATGTTGGCGGTGGCGATGACGTCCGGCCGCCCCGCCTCCAGCGCCTGCACCTTCGTGCGCAGCAGCTCGCCCGACAGCTGCGGCTGCAGCAGCGAATAGCTGCCGGCCGAGCCGCAGCACCGCTGCCCGTCGGCGACCGGCGTGAGCGTGAAGCCTGCCGTGCTCAGCAGGCCCTCCACCACGCCGCGAACCTTGAGCGCGTGCTGCAGGCTGCACGGCGACTGGAACGCCACGCGCACGTCGGCCGCCGGCAGCAGTGCCGCACCCAGCGCGGCGCCCTCCCCGGCCAGGAGCTGGCTGACGTCGCGCGTCAACGCGCTGATCCTCAGCGCACGCTCGGCGTAGTCCGGCTCATCGCGCAGCAGCCGCCCGTAATCGGCAACCATCGAGGCGCAGGCGCTCGCGGTGAGCACGATGGCCTCTACCCCTGCCTCGACGTGCGGCCACAGCGCGTCCACGTTGCGGCGCATCGCCGTGAGTGCGGCGGCGTGCTCGGTCAGATGATGGTCGAGCATGCCGCAACAGCCGCAGGCACTGGCGCGCAGCGCCGAGATGCCGATGCCGTCGAGCAGCTGCGCCGTCGCCGGGTTGATGTCGGCCGCGAGCGCCGGCTGCACGCAGCCCTCCAGAAGCACCACACGCCGCGCATGGCGCGGCGCAGGCCAGTGCGGCCTGCGGGCCTTAAGGACCGCGGGCAGCGGCGCCGCGGCGGCTGGCAGCCGGGCGCGCAGCGCCCGGGGCAGCACACCGCGCAGAGCGCGCGCCAGCCCCAGCAGCGCACGCACGCGCCGGGTGTGCGGCACCACCTTGTGCAGCAGGTAGCGGGTGAGGCGTACCCGCGGCGTGCGTGGCAGGCGCGGCTCGGACACGGCCCGGCCGATGTCGAGCAGGCGGCCATACTGCACGCCCGATGGGCAGGCGCTCTCGCAGGCACGGCAGGTGAGACAGCGGTCGAGGTGCAGCTGGGTGCGGGCGCTGACCGGCGCGCCCTCGAGCAGCTGCTTGATCTGGTAGATGCGCCCGCGCGGGCTGTCGAGCTCGTCGCCGAGCAGCTGGTAGGTCGGGCACGCCGGCAGGCAGAAGCCGCAGTGCACGCAGCTGCGCAGGATCTCATTCGCCTCGCGGCCCTGCGGCGTATCCCGGATGAAATCGGCGAGCGCGGTCTGCATGTCTCCCGATCCCGGACACTGGCGGGCACGAGCCGTGAGGCAGGATTCTAGCACCGCGCGGCGCGCGCACCGGCGCGCCGGTACGGCGCAGCCGGTGCCGGGGCGATGCGGCCGGCCGCTTACCCGGTGATGGCCTTCAGGCGCTGGGTGCGCGACACGTCACCGACCTCGTTCACGCGCCGCAGGAGCTCGCGCGCGGCGTCGGCCTGCAGCGGGCGGCTGAGCAGGAAGCCCTGCGCGTCCTGGCAGTCCTGCTCCTGCAGGAAGGTGAGCTGCGGGAAGTTCTCCACGCCCTCGGCGGTCACGCTGATGTGCAGCGAGCGCGACATGGCGATGATGGCGGCGGCGATCGCCCGGTCGTCGCTGTGCTCGGTGATGCTGGTGACGAACGAGCGGTCGATCTTGAGCCGGTCGACGGCGAAGTGCCGCAGGCGGCCGAAGCTCGAGTAGCCGGTGCCGAAGTCGTCGATGGCGAGCGAGATGCCGAGCTGCTTGAGCTGGTTGATGGCCTTCTCGGCCCACAACTCGTCCGCCATAACGACCGACTCGGTGATCTCGAGCTCGAGCACCGAGGGATCGAGACCGGTCTCCTGCAGCACGGCGCGCACTTCTTCCGGGTACTCGGCCAGCGCGAACTGCCGTCCCGAGACGTTGACCGCGATGCGCTTCACCGGCAGGCCCTCGGCACGCCAGGCCTGGGCCTGCTGGCAGGCGCTGCGCAGCGCCCACTTGCCGATCGAGAGGATGAGGCCGGTCTCCTCTGCCACCGGAATGAACTCGGTGGGACTGACCGCGCCCAGCTGGGCATTGGTCCAGCGCAGCAGCGCCTCGATGCCGGAGATCTCGCCGGTGCGCACCTCGAACTGTGGCTGGTACTGCAGCGTGAACTCGTTGCGCTCCAGCGCGCCGCGCAGCTGCTCCTCGATGGTGAAACGGTGCAGCGCGGTGGCGTTCATGGAGACGTCGAAATACGCCCAGGTGCCGGGCGCGCGGCGCTTGGCGAAGTACATGGCCAGGTCGGCGTTGCGCAGCAGGGTCTCGGCGTCGGTGCCGTCCTGCGGATAGAGCGCGATGCCGACGCTGGGGGTGACGACGAGCGAGTTGGAGGCGACCGGGATCGGCTCGCGCAGCGCCAGTATCAGCCGCTCGGCGACGTTGCCCGCGTCGACGCTGGTGCGCAGGCTGGGCAGCAGCACCAGGAACTCGTCCCCGCCGAGGCGCGCGATGTCGCCGGAGCGCGAGCTGCCTGACTGACCGGCGTCGGAGTCGTTGCCGTAGCGCAGCGAGCTGCGCAGCCGGTCAGCCACCACGCACAGCAGCTCGTCACCGACCGCGTGGCCGAGCGTGTCGTTGACGCGCTTGAAGTTGTCCAGATCGAGGTACAGCACCGCCAGCGTCCGGCTGTTTTCCTTGGCGGCCTGGAGCGCGCCCACCAGGCGGTTGCGCGACTGCTCGCGATTGGGCAGCCCGGTGAGGGTATCGAAGTACGCCAGGCGCACGATGCGCCGCTCGGCGCGCCACTTGCTCGCCAGCGCGATGGTCATCTGCCGCACTTCGTGGGGATGGAACGGCTTCTGCAGGTACGACAGCTTGTCCTCGGGCGGCACGTAGCTGCCGATCTCGCACGGGTCGGCGTCGGAATAGGCGGTGCAGATGACGATCTCTACCGCCGGGTCGAGCTCGCGGATCTGCGTCGCCGCCCACACGCCGTCCTTGCCGGGCGGCATGCGCATATCGAGGAACACCACCGCGAAGGGTTGGTTGCGCGCCAGCGCCTCCTTCACCGTGGCCACTGCGGCCTGGGCCTGATCGCAGAACACCGGCTCGAAGCTCGTGCTGCGCGCCGCGGCGCGGGCGCGCAGCGCTTCCATGGGACCCTTGCGGAACAGGCGGCTGCGCAGCTCGTGAAAGCCGGTCATCTCCAGACTGGCCTCGCTCTCCTGGAGGATCTGCCGGTAGGAGTCGCGGATCTCGGGCTCGTCGTCGACGACGAGGACGCGGATCGGGGCGGGGGTGGTTTCCATGGGAAGCCTCAGGCAGCTCCGGCGAGGGAGGCGGGTTCGCGGCTGGCGAGCGGCACCAGCACATGCAGGGACGCACCGCAGCCGGGACCGTCGCTGGCGGCCCAGATCCGCCCGCCGAGCGCGCCGATGACGTTGGCGCACCAGTGCAGGCCGATACCGTGGTTGGTTTCGGGTGATTTGGTCGAGAAGCCTTTTTCGAACACGCGCTCGAGGTTCTGCGGCGCGATGCCGACGCCATCGTCCTTGCACTGCAGGTGCAGCTGCGGGAGGTCGGCGTCGCTCACGATCTCGGCGCTGAGGCGCAGCACGCCGCGCTCCTTGCCCGCATCGCGCACCGCGTCGGCGGCGTTGATGATCAGGTTCTGCAGTACCAGTCGCAGCATGGTGCGCGCGACGCGTACCACACCGAGCCGCCGCACGGTGTCGTCGGTGTCGATGCGCAGCCGCGCGCGGCATGAATCCGGCACGATCTCCAGCGACTGCGCCACGAGCTCGGTGAGGCGCACCGGCTCGATGACGTGCTCGTTGCGCGCTGCACGCATCTGCTCCGCGAGCGCGCCTTGGATGACGCTGGTCTGGCGCGTGACCAGAGCGACGTCCTCCTGCGCGCTGTGGATGGTAGTGGCGAGCTCCTTGCAGGCGAGGCGCAGGAACTCGCGCAGGTCGCGGTTGCGCTCGCCGTCGTCACAGCCCTGCTGGAGCTCGGCCGCCGCCTGCGCCGCGTCCGCGGCGGGCGTGACGCGCAACCGCTCGGCGAGCGTCGCGAGGCGTACCCCGATCGGAGTCATGGCATTGCCGAGGTTGTGCAGCACGCCCTTGGCGAGTTCCGCAAAACCCGCCTGGTAGGACTGATCGACGAGCAGGGTGCGGGACTCCGCGACCCGCCCGACCATGCGATCGAATTCCCGCGCCAGCACGCCGATCTCGTCACCGCGCTTCAGGTCGAGCCGCGTGGTTAGGTCGCGGTCCTCGCCCAGCGCCACGGCGTGCCGCGTCACGAGCGCGAGCGGCCGCAGGATCATGCGGTTGAGTATCAGCACCAGCAGCACAACCACGATCACCGCGGTGGCCATCAGGCAGGCGGAGGCGTAGCTCACCGCCGCCTGGCCGCGCATGGTGATTTCCCGCGGCACCGCCAGTCGCACCCTCATGACGGGCCGCCCGTAGATATCGTCGTAGGAGCGGACGACGCGTGTCAGGCCCTCGGTCTCCTGCAGCACTTCGCGCGCCGCGCTCGCATCCGGAGGCAGCATCATGAGTTCCGACTGCGCCTGAGAGCCGATTTCGGCCACCACGGCATTGGTAAGCAGGCGCCCCATGAACAGCATGCCGCGCGACGGGCCGTGACCGTAGCCGTCAAGCACCGGCGCACCCGCCATCATCAAGATGCCGTGGTCGGTCTGCACCAGGCCCTGCACGGACCGACCCTCGCGCACGTTCCGGCGCCAGGGAAAATCATCGGGTAACGTTCGGCGGGTGACGAGGTCGAGCTGCAGCGGCCGACCGGTGGTCAGGTCAAGGTCGCGCGCCATGATGATGCGACCTTCGTTGGTCACGAGCAGCATCACGTTGATATCGAGCTGCCGCAGCCCGATGTCGGTGACGTTTGCGGTCAGGAACTCCGGGCTACGCACCACGACGTAGCGATAGGTCTCGTCCCAGTTGCCCCACTCGGTGGCTGAGATCGCAATGCGGTCGATCAGCTGCTTGAGGGCGCTGTCGATGCGTTGCATGGCGGTATGCGCGCCCGTGCGCTCGAGCTCGGCGAAGCTCGGCATGATGATGCGCTTCTCGACCTGGATCTCGGCGAGGCCGAGGACCAGGAAAATGCCGGCGAGCAGCGTGATCAGCTTGAGGCGGATTTTCACCGGATTAAGCTAAATCGAAACGCCCCGTTCTTTGTGTCCGGGCCTCTCAGATTCGGCTCTAATAAGGCATGAGCTCACGCCAGAGTGACGGAGTTCACACAACGCCGCGCGCAGATAACCGGCAGAATCGCAGTCCCGATCTGCTGGCGCGGCGGTACCCTGCAGGGAACGGGCCGCGCGAGCCCTCGCCACTCAGAGCCTTCTGAGCGTCGCGACGTCCAGTACGCTCCACTCCTCGGCGATTCGGCCGCCGGCGAAGCGGAACATGGTCATCCCCTCGATGCCCATTCGCTCGCCGTTGCCGGACAGTCCGCCCGCCGCCACCGTGTTGGTGCCGGCCGCCTTCCAATGCACGGCGACCATGTCCTTGTCGACCATGCTGCGCTCAATGCTCACCGCCAGATCGGGCATCGCGGCGCGCCACGAACGCGTCGCGGCCGTGTCCTGCGCGAGCGTGTAGTTGGCCGAGGCGCCGTGGGCGATGAAGTCGGCCGCGTACCGTCCCTCGAGCGCCTCGCAGCGACCCTGCCCCAGGCACTCGAGCAGCACCCGCCGGGCGAGTTGTTCCTGGTCAGCGCCATTTACCCCGGCCGGGGGGATCGCCTGGCACGCGACGAGCAAGGCCGTGGCGCCCAGCAGGGCGAGCGACGGGCTACGCATGGTGGCGCGCAGCCCCTAGCGGGCCTGCCGCGCGACGGTGGACTGCAGGTCCAAGCCGCTCGGATCGACGACGTTCTTGATGTCCTTGCACTGCGCCAGCGTCGCGCCCTTGTAGCCTTCGACCGGGAAGTACTTGCTCTGCCACGAGGCAAAGCCCCACACGTCAAGGTCGGCCTTCAGGTAGTGGCTGGCGTGATCGGCGGCCTCGCAGTCGTACTGGGAACGGGACAGGTGCTGCTGCATGTCCCTGATGAGATCCGCGCGCGCCTTGGATTCTTCGCGCCGCAGAAGTGTCTCCTTGAGACTGAGAGCCGTACCTGCGCGATGCGGCTTGCGGCGCACCTGGTAGTCCGGATCCGCGTACGGGCTAGTCTTGTCAGCCGCCGGCGCCGCCGCGGCGACTTCTTCCGCGGTGTGTACCGGGGCCGCCTCGGTCGAGGCCTGATCGGGCACTGCGGCCGCGGGGACAGGTGGCGCGGAGTCGGCCACGCTAGCCAGTGTCGCGCTGCGCACCGAGCGGGCGGCGACATAATCGCTGACCGCCCAGACGCCTAAGGTGACCAGGGCCACGCCCATGCCGACCGGGCCTGCGTACTTGACGAAGGCGGCGACCAGGGAGGAGTCGGGCGATGGCGCGAGGGCACGAAGGCGCGCCCCAAGATCGTCGCGCTGCATCCAGCCCGCCAGCTGTCTGAAGCCGTAGAGCCCGCCCTGGGCGGCAAGGCACCCAAGAGCGGCGCCGATGACGACTTGTGTCATGCTCATGAGCGATACCACCCTGCGCATGGGAATGCGCCAAGGGGACATTTTGCGGGTGGCATTGCCGAGCGACCGTGAGCGGCATCACGCAGCCGCGTGGCTTTCCGTGCATACAGCACGCAATTCGACCGCCAGTCAGGAGCCGTTCAGTTATCTCTGGGGACCACTGTCGCAGCAATCGGACACCGTGTGACAGGCCGGTGGCAGACTAGCCGTGGTCGAGTCGCCAATCAACGCTGCAAAAGCGGACACGAGCCAGTTCGCCTAGCATTGCTGCGGCAAGCGGGCGTGCAGATCCCGAAGCAATTGCAGTGGCGCGGAGTACGAATGAAAAAGCTCAAACACGAGACCGAGTTATTTAAGGCAGCGTTGCTCGCAGGCATTCAGTACGCGGAAGGGCGTAAGGCAGTTGAGTTCGACGCCACTGACTCGATGAGTGACAAGGCGCTTTACGTCTATCGCTTGCTCGTTCATGACAAACTCATCGCTCCCATGCCCGAAGCGCAAGTCGGTGAAAAGACTGTCCGTCACCGGCTTGCCACCTGGTACGCGCATCAACTGCCTGCTGGTCATCCCTTGCTCATTTAGCCGCGAGGGGTCAACGGCCGACAATGATGTCTCGATTTCTCGCCTGAAGGGTCGTGGGCTGGGAACTAGAAGAGTTGTCGCGGGCGCAGTAGGCTCTGCCGAAGTTCTTAAGCGGAGAGGGCTCAATGGCAATCAAGCGCCCGTCCAAGAGCAAGGGTACGCCAGTACGTAGGCCGGTAGCCTCAGTTGCCGCGCGCCATGTCGACCTCATGCCGAAGCAGCAGATGGTTCCGGGAAATCGCTACTTGGGGTGGTTGTGTAAGAACCGGTCCTGCGGGGTCGTCATTGCCATCGCACTCCCACCGGCAGGAGCCAAAGTGGCCGTGCGGGAAGTCGATGATCAACTGACGGCGCTCAAATGCCCTCATTGTGGGAACGAGGACCTGTATCGCTGGAGCGCTCGGAGTGAACATGAATACACTCCGAAAGCCGCGGCAATCTGAACTCGGGCGTGCAATCGAGCCGCTAGTAATACCCACAAAGAGCCCCGGGGAAACCGGGACTCGGGCTAACACTTCGCTGCACGCAACAAGCAGGTCTGGCTCAATCTCGCACGCGCGGGCTAGATCTCTCAACAGCAGCCTTCACTGGGTCGTTACCCGGTAGTGTCGGTTGCTGCTGAGAGGGTTCTCCAACCTATCTATCGCTCGGGTGATCCTCGTCGTGGTGCTCCCGGTGGTGCTTCCCCTTGCGGTCGTACTCAAACCGACACCGGTCGCCATCGGCATCGCAAGTCCAACGACCCGCACCACCGTAGATTGTATTCTTGCTGTATTCAGACTCGCGCCAACATCTGTCTCCGTCGTTGTCGCAAGTAACCGTCACACAATGATCGCCGTCCGCGTCGCAGCGCTGGTAGGTATGAGCAAGCGCTATTGACGAGACAGCCGACAGTGCTATCAGTCCAGCTTTCGCCGTGAGTATTCCCTTTGTACGCTGAAACATGTTCGCCTCCGTTAAGGGACAAAGAGAACTAACTGTCTTCCCTGCCTCAGATCCCCGGAAGCGGCGCAGTCCGAATCGTCCGTAGGACTTTCCTGTAGCGGCGCTGGGGTGATCGCTTACATCCCGCTGGAGAGCGAGTACATCAGCGCCTCCTCCTGATCGGCGTGACGATGTCAACCACCGCGACGTGTGGCGCGACGGTGTGCCAGGCATTGAACGTCGAATCATTCAAGAACATCACACACCGCTACACGCGTAGCGGCTTGTTTCGTAACGTCTGCCGTGGGGGCGAAGAACGACCGCGCGGTGACAGCGCCCGAATCCGCAGTCTGCGCTTCCACTGAGCCATCGGCGCGAATGGCAGGAACCTCACGCGCAGAGCGCCCATGCAGTGCTGGCGCCGCGCCGGCACTGGATAGGCCAATCCATCGAGAGACCCAACAATGAACTTTGAAAACCACATGCGCCACGTCTGCCGTGAGATCGCCGAACGCATGCAAGTGCTAGGGATTGGCGAGACGCCACCAACACGCCCGCAGCTGCAAGAGAAGCGCCGGTCGCGCGCCGAAGCTCACCACCTGGCGGTGGACGTGCCAGCACGGAGCCTGCAGGCGCAGACCGCGCGCTCGGATTGGTCGAAAACGTGCGAGTCCTGGCCGGCGAGCCTGCCGCCTGCCCTGACCGTGTTGACGGACCAGCCGAGGTCAACGCTTCGGGCTCTGATCGATGAGACTGCGAGCAGCTGAGGTGAACCCATAGGCTACCGCAGGGGAGCTTGCGGGCCATCTAGGTGTGGAGCTTCAAGAGATTGTTCCCCTCGAGGCGAAGCCTGCTGATGGGTGGGGCGGATTGTAGCGCTGAGTGAGGGCGGTGCCAGTTGTAGTGGTGGATCCAGCGGCGCAGTGCCGTGGTGCGCAGTGCCGAGGTGGGATAAGCCTGTGCGTAGGCCCACTCTCTGAGGCAGGTTTGGATAAAGCGTTCGGCCTTGCCATTGGTTCGGGGGGTGTAAGGTTTGGTACGCAGATGCCGGATGCCCAGATCCCGGCAGGTATCGCGGAAGGCATGTGATACGTACGGGGAGCCGTTATCAGTCATGACCCGTTGGATACGTATCCCACGCTCACGGAAGTGAGCGACGGTAGCTTTGAGTAAGGCACTGGCGGTGTCACCGCGTTCATCAGTAGCCACACTCGCCAAGGCCACTCGCGAAGCATCGTCGATGGCGACATGCACGAAGTCCCAGCCGAGTTTGTGAGCGCGCAACCGACCGGTCCGCACCCCGGTGATGCGGTGACCGATTTGGCTGATTCGCCCGAGTTTCTTTACATCCAGGTGGAGCAGCTCCCCGGGATGTTCGCGCTGGTAACGCACCACCGGCACACGCGGCTCCAGGTCTCGCCAACGTGACAGGTTCGCGCGGTGCAGCACCCGCGAGATGCTGGCAGCTGAGACCCCCAGTCGACCGCAGATAAACCGCCCCGTGCGCCGCTGACGACGCAGGCCAATAATCTGCTCGGTAAGCTGCGATGACAGCTGCCGCGGGCTGCAACGCGGTCGGCAGGAGCGATCCAGTAGTCCTGCCGGGCCTTCGGCCCGATAGCGGCGCAGCCACTTCTTGAGGGTGGTCAAGGAGACCCCCATCGCCTGGGCCACATCCTGCTGATGCTGGCCCGCCTCGAGGCGGCCCACCATCAGCTCTCGACCCTTGGGCGTCAGACGAGCATTCTTATGCACGGTTGCTCTCTCCCCTGGTAAGGAAACTGACGTGTCGCAACATCAGCTTCCCCCTACCAGCGGGAGGGAACAACCTTCTGAAAACTCACA
>JANWKL010000041.1 GCA_025451375.1 Steroidobacteraceae bacterium
ACGCTCGATTCCGCCCGATGCCGAAACCGAACAGACCCGCGTCTCTCGGCGGCCGCCGCATGCGCTCGTCGCACCGGGCTGACGGTGCGCGCATTGCGCGTTTACGAGCGCAACGGGCTCAGTGCGCCGACACGATCGGGCGAGTGCTGGCGGCTCTACGGTCCGAAGAGCTCCAGCGTCTGAACGTCATCGTGACCCTCAGGACCCTCGGCATGACGCTGATTGGTTGGCGCTCGAAGCGGAGGTTCGCGCGAGCGGGCCAGGTCCTAGCGCGGGCGCAGCGAGGGGATCTGTGACCCCCTGCACAGATCCACCCTTCAGCACCGGGCGGTTGCGGCCGATTGATTATGCTAAACGCCCTACCCGGGAGATCATTTGTCGCCCGGGGGGCGCGCAGGAAGCCATGCCTACCATTCGACTGAAAGCCCTGCTGCCCGGCTCCAAGGCGAGCGCACCGGATAAACCGGCAGCGGCCGCAAGGCCCGCAGCGCCACAGAAACCGGCCGGGACGCCGGCGGGCGGCCCGTCGTCCGGGCGCGTCGTGCACGACGAGCGCGGCAACGCGGTGTGGGACTGGCTCGCCAAGACCGGCCGCAACGCGATCGAGAGCACGTCGATGCTGCTGAAGAAGCTCGAGGTGCCGGAGCTGAAGCTCGAGGACTCGAGCGAGAACAAAGAGCTCATGCTGGAGGACGAGAAGGCCGGGGGCGGCTACGACCCCTACGGCAAGCGCAACGCCGCGCCGTCCTCCAGGTCCGCGGCGAAAACGCCGGTCAAGCCCGTCAAGAAGTAACCCGCCTCACAGGGCCGCCGCGGCGGCCACCACGGTGTAGTGCTGCACCTCGGGCTCGAACTCGAGGAGGAACTCCTCGTCCTGCGGGTAGTACTTCGCCTTCAGCACCTCGTCTCCCGCGAAGGCGCGGATCGCCTCCTCCGACTCCCAGCGGGTCACGGTGAGGAAGTGGCTCACCTCACCGTCGTCGCGCCGCAGGATGGTGACGTCGAGGTTGCCCTCGGTCTCGCGGTAATCCGGAATCGCACGCAGGGTAAGGAATGCCGAATAGTCGTCGGCGCGCTCGCGCCGGGTGCGGCCGTGCCAGATGCGGGTGACCATGTCTCTCACCTCCTTACCAGGAGGGCAGCCCACCACGCGTGCGAGGAGCGGTCAAGGCCGCCCGTGCCGGCTCAGTCCTGGCCGAAAATGCTCCGCATGCGCTGCGTGTCGCCGTTCGGCTTGCGGATGGTGACCTCGCGCCACTCGCGGTCCGGGTGCTCGGGCATGGCGAGGATTGCGGTGCGGGCTTCGGTGAGACGATGCTTGAGCAGCGGCCGCAGGGCCGCCACCGGGGCGACGAGATGCTGCTCCTCCTCGGTCGTTGCGAGCTCGACGTCGCAGAAGCCGCGGAAATACTCGCTGAACCATTCCTCGTAGAGCTGCATCGGCTCGTCGAACACCGCGTCCTGCATGAGGTGTTCGCCGATGTAGTGGGTGCACACGTAGCTCGAGTTGCAGCGCACGAAGTTGTGGTGCTCGGCGAGCACGGCGTTGCAGTAGTCGCGGTTGCCGTAGAAGAGCGCGAACAGGCGCATGCGCTTGCGGCCGGTGATGCGGCGCTCGCGGATGTACTCCATCATCGCCTTGCGGTGCACGAGCGTGAACGCGGCCTGGCGCAGTGCCAGCACCTGGCGCGTGAAGCGGCCCTCGCGCGAGATGCCGCGCATCAGCCGGTCGTGCTCGGCCATCCAGGCTGCGTACACGGCCGGGGACTCGAGCACGCGGCTCGCCACGGTATCGGCCTTCGTGTGCTGAAGGGCCGACATTTGAACCCGGGTCTCGGATTCTTCCATGAGCCGCGTATGTTTATACGCTTCGAGCAAGCTGTTTCTTCCACCCGCGGGATGGTTATAGTCTTACTACACGCGCAAAGCGCGAGCCCGCGGATCCAGTCTCCACGCTCCGGGGTGCGCGCGCAATCCCAGAAATATAGTAATTTTCTACTGCTAAGGCTTCGTTGCAGGCGAGGGGGAAAGATTGTCGGACATCCACCACTACGGACTGTTCGTGCTGGCTGCAATCGTCCTCATTCTCACGCCGGGCCAGGACACCCTCTACATTCTCGGACGCAGTCTCAGCGGCGGTCTGAGGTCCGGTGTGGCCTCGGCTCTCGGCATCACCGCAGGCAGCATGGTGCACACATTCGCGGCCGCGGCCGGACTGTCCCTGCTTTTGAAGGCATTTCCTCCCGCTTTCGTGGCCGTGAAGCTGTGCGGCGCCGCGTATCTGATATATCTCGGCGCGCGGCTATTGCTCGCGCGCAACGCCGTACACGATTTAACAATCCCGTCGCCCCCATCGAGTGCAAGGCGGGCCTTCGTCCAGGGTGCCCTGACCAATCTGCTGAACCCGAAGGTGGCGCTATTCTTCCTCGCCTTCCTGCCGCAGTTCATCGATCCGCAAGGCGCCTCCAAGAGCGTGGCCTTCCTCACCCTCGGCGCGACCTTCGTGTCGATGGGCGGGATCTGGTGCCTGGTGCTGGCCGGTGCGGCCGCGCGGCTGCGCGCCTTTTTGGTGCGTAACGCAGTCCTGCGCCGGCGCATCGACCGCGGCGCGGGGGCGCTGTTCATGCTGCTCGGCGCGCGGCTCGCGTGGGGGCGCTGAGCGTGCGCGCGCCAGCGGTGCTTGCGATGCTGCTGATGGCCGCCCCGCCCGGCGGCCCTGCGGCGGCGCAGGGGGCGGACGACCGACGCTACGACATCCGCGATGACGTCCTGATCCGCACCCATGACGGCGCGACGCTGTCGGCGACCGTGATCCGGCCGAAGGGCGCGACCCAGCCCCTGCCCACGCTCCTCACGCTCGACATCTATACGGACCCGGCCGGCTTCGCCGCCCGCGGCAAGGACGCCGCCGATCACGGCTATATCGCCGTGACCGCCGATACGCGCGGCAAGCGCCTGTCCACCGCTCCGATCGACCCCTACGAGCACGATGGGGCCGACGCCTACGACGTCATCGACTGGATCGTGCACCAGGAGTGGAGCGACGGGCAGGTCGGCATGCGCGGCGGCAGTTACTCCGGCTTCACCGCCTGGGCGGCCACCAAGCACCTGCACCCGGCGCTGAAGACCATCGCGGTATCGGCGGCGGCGATCCCGGGCCAGGGCCTGCCCATGGTGAACAACATCTTCCTCAGTGCGAACTACGGCTGGGCGTTCTACGTCGGCGACAACCGCTTCCTGGACGAGAAGACCTACAACGACAACGCGCGCTGGTCGGCGCTGCCGGACAAGTGGTTCGCGAGCGGCCGCCGCTACCGCGACATCGACGTCATCGACGGCACGCCGAACCCGTGGCTGCAGCGCTGGCTCAGGCACCCCGCCTACGACGGCTACTGGCAGGCGATGGTGCCGTACCGGCAGGACTTCGCGCGCATCGGCATCCCGGTGCTCACCGTCACCGGCTACTACGACGACGGCCAGGTCTCGGCGCTGGAGTACGTGCGCGAGCACCACCGCTACCGCCCCGACGCCGAGGACTACGTGGTCATCGGTCCCTACGATCACTTCGGCACGCACCGCAGCCAGAAGGCCCCGGTGCTGCGCGGCTACGGCATCGACCCGGTGGCGCAGTTCAGCACCCCGGCGCTCTTCTACGAGTGGATGGACTACGTGCTGCGCGGCGCACCGAAGCCCCCCGTGCTGGTGGACCGCATCAACTACGAAGTCATGGGGGCGAACGAGTGGCACCACGCGCCCTCGCTCGAGGCCATGGCGAAGGCCCCCGAGCGGCTGTACTTCAGCGCCTCGCGCGTCAGGCACGAGAAGGATCACTACCTGCTGACGGCCGAGGAGCCCAAGGCCGCCGACCTCAAGCAGAAGATCGACCTCGCCGACCACCGCGTGCCGCACAACAATCATTACTACCCCGACCCGATCATCGAGAAGAAGCTCGACCAGCTGACCGAGCTCATGTTCGTGAGCGCACCGCTGCCGGCGCCGCGCGTCGTGAGCGGGGCGTTCACGGGGACGCTCGACGTCACCATCAACAAGAAGGACTTCGATGCCGGGGTGACGGTGTTCGAGGAGCTGCCGGACGGGCGGCTCGTGCACCTCGCCTACTGGATCGGGCGGGCGAGCTTCGCCGCCGATCGCAGCGTGCGCACGCTCCTGACCCCCGACCGGCCGGCGCAGATCCCGTTCGAGACCAGCGTCGTGAGCCGCCGGCTCGGCCAGGGGAGCCGGCTCGTGGTGCTGCTGGACGTGAACATGAACTCCATTGCCCAGGTGAACTACGGCACGGGCAAGGACGTGAGCGATGAGTCGCGCGCCGATGCCGGCCGCGACCTCAAGGTGCGCTGGCACAGCGACAGCTACCTGACCGTGCCGTTCGAGCGCTGAGCCTGCCCTGTCAGGTTCGTCAGGCGACGCGCACGTGCGCGCCACTCCCGGCATCGCCGGCGAGATGCCACGCGAGGCGCTCGGCGTGCACCCGCAGCTCCGGCACCGCGGTCGTCTCCCAGTACCGCGGCCGCAGCATTGGACCTACGTAGTAGAGACGGCCGGACACGCGGCCGCTCGCATCAATGAGCGCGCCGCGCTCGTCGGTGCGGATCCCGAGGCCGAGCGGATCGGCGACCGCGACGCCCTGGGCGAGCAGTGAGCGCAGCAGCCGCTCGCGGCTGTGGCGCGCATCGTAGTCGGGCCCGGTGCAGTTGATCACGCGATCGACGAGCAGGGTCTTGGCGCTGCGCGCGCCGCGCGCGCGCCAGCGCACCCGCACCTGCCGGTCGGCGGGCTCGAGGCGCTCGATGCGCCCGGCGTGCACGTGCAGCCGGCCGGCGCGCCACAGCTCGCTCAGCGCCGCCCAGGTGCGCTCGGGCAGGCGATGGCGGTGCACTTCCCAGTAGCCGCGCACGTGCCTGAGGAACCGCCGCCGCTCCGCCGCAGGCAGGCTCTGCCACAGCGCCGGCACCAGGTTGCGGACCAGGGTGACCGCCTCGCGCCAGTCGCCGCCGCGCACCTCGATGTCCTCGGCCAGCGAGCGTACCGCGCGCACGAGGCGCCGCACCGAAACCGCGGCGGCGCGCGCCAGCGTCGCGGCGCCGGAGCGCGGCTCGACCTGGCGCGCCTCGCGCTGTGGCGCGGGGATGAGCCCGTGACGCGAGATGGCGTGGATCGTGGCCCGCCCCTGCGCCGCGGCATCGCCGGCGAGTGCGATGTCGGCCATGGTGAGGCCGGTGCCGACCAGCAGCACGGTCTCGCCGGCGCGGAACTGCGGCGGTGCCCGCCAGGGGTCGGCCACGTAGCGCGGCTGCGGCAGGCGCTCGCTCCCCGGCAGGGGCTTCGGGGCCGGGTTACCAAGGGCGAGCACGATCGTGTCCGCGGTGAGCCGCAGGCCGTTTTCGAGGTGCAGGCGCAGCCCCGCGCCGCGGTGCTCGCGCTCGATCGCGATCACGTGTCCGCGGATGCGCTCGAGCTGCACGTGGGGGGGCGCGGCCTGGGCGGCGCAGGCGAGCGCAGACTCGAGGTACTCGCCGTACAGCTCGCGCGGCAGGAAATCCGCGGCCGTGGCGTCCGGATGCCGGCGCTGCGCGAAGGCGAGGAACTCCAGGGGATCGGCGGAGCTCGCCGACATGCGTCCGGCGGGCACGTTGAGCAGGTACGCGCGGTGCTGCCGGCCGTAGGCCGTGCCGCGCGCCATGACCTCACGCTCGATGAGCACGACGCGCAGCGGCTGCGCCTGCGGCAGGCGTAGCAAGTTCATCGCGACCGCCGTGCCGCTGAAGCCTGCCCCGACGATGACGATGGTGCGCGCCGGCGACGCCGGTGACTCGCCCGGCGGGTGCGCCGCGCCCGTGGAGAAGGTCCGTGAGCCCGTGTGAACGTCCATGCATCCGTATCCCTGCGTGAGGGTCCGCGGACAGCATAGGCACGGTGCGGTTACACGGCAGTAACACAGCCTGAGCGGGGCCGGAAAATTCAGCCGATGGCTGATTGGAGCCCCCGAGGCTGCCTGCAAGGCGGGCGGCGCTGTGAAATCATCGCTTCGCGCGGCAGTACCCGGGCTACGGGGGGATTTTCATGAGCAATGATCGGGACCCGGCCGGAGCCAGGCCAACCCGCAGGGCCTTGCTGCGTGGCGCGGCCGCCGCGGGGGCCGCCCTCGCAGCGCCGCAGCTGTTCGGCGCGAACGCGCGCGCGCCCGCGCTACTTCACGGCGCCCGAGGAGTTCGAGCTCTACGACCTTGAGCCCGATCCCGACGAGATGCACAACCTCTACGGGGAGGCGGCTCACCGGGACCTGAGCGGGCGATCAGTACGTCTACCAACCCACCGTGGTCGTGCGGGAGGAGAACTGCGAGGAGAAGTAGGCGCGCCGCCGCTGCGTGCTACTTGGGCTCCGGCGCGTCCTGACACTTGAAGAGCTCGATCGAAGTCTTGTTGAGGTCTTCCTTCTTGACGTACGGCATGTGCATGTCCGGCGTGCGGTAGACGTTCACGATGTCGTTGCCGACGAGGAGCTTCACGCCCTCCAGCTTGAAGTAGTTGCCGTACAGGGAGTCCTTGTTCACGTCCTCGGTCCGCGCGTTCGGCAGCGCCTTCTTGTACCAGTCGATGACGCTCGCGAGAGCATCCTTGGTGCTGCTCGAGTAGTGGGTGCAGTGCTGGCCGTTGGGGAGCTGACGCGCCACCGCGTCCATCTTGCGGTGCTCGTCGTGCGGGTAGCTTGGCAGGCCGGTCGTGTTGTGATCGTCGCCCGCTGCCTGGGCGGCCCCGGCGATCAGAAGAGCGATTGCCGCGGCGGTGCCGCGTGCGGTGCAGGAACGATGCATGGGTGGTCCTCTCGTTGAGTGGCCGGGTCAGTGGGCTGGTGGCCGGGTCAGTGGGCTGCCTGCGGCTTCGACTTCCACAGCACGGCCGCGGTCTGGCTGGTCTTGGGATCGACGATGATCCACACGGTGCGCGGATCGGCCTTGCGGTCCGGCGGCCAGAACATGATGAGCTGACCGACGTTCATCTCGCTCCAGTTCGCCGGCAGGTGCTCGTGGTACCAGGCGGCCACGGTCTGCGGCGGATCGGTACTCAGGATTTCCGAGACGCTGGCGTTCGGATCCGGCGTCTTGGTCCCGGGCAGGAGGCCGGTGCCACTGCCGACCTTGGTCACGGCGTTGGCATAACGGGGGAGCCCGGAGCTGTCGTAGCGGAAATCGAGCGCCTGCACCCCCTCCGATCCCGGCTTGGTCACGTTCGGCAGTTCGAGTGGGGGGCCTGCAGTACCCGTGCTCCCCGCGCCACCGCCGAGAGGGACGGCCCCCTCCGCGCCCTGCTGCACCGGTGGCTTCCCCTGGGCGGGAGGCGCGAGCTTGCCGTCCTTGCCGCCACCGTCGGGAGCATCGCCTGAGGCATCGGCCCCGTCCGTCGGCTTGTCGGCCCCGGACCCCGATTTACCGCTGAAGGTCTGGTCATCGCCGTGTGCCTGCCACTTAGGGCCGCCGCCCAGATCGCCGTCGCCGCCTGCGCCCTTGCCACCGCCACCGCCGCCGTCGCCCGCGGGGCTCGGGCTGCCGGAGCCCTTGTGGTCGGCAGTGCCCGAGTCCGGTGCGCCGAGATGCACGGGACTGCCCTTATCGGGGGCGCCGTGATTGCCCGAGGAGCCCTGCGAGGCTTGCTGTCCACCCTCCTGCGTCGCCGCCGCCTTCGTGCAGGGCGGCAATTGCTTGTGCAGCAGGTACCAGGCGAGCAGGAACCCAAGCGCGAAGGCGATGATGAGCGCCACGATCCAGCGGCGCCGCTCGCGGCGGTTCATGCCGTTTGCCGCGCCGGCAGGCGGCGCGCCCGGAACTGCAGGGGTGGTTGACACGGCGCTACTTCTTCGCCGCCTGCGCCGGGGCGCTCTGCGCCTTCATGGCCTCGAGTTTGGCGAGGTCTACCTGCCCCATGGCCGCGTGCACCGTGTCCATGCTGACGCCGGTGCCGTCGACATCGACTTCGAAGCGCTTGGCGACGATCACCTGCAGCGAGCCCGCGCTGCCCGCCTTGGTGAACTTCTCGTGCATCGACCGCCCGCCCAGGGTCACGTCCTTCTCGTAGCCGTCATCGCTTTCCGAGTCGGTGTCCTTGGGCATCATGTCCGACATGCCGATGATGCCGGCGACGCCGGTCAGGTCGGTGATGCTGACCTTGATCGACTGGCTGCCCGCGCCGTGATACTCGGCGTGCGCGGAGGCGCTCTTGACTCCCATGCTCTGGGAATTGGAGCCGCCGCCGTTGGTGCGCTTCATGCCGGGGAGCTGCGCCGGCAGCAGCGCCTGCAGCGAATGGAAGTCGACCGGAGCCACCGGCTGGCTGCCGCCCATCGAGGCGCCCACGGAATTCAAAAAGCCGCCCAGCGCGTCGCCGAGGTTGGGAGCGGCGGCCGGGGCGGAGCCGCCGCCGGTGTTGCTCTGCTGTGCGGCCTGGGCCGAGGCGGCGGCGATCAGCAGCGCGGCGCACAGCACTGCGCAGCGAACGGGCCTGCCGCGCGGTGCCGGGGCGCGAGCATTGCCGGTCGCGTGCGGGATCTTGCTGCTCGGATTCATGGGGTTCCTCCTGGTTCAGGTTTTGGCGGCTGACGCGCAGCCGGGTGGCGCTTGCGTGGACTCGTCGAGGATCGTGGCCTCGGGACCTTTGATGAGAGTCCCGGACTGGTCGATGCGGTACTTGGTGAAGGCGGACAGGACGGTATTGACGACGGCGACGAAGGGACCGGCGAGCTGGTAACCGACGCCCGAGAACACCTTGGCGTTCATGTAGCCGGCCTTGCAGGCCGTCAACGCGATGCTCGACTGCTTCACGACGCTGCCGCCGAAGTCGAGACCGACGTAAATGCCGGTGTTGAAGCCGAAGGCGCCGATGCCCACCATCGGCTGCACCATGAAACTCAGCGCCATAGAGTTGATCCCGACCGACACCCCGTCCGCCGTCTTGCCGAAATCCGTCTCTGCTTTCGGCCTGAGGCTCGGCTCGACCGCCGGGCCACCGTCCCAGCCGATGAACAGCTCGCCCGTCAGGGTGTATCTGGCGTTGGCGGACAGGGTGGAGGTCTTGGCGCTGAAGCCGGTGTTGAGCACGAACTTGGTGTGCACGGTGAGCGCGAGCGGCACGCCCGCGATCGGAATGGGGAGCGTGAGGTCCATCGGCAGCTCGCCGAGCTGATGCGCGTTGACGAAGCCCTCCTTGGCGGCCGAGGAGGTGAACTCGAACGTCATGGACGCCGCGCCCGAGAGGTCCATGCCGAACTTCTTGATCGCGGCATCCTCGATGTCCAGCACGAAGCGCACCTTCGCCTGCCCGAGCCGCAGCCGGCCCTCGGACTTCACGAACAGGCCGTTGGCGTTGTAGTCGAACTCGAGGCCGAGTGAGCCGTCGGAGCCGGCCAGCGGATACACCTTGCAGGCGTCGTTGAGATTGAAGGGCTGCGGGTTGCCGATGCTGGGCGCCGGCGCAGACTTCAGGGCACCGGGAGCCGCGGCCGCTGCGTTCGCCACGGTCGCAGGCGAGGGCGGAGCCGCACCGGGCACAGGCGCGAGCACCGTGCGCACCAGATGGGGGATCGCGTCTTCAGCGCTCCACGCCGTCGTGGGCTTGGCCGAGGGCGGAGGGCTCAGATCGAGGACCGACGGGAAGTCCGGCGCGGTATAGACGATCAGGTCCTGCGGCCTGAAGTTACTGTCGATGAGGAAGTGGCCCTGATGGATCACCTCGGTGATCTGTACCGGCGCCAGTTTCACGGTGACCGTGCCGCCTGCACGCGTGATCTGGCCGATGCGGCCGACCGCGCGCCCGGTGGCGAACACGATCTTGCCCTCCTGCAGCTCGTTGACGTGCGGAGCCGAGGCGTCGAACACCCAGGTCATGCCGTCGCTTGCGGCCATCTTGATGGCCTTGTCGCCCTCCTCCATGAGGATGACGTCGGGTGCGTACACGACGCGCGGGTCGCGCTTGGGCGCGATGCCGTACAGCAGCTGCGAAGGCGTGAGCTGGTGCGGATCGAGCGGCGTGCCCACCGCCGCGCCCGGGTTGTGCGCCAAGTCGAAGAAGCGATCGCCGGCGGACTCACCCGCGCTGGATCGGGCCGTCTCCGGCTGCTGGGGCGCAGCCGGCGGGGCCGGGGCCGGGACGCTCGGGTGCTTAGCGCACGCCGCTGCCAGCAGTGTCGTTGCGAGCGCGCATACGAGGGTGCCCCTGGCATGCACCGTCCTGAAATCCTTCATGGTGAGCGCCCCGCGCAGTCCACTGACGGGCGCAAGGCTGCCTGCGGGGGATCATGGGATTCCTAGCCGACGGGCTGGTATTTTTCTGGCAGTCGGCTGGCACGGGCCGCTCAGCGCACCAGAGCGGCACGCACCGCGTCGGGCAGTGCGAAGGTGGAGTCCGGCACGTCGTCGTAAGTCACGGCCGTGACGACAAAAATGGAGACCGAATCGCCGTCGCGCGTCGTGCTCCGGGTCGCCGTGAGCACCCCGCCGAACTCCCGGTAGTCCTCGAACAGCGCCGTGGCATCGCCCGCCCCGCCGCGCCACGCCGTATTGAACTTGTAGCCACGCAGCAGCCCCGTTTCCCGGTCGTAGAACTGCTCGTTCTCCCGGCCCCAGTTGTTGGTGCCCCGCAGGTGGTAGCAGGGCCGCCCCGCGAAATCCTGCACGTCGACCACTGCCATGCTGCGGAAGTAGTCCATGACCTGCAGGTGGTAGTACATGTCGGCATCCCGGGCGATGCTCCTGACCTCATCTCCCTTGTGGATCGTGACCTTGCCATGGGAATCGAGGTCCCAGGCAGTGTGCCCGTCGTAGCCGGACAGGGATCGGCCCTGTGGCAGCATCGCGACCTGCAGCTGCCGGCCACCCTTGGTGTACGAGATCACCTCGACATCGAGCGTGCGGGCCGGCTCCTGGTAGCGCCCGTGCACGGTCATCGAGCTGTAACGCCTAAGCGCTGCGCGGCCACCGCTCGCGCTGACGTGGCGCTCGAGCACCTGCGTGACGCTCGGCAGGGAGGCCGCGCCCGCTGACTGCACTCCGATCAGCGCCGCGAGCGCCAGGACCGCTACCCACCGCGTCGTCCGCTCTACTGGTCTGAACACGGCAACCTCCCCGTCCTGCTCGGGCTAGCATAGGCACTGCGGTACGCGCGTCTTGCAGACTCTTAGCGCGTGATCGGGTGAGCCATGCAGATCGGGAACGCCTGGCGCTGGCACTCGGGACTCAGGCGCGGAGAGCCGCTGCGCCGGATCCGTGAGCTCAGCACGCCGGCGGGACTCGTCGAGGCGGTGGCGTACGCGCCCGGGCGCAGCGAGGGGCGCCACTACCATTCCAGGCCGGGCCTCATCTACATCATCGCCGGCGACCACTGGGCCGCGCACCGTCTGGGCGGGGAGACCTGCCGCGCAGGCACGGTACGCTTCCTGCCCGCCGGCGAGCCGCACGAGACCTACTTCCCGCTGGGCTCGACCTGCCTGCAGATCGAGCCCCTGCCGCCCATCGTGGAGCTGGCAGCGGTGGACGGACGCGCGCTCGACGCTCCGGGCGAGGTGCGCGACCCGCGCGCGGCCAGGCTCGGCGCGCGGCTCTTTCGCGAGCTCGTCTCGGGCGACGATCTTTCGATGCTCGGCATCGAGGACGCCACGCTGCAGCTGCTGCGGTGCGACGGCTGCGGTGACCGCTCGCACGAGCGAGCGCCGCCGCCGTGGGTGCTGCGCGTCGCCGACATGCTGCGCGCGGAGCTCCAGACCCGGTTCGCGCTCTCCGCGATCGCGTCCGGCGTCGGACGTCATCCGGTGCAGGTGAGCCGCGCGTTCCGCGGGCACTTCGGCTGCACCCTGAGCGACTACGTCAGGCGCGCGCGCGTGGCGCGCGCGCAGCAGTTGCTGCGGCAGGGAGCACTGTCGCTCAGCGAGATCGCGCTCGAGTGCGGGTTCTGCGACCAGAGCCACTTCACCACGGCGTTCCGCAGGCTGACGGGCGTGCCCCCGCAGCGCTACCGGGCGCGCAGCCAGGAAGAGTAAGCGCCCGCACTGTGCGCGCGGCTCGCCGGGGCCTTAGGGCAGCTTGTGGCCGTCCTGCTCCTGGATTCTGCCGTGGGTGTCGTCGAAGCGGGCGTGGATGGTCTTGCCGTCCGGAGTCACCACCCAACGGGTGATCTTCAGGACCTTGCCATCGCTCTTGTCCAGCTCCTCGATCGTGTGGCTGTCGACGAGCTTCACCGACACGCTGGTGAATTCCGGCGTCCCGGAATACGGAGCATCCGTCCCGTCCAGCCTGGCCTTGAACGAGCGCCCCATCTTGTCCGACATCGACAGCGTGTCGCCCTCCACCTTGAGCGTGGTGTCCTCATCGTTGTTGGGCATATCGAAGTCCAGCTGCTGCCATTCCCCCGCTACCGCGTGCGAGCCTGACGGCGGCGCACCCACGCGCTTGGAGCGCATCCGCACCACGAACGGATGCGACGTCATTCCATAGATCGTCTGCAGCTCCGTCAGCGACGTGCCGTCTGCGCCGGCGGTGACCTTGGACTCGAAAACGACGCTGCCGCCTTTCTTGACGCTCTTGGTGATGGTTTGGGCGTCCACGATCTTGACGTTACGCGCGTCATAGTCGGGATTGTTCTTGACCGGGTAGTCCATGCCGTCGGCCTGGATGGTGTACGGCGGCGTACAGGAGCGGCACTCGTATACCCCGTTCTTGAGCTCGGTGATGTCGTGCTTTTGTCCCGGACTGGCCTTCTGGGGGTATTCGGGTCGCCAGGTTCCGTCGAAGAGGCTGTCGGCCCAGACGGCCGGGCTCATGGCTGCAATGACACTGCAGAAGACCAGGGTTTTGCGCTTCACGACGACATCTCCCGTGAGGGTTTCCGACTCAATTGCCCGCGACCCCGGGTCCAGGTAACACCAGCGGTGCGAGGCGATGCTGCGGGCTGCGATCCCGGGATTCCTAGTGGTCCGGCTGGTATTTTTCTGGCATCGGTCTGGCAGACTGACTCCTGCCCCCCTCAGTGTCGCCTTCACCTGGGTAAATCCGATTGCATTGCGGTTCATCGACTCATGCGACGAGACGACGAGATGGAACACTCGCGTCTGATGTTGCCCGGCGCATGTGACATGCGGTAGAGCCGGATGACGTAACGTTTCTTTCGCACATTTCGAGGCGGTGGCCTCGATCTGGTTCAATGGAACTGCCAAGCACCAACGAACCAGACCATAGGCGAGGCCACCATGGGAGACGATACACCGGCGCCGATAGGGGCGCTGCAGGTCGACGAAGCGAAGTTAAGAGGGCATGTGGATGAGGTAGTCCGCTCGAGCGTTGAGGAGACGCTGAACGGGCTGCTGGATGCGGAGGCGGACCAGATCTGCCGGGCACAGCGTTACGAGCGCTCGCCGGAGCGGATTGATGGCAGAGCCGGCCACTACGAGCGCAAGCTCGAGACCAAGGCCGGAGAGGTGACGCTGCGGGTACCAAAGCTGCGGCGGTTGCCGTTTGAGACCGCGATTGTTGAGCGGTATAAGCGGCGGGAGTCCTCCGTCGAGGAGGCGCTCGTGGAGATGTATCTGGCGGGAGTGTCGGTGCGCAGAGTCGAAGACATCACCGAAGCGCTGTGGGGCACGCGGGTGAGCTCAGGCACCGTCTCGCGCCTTAACCAGAAGATCTACCGGCACATCGAGGCCTGGCGCAACCGTGAGATCGTGGGCGAGTTTCCGTACGTGTACCTGGACGGCGTGATCTTAAAGAGAAGCTGGGCGGGAGAAGTGAAGAACATCTCGGTGCTGATTGCGATCGGCGTCGGGACCGATGGATTTCGGCAAATCCTCGGTGTTGCGGAGGGCGAGAAGGAGGATCTGGAGGGCTGGCGCAGCTTCCTGTGTCACCTCAAGGATCGAGGCCTGAAGGGTGTACGGCTGATCATCTCAGATGCCTGCAGAGGGCTGGTGGAAGCGGTTGCGGAGGTGTTTCCCAAGACGGACTGGCAGCGCTGCGTGGTCCACTTTTACCGCAACGTGTTCAGCCACGTGCCCAACGGCAAGGTCGCCGAAGTGGCGCGCATGCTCAAGGCGATCCACGCCCAGGAAGATCGCCGTGCAGCCAAGAGCAAAGCCAAAGAGATCGTGGCGCGGCTGAAGGAGCTGAAGCTCAGGACCGCAGCCGAGCTGGTGGAGCAGAAGGTCGAGGAGACGATGACCTACTACGCGTATCCCTCAACCC
>JANWKL010000042.1 GCA_025451375.1 Steroidobacteraceae bacterium
GCTACACCGTCATCCCGAAGCTTGAGCTGACCGCGGCCTACTACAACGTTCATCAGGACGCCTACGGCACGGGACCTCAAGCCGGCTGCTCGACATCCGCGCACAGTGTCTGCAGCGGCAGTCTCGAGGCCTTTTCCATCGACGCCGACTACCGGTTCAACGTGCACTTCGACGCGTACGCCGGCGCCATGTACAGCGCCGTGCACGACGGTCTGGCGAGCGGTTATCTCAACGCGACCAATATCAACCCGACGGTGGGGGTGCGCTACAAGTTCTGAAGGCGCCGCGTCCGATGACTTGACGCCTGACGGCCCCCGGGGTAGATACCCCATCATGAAAAAATCTGGCGTGAGCCACGGCGAGTCGGCTTCCGAACTCATCGCGAAAAGAATCGCCCAACTCGGGGACTGGCGCGGACCCACCTTAAGCAGGATGCGCAAGCTCATCAAGGAGGCAGACCCGGGCGTCATCGAGGAGTGGAAGTGGATGGGCACGCCAGTCTGGTCGCATGACGGCATCATCTGCACCGGCGAATCCTACAAGAAGGTCGTGAAGCTCACCTTCGCGAAAGGCGCGTCTTTGAAAGATCCGGCGGGTCTCTTCAACTCAAGTCTCGAGGGCAACGTGCGCCGCGCAATCGACATTCCCGAAGGAGCGGAAATTGACGCCTCCGCCTTCAAGGCGCTCATTCGCCAGGCGATCGCCCTCAACAGCGCGGGCAAGTCGAAAGCCAAAAAGAAATCAAAGCCCTGAGGGATGGCACTCAGCGACACCATCTACGCATTCGAGATCGAGCTGGCGAACTCCGACCGCGGAGTCTACGAGTCGTTAAAGGTTCGCATGGCGCGTCATCCGTCGGAAACCCCGGAGCACATGTTGACGCGGCTCTTCGCCTATTGCCTCGAGTACACCGACGGGATCGCGCTTTCGAACGGCCTATCCGAGCCTGATGAGCCCTCAATCGCGGTGCGCGATCTGACGGGGGTGTTGAAAGCCTGGATTGATGTCGGCGCCCCCGACGCGGCGCGTCTGCATCGCGCCAGCAAGGCCGCGCCGCGGGTAGCTGTTTATACCCACAAGGATGCCGTGCAGCTGGCGACACGGCTTAGCGCGGCGCGGATCCATCGCATCGAGGCGCTCGAACTCTACGCCATGGACTTCGATTGGCTGCCAGCGCTGGCGCGAGGACTGCAGCGGCGCACGCAGTTCACGCTAACGGTGTCGGAACAACATTTGTATCTCTCGCTCGGCACTGAGACGCTTTCGGCGGTCGTCAACCGAATTTCCCTGGAGCAGTAGCAAGCAGCGGCACACGCCGCCGGGTCAGCCGACTTGAATCTCGATCAATGTTGGCGGCGTGCGCGCCGCGGCACTGCGCAGCAGGCCGGGGAGCGCTTCGACCCCGTCCAATCGCTCGCTCGCCCAGCCGTAGGCACGGGCGATTGCCTGAAAGTCCGGCGTGTGCAGATCAACCCCCACCGGCTCAATGCGATGGGCAAGCATGGAGCTGCGAATCTCACCATAGCCGCGGTTGTTGAGCAGGATGACGATGAGCCGCGCGCCAGCCTCGACCGCGGTGCCAAGTTCCGCGAGCGTGAATTGCAATCCCCCGTCCCCGACCAGGCACACGATGGGGCACCCGGGCGCCGCCAGGCTCGCGCCAATTGCCGCTGGCAACCCATAGCCGAGCGCCCCGAACCCGACCGAGGCGTTAAACCACCGCACCGGTCCCGCAGCCGCAAAGAACAGGTTACCTGCATAGACCTGCCGGGTTGAATCACCGACCACCACCGCTTCAGGCAGTGCGTCGCGCACGCTCTCGATGAGAGCGACGTCTCTTTCACTGCCGGCATCGAGGGCCTCGCGTGCGCGTCGACGCGCCTCCCCCGCCCGCAACGCACCGCTGCCTTGCAGGCGTTGCGGCATGAGCCGGCCGAGTGTCGCGCAGGTCGCGCCGGCATCGCCCACCAGGCCGAACGCGGCGGGATAGTTGCGGGCGATCTGCTGCGGGTCGATGTCGACCCGGACGAGCTGTGGCATTGAAGGCAGACTGCCCTCGTCATAGATATCGAAGTCCGTGGGTCCGAGTTCCGTACCCAACGCCAGTACCAGATCCGCGCTGGCGAGCAACTCCCGGATCGCCTTGAGTGACGGGCTCGCCGCTATCCCCAACGGATGGCTCGGCGGCAACGCACCGCGTGCGTTGATGGTCATGACAACCGGCGCGTCGAGCCGCTCGGCCAGGCTGCGGACACTGTCGGCCGCCCTGATGGCGCCGCCGCCCGCCACGATCACCGGGTATTTGGCTGCGCCGATCAGCTCGGCTGCCCGAGCAAGTTCCCGCGCCCCAGGCACTGGCCGCGCCAGTCGCAGAACCGGGGTCCGCAGCGCTGCGGCTGGCAGGGCCATCACATCTACCGGAATCTCGATGTGCACGGGCCGCGGGCGAGCCGCGTCAAAGACGGCGAAGGCGCGCGCGATCACCGGCGCAAGTTCCTCAGCTCGAAAGACGGTGTGACTGAAGACGGCGAGACTGCGCCCCAGCGCCCGCTGGTCGGGGAGTTCATGCAGAAAGCCGTCGCCGGAATTCATTTTTCCGGCGGGATTCACCCCGGAGATCACCAGCAGCGGGATGGAATCCGCATAGGCCTGTGCCATCGCGGTCGCAATGTTGGCAAGGCCGGGACCGGTGATCACAAAGCAGACGCCGGGTTTGCCGCTGACGCGTGCATAGCCGTCCGCCATGAAGCCGGCGCCCTGCTCGTGGCGCGCCGTCACGTGGCGGATGCGACTGGCTGCGAGCCCGCGATACAGCTCGAGCGTATGCACGCCCGGAATTCCAAACACGAACTCGACACCATAGGCCTCGAGCAGCTCGAGCAGCCGTTCGCCGACCGTCGTCACGCGCGCTCCTGGGCGGGACTCTCCGGCAGGGAGTCGACAAAGCCGAGGATGCGCGCGCACGCCTCGGCCAGCCGGTCATTGCCGTTGGCGAAGGAGACGCGGATGTAATCCGCGGCGCTCGGGCCGAACGCGCCGGCGTCCAGCACTGAAACACCCGTCGCACGATAGAGCCGCCGGACGAAAGCATCCGCACTCAAGCCGGTGCGCGTGACATCCACCAGCATGAACATGCCCGCCTCGGGCCGCAGGCAGCGTAGCCGCCTGCTGACCGCAAGCAGCCCGAGCACCAGATCGCGCCGCCCGCGATAGGTCTCGCGCATGGCCTGCTGCGCCGCGCGACCGTGTTCGAGGGCTGCTAAAACACCTGCCTGCACAAAACCCGGCAGCCCGTAGAGCGTGCACTGTGCGATCCGCACCAGATGCTCAATCAACACCACCGGGCCTACCGCCCAGCCGGCGCGCCATCCCGCCATCGCATGGGATTTGGACACCGAACTGATGGTGACCGTGCGCGGCGCCATTTGCGGCAGACTCGCGATGCTCAGATGCGGGCGTTCAAAGGTAATGGTGGCGTAGACCTCATCGGCCACCACCCACAGGTCGCGGGAAATCGCGAGTGCCGCAATGAAATCCAGCTCCTCCCGGGACATGACCACGCCGCTGGGATTATTGGGAGTGGCGAAAAAGATGGCCCTGGTGCGCGCGGTCACCGCGCGTGCCAGACCATCGAGGTCCAGTCGCAGCCCGAGCGCCGGCGGTTGGGCAACAGGCACCAGTGTGGCACCGGTCAGGCCGATGCTCGCGGCATAGGTGAGGTACATGGGCTCGGGAACCAGTACCTCGTCACCGCGCTCCAGGATGGTGAGTGCCACCGCTGCGAGCGCGTTCTGCGCGCCGGCGGTGAAGATCACATTTTCCGGCCCTACGGCCTGACCTGACACACGCTGATGCTCGCGCGCGATGGCCTGGCGAAGCTCCGGGTACCCGGCGAGCGGGGTGTAGTGAGTATCACCGGCACGCAGTGCGGTGACTGCCGCTTCGATTATCGGCCCCGGGGTCGGGAAATCCGGATCACCCACGCTCAGGACAATGACATCCTCGCCGCGACGGGCGGCCGCCATGGCCTCGTAATGGATATCCCACGCCGATACGCTCGGGCCACTGATCCGGCCCGCGAGCGAGGAGAACCCAGGCGGATGGGTCATCCCGGGGCCAGCGTGCGCTTGACTGCGCGCGCGAATTTCTCGGTGAGCTCCGACAGTTCCGCTTCGCGCGCGTTGTACGGGGGCGCCACGATGATCGTGTCGCCCATGACACCGCCCACGTTGCCGGCGCACGGATAGCAGATCAGCCCGTCCTCCAGAGCGCTGGCACCGACTGCGTGACTGACGCCCCGCTCCGCCGGAAAAGGCTCGCGAGTAGCGCGATTGCGCACAAATTCGATGCCGATCAGGAATCCCCGGCCGCGCACGTCGCCTACTTCCTCGAACTGCTCAAGCGCTTCACTCAAGTCGCGGCGCAGCGCTGCGCCCCGGATACGCACCTGGGATACCAGGGACTCACGCTCGATGATGCGCTGAACTGCAAGCCCGGCTGCGCACGCGGTCGTGTGTCCGGAGTACGTGTGTCCGGTAAGAATTGCGCCCTGTGCGGCGAGGATCGCGTCCCCGAGTTCTTTGCGAAAGATCGTCGCCGCCAGCGGGATGTAGCCGCCGGCGAGTCCCTTGCCGACGGCCATGATGTCGGGTACGACTCCATCATGTTCCAGCGCACGCCACGTGCCGCAGCGCCCGGCGCCGCACATCACCTCATCGGCGATCACGAGTACGTCATGCCGGTCACAGACGGCGCGGACCGCCTGCGCGTACCCGGGAGGAGCCGGCACCACCCCGCCCGCGGCCCCGACGACGGGCTCAAAAATGAATGCTGCGACCTCTTCCGGGCCGAGCGCTGTGATGCGGGCATCCAGTTCATCGGCCAACGCAGCAGTCAGCTGCGCTCCGGCCAACCCCTGCAGGGGGCGGTAGGCATTGGCGGCGGAAACGAACGACACCTCGAGCAGACTGCCTTCGAACGGCCGCCGGCGCTCGAGGAACCCGGACACCGAAAGCGCGCCCAGGGTATTGCCATGATAGGAGCGCTCGCGGGCGATGAAACGCCGCTTCACCGGCAGTCCGCGTGCATCCCAGTATTGCAGCGCCACCTTCAACGCCGACTCGACCGCTTCGGAGCCACTGCCCGAGTACACGATGTGTTCGAACTCAGGTCCGCAGCGCGCCCGCAGCAGGCGCGTGAGCTCTTCGAGTGGCTCGCTCGTGAACAGATACCGATAACCGCACGCCACCTGTTCAAGTTGCGCGGCGATCGCCGCGTTAACCTCACGGTTGCCGTGACCGATGCTGAACGCGGCCGGACCACCCGAGCCGTCCAGATATCGCCGGCCGCTGGCGTCGTAGACGTAGCTTCCCTCGCC
>JANWKL010000043.1 GCA_025451375.1 Steroidobacteraceae bacterium
GTGCCAGCGCGCAGGATACCCGCATCGGGCGGGCGAGCGCGGCTCGAAATGCCCTGGCCGCTGTGTCGATCCTCTAAGGAGGCCGGCGGCTCATCGTCGCCGGCTGCACCTGCGCGGGTAAGCGATGGCAGCACTTCGGTTTCCGAGGCGAGAGCGAAGAGCACGACGATGGCACTCAGGCCAAGCACGCCGCTGACAATCACCAGTCCCAGAAAAATCACCATGCCGGCTTTACCTCCTCGAGCCGGGAGCTTCGCATGTGATCGCGCCCGCGCGCCGCTGCCAATAAGTGAACCTGCGGCCTCCACCATTCGGGGGACGGATTGATGCGCTAAGATCAGCGCTTGCAAGCCATTGTCTTCGCCCACCGGCGCAACACCCTCGCCTTCTGGTGCGGCTGCACAATGGTCATCGCGGGCGTGCTGCTGCACCTGCCGATGTTCCTCATGGCCCGCGGCAACCACTACCTGATGGCCGGCATGCCCATGGACACCGGCATGCTCTTCGGAATGGCGGCGATCGTGCTGGGCGTAGCCCTCGCCGGCTACGGTCTCCTGCCGCGATTCCCCGAGCGCACCCCGGACGGGCCCCTGCACGATGTGATCGCGCATATTGAAAGCGCGCCGCTGACCGCCGCGCACTGGCACGTCGCGGCGCTGCTGGCTCTCGCCCTGGTCATCGACGTCATGAAACCGGCCAGCCTCGGGTTCGTGACGCCGGGTATGCGCGTCGAATACGGTGTCGGATCGCAGACGGTGGCCCTGCTGCCGTTCGCGGCGCTTCTCGGCACAGTCGTGGGTTCCTTCGTGTGGGGCACGCTCGCCGATGTCTACGGGCGCCGCGCAACCATCGTGCTGTCATCCGTGATGTTCATTGGCACGTCGATCTGCGGGGCGATGCCGAGTTTCTGGTGGAACGTTGGCATGTGTTTCATGATGGGCGCGGCGGCGGGCGGCATGTTGCCGGTGGCTTATGCGCTGCTCGCCGAGGTGATGCCGACCCGGCACCGCGGCTGGAGCCTGGTACTGGTGGGCGGCATCGGCGCGATCGGCGGATTCTTCGCGGCGAGTTCCCTGTCCGCGCTGCTGCAGCCAGCCTTTGGCTGGCGAATCATGTGGTTCCTGAACCTGCCGACCGGGCTCATCCTGGTGCTCCTGAGTCCATACCTGCCCGAGTCCGCCCGCTTCCTGCAGCACATCGGCCGCGGTGACATCGCGCGCACCTCACTGGCGCGCTTCGGCGTGCTGCTCACCGCTGACACGCCCCTGGCCCCCGACAGTCACGCGCCAATACCGCCCGTCAGCCGCGGCTTTCTCGGCATCACCGCAGCGTTGACCCTCTCGGGCCTCGCCTGGGGCATGGTGAATTTCGGGCTCTTGTTATGGCTGCCCGCAGCGCTGATCGCGGATGGCCGCAGCGTCGGCGCCTCGAGCGCCCTGATCGCGCGCTCCACGCTGCTCGCCGCACCGACGGTGGTGGTGTGCGCGTGGATGTTCAGCGCCTGGAGCACCAAGTGGTCGCTCATCAGCATGACCGGCCTGATGGTTGCGGGGCTGTGCGGCCTGGCCGTGCAGGAGGCGAGCGCCGCGGGCCTGTCTCATCCGCTGCTGCCACTCGCGCTGGTGATCCTCGGCTCCTGCGGCCTCATCTCCATGTTGCTGCCGTACGCAGCGGAGCACTATCCGCTGCGGATCCGCGGACGAGCCACCGGCTGGGTCGCGGCCTGCAGCAAACTCGGCGGACTCATCGCGCAAACGCTGAGCGTCATCGGCGCGGTGCCCTCACTCGCCGTGACCATCCTGGCGATCACCGTGCCCGCTTTGGTATCCGCGCTGCTCATCGCTTTTTTCGGACACGAGACCCGCGGCCGCGATCTGCATGAAATTGACGCAGCGCCGGGCGACTAAGCGGTCTCGAAGCTGCGACATATCGCCCTCGCCCAGGCTGTCGATCCGGGGTCGAGCCCGCCACTGAATCCCTTACCCGCCATCGCAGCCGCCGAGGGCCCTCTGGCGATCACTTGATGGTAACGAGCGCGACCTTGCCGGCGCCGCTCTCGGCCAGCACCAGGCCGCCGCCCGCCGTGGGCATCATGTTGCGCACCACACCGCCGCCGGAGGGAATTGCCCAGCTCTGAAACTGCTGCGACTTCGGATCGAACCGCACCAGGGTGTTGGGACGCACGCCCGACTCGCTGTACCAGATGACGTCGTTCAGCGCTGTGATGCCATACGGTTGCGAGGCCGCGCCCCCCGGCGAGGGCCACTCACTGGCGACGCCGCTCTTCGGGTCATAGCGACCGAGGCACCCACGCGCGTAGTCCGAGTACCACAGAACGTCGTCGCTGGTGATGGCGATCCGCCTTGGCCGCGTCCCAGCTTGCGGCAGGACGTACTCGTGGATTGCCAGGGTGGCTGGATCGATGTGCGCCAGCTTGTTGGTTCCGAACTCGGCAAAGAACGGCACGCCCTTTGAACTGACGACGATGCCGTACGGCAAGGCGTGCGGGGTCGGTACACTCGCGAGCTTCACGACGCCGGTCCCCGGCACCAGTCGTCCGAGCATGTTCGCGGCCTGTACCGTGAACCACAGCACGCCGCCGGCGTCGAACACCGGCGTGTGCGGATCGCGTGCAGCAGGATCGGGCATTTTGTATGCGGTGATCACACCGCTCATGGGATCGAGCCTGCCGATGTAAGCCGCGTAGTTGGCGGTAAACCAGATGTTGCCATCCGCGTCGGCCGTCAGCCCGTGGGGACCTGAGTCGGGAACCGTCGTGCGGAACTCTCGGATCGAGCCGGTCTTGGGATCGATGCGCCCGAGCACGCTCGCGTGCTGGCCGGTGTACCAGATCGCCCCATCCGGCGTCGCCAGGGGATCGTGCGGAAATGCACCCGTCGGCACGACCGCCCATTCCCTGAATGAAACGCGCACATCACCGGCAATGACACTTGCCGCCGCCTGCGTTTGCTGCGGAAAACTGCGCGCCAGGTAGTCGGTGAGGACCGGCACCTCCGTGGGCTCGAGCTGCACGCCGAGCTTCGTCATCCGCTCGAGGACGACCTGCCACCCCTCGCGGCTGTAGCCGGGTGCGGTCAGTCGACTCGTGTCATGGCAACTCACGCACTTGGCCTGCGCGATGTCCCGTCCGGTGCCCGGAGGGAGTGCCGGGCCCGCGGCGGGGCTTTGGGCCCACGCGGATCCTGCCCCTATAAGAAGGAGTGCGACAACGCAGCCGGGAAACCGTGCTGCTTTGGACATGGGTGCGCGCCCCATCGGCCTTCGGATGTGCGCCATAGTACGCGCGTTCATGGACCCGCTGGCGCCACACTTGCGATTTCGCGCTCCCTCATTGCACGCTGAACGAGCGGCTCACTGAAAAGATTGTTCGTGAGGTCGCAACCAGGCTGGTGCCGGGACTCTGCAGGATTGAGGTGCGCACGATCTGCTGCAGTTTCAGGTCAAACTTGTGGAAGGAGTAGCCAACTCCGACCGAGCAATCTACCGCGGTCGCGCCGCCCAGCTCGCGCCAGTATGGGCCCCAGGAGTAGCCCAGGTGTGCTGCCAGGGTCAGCCCCCTCCAGGGAGGAACCGCGAGGTCAGTCGACCAGTACTGCGCTGAATGACGCCGACCGTTGACTCGCCCGTCCCACGCCGGCGTGAAAAATAGCGTGGTGGAAAACCAGCCGTGCGCGATACCCATCTCGAGCTCGCCAAAATCGTATGGTGTCCCGCCGTTCACCCCGTACAGGTAATACAGCGCGCCCAGGGTGATCGTAGTCTCGTGTCCAACCTCCCTCAGCAGCTCAGCGACCGGGCTGATTTCGAGTTGCGGATTTCCGCCGACGGCTTGGCGGCCGAAATTGACGTTGCTCGCAAACACACCCAGATGCCAGCTCTCTGCCGCCACCGCGTCCAGCGTGACTTGTATAGCGGGCTGTCCCATGGTCTGGGTCTCGCCCCGGAAATCGTAGTCGCTGGTCGCCGTAGTCACGATTGCAATAGCGGGCTCCGCAGCGGCGCACACGGCGCAGGACGCGCACAGGCAAAAGTAGTAACTAACTGTTTGAATTGTCGCAACAATGGTGCGGTTTCTGCGATAATGCATGCGGCATGCAAATAACATAGTGACGGGCAAATGGCCATGCGGACGTGAGCTCTGCTTCCCACCCCCCCTGAGGAGAGCTGGAACATGCTGGATTGCAGAAGTCTGAATCTGCTGGGCGCACTGGTAGTCAGCATTCACGACAAGATGACGGAGGTGGTGGAGGGGGAACTGGGAATGGGCGGCCAGGCGCCCGCAGCCCTGGTTACCATCACTCACAACCCCGGCGAGAGCGTCGCATTTCTGAGCGGCGCACTGCGTCTGAGTCACCCCGGGTGTGTGCGCCTGGTCGACAAGCTCGTACGCGCTGGTTTGGTGGAACGCGGTGAGGCGCAGGACAAGCGCTTTGTCAGCTTGACCCTGTCGGCTGCCGGCAGGCGGTGCTCACAAGAGCTACTGCGCGCTCGGCGCCGGACACTGGAAGTGTTCATGCAGCCGTTGCGCCGTCAGCAACAGATCCAGCTCACCGAGTTGCTGGAGATAATGTTGCGTGAGACCGCAACAACGAAGCAGGCGGGAGATGCCGCTTGTCGGCTGTGCGAGGAGCAACACTGTCCGCAGCCTGAGTGTCCCATAACTCAGGGATTTACCCGCAACAGCGCTTCAGCCGCTGCCATCTAGTGCCGTAATGCGGTTCACCAGGACGCCGCCCACGGCCTGAGCCGCCCCGCCGCTGCCGTCGGGGCACGGCAATTGCCTGCAGACATGCGGCCTGCATATACTGCATGCCGCATACATCTTGTGGATCGATTTATCATGCGCGCCCGCCAACGCGACCACAGGTGGGCAACAACCTCGGTAAGGCGAACCTGACGGCCTCGCAATAGCACCTGTGGTGCGCCGTCGATCCAACGACTGCTGGCAACAAAAAGAACGCCCTACACCCGTCTCGATCACAGGAGTCCCTAGCGTGACCTGCCCCAATGCGAATCTGCCGCAGGTGAATTTGGCGGCGTCGCTGACTGCCGTCCCGCTGCTGGATGCGCACATCAGCTTTGGTGAGGACATCGATGATGCACATCGCATTCTTCTCGACCCGGCAGTTCCGGTTGTCGACAAGGAATCGCGGCTCAGGCAATGGTTGCACCGCTTTCAGCCCTGCATGTTCGGCCGCCTGGGCGCGCGCGATCGTCAGGGGATCCGCTACGACATGTGCTGGATCACGCGTGACGATGTGCTCCAGGGCACGGTGCACGTGGTCACCAAGATCCAGCAGGCGAGGCGCGAGTGGAAGGAGCGGGCCTCAGAGGGTCGGGTGCACGGCCTCCTTACCGTCTTCAACGTCATTGAGTTTGCGTACGCGATGCCGGGACCGGAACTGGTGGAGCTATGCCTGCTGCTCGCCGACCTGTATTTGGTGGAACAGGCGCCACTACGGGCGGATGTGATGTATGCCGAATCGATTCCGCTCAAACATAGCGACGGTAGCTGGGAGACACTCAAGGGCGGCATCAACATCTTTCATACTTCCGCTCACGGGACGGACAACCACGACCGGCGAATCCCGGGTGGCATTGTGATATCCATGAACGCTCCGGGACTGCTTGCCGACAGCTTCGTGAAGAGCGGTTTAGCGCCGGACCTGGAGAGTGCCATCGCTCGGGTCAGGAGCTTCGCGTGGGCATCCATTGGCAACGGGGGCATCGGCAAGCCTCTGGGTCGCGCGGAGAGCTGCAGTTGGCACAACCTCGATAGCAGTCGCCCTGCGGGCGCTTGCCCGATGCGCCATCGACCGCGCCACGTCCCGGAGAACTTCTCAACCAGCGACTATTCCGCCTTGTATCACACGGACGTGTTGGTGCCATCGAAGGTCATGTGCAACGCGGGCTGCGATGCGCCGCGCGACCAGCGCGAGGTATGGTCGACGCTGGACTTGAGCTACCTGTCCGCCGGCACCTGCAATGTCGAAGATGAGAATTTTGGCTTTGTCCACGGCCTTGCTGCGCCCGGCGGCGTGATGCCGCACACGACCTGGACACCGCTCGCGGCAGGCAACCCGGGCACGCCGAGGCAGCTTTTATGACCACCGGAAGTCGACGCATCTATGCAGTGTTTGCCCTGCTGGCGACCTTGTGCTGGGGCGCTGGCGTAACCATGACCAAGATCGCACTGCAGGACTTTCCTCCACCCCAGCTGCTCATCATCCAGTTACTGGCCAGTGTCGCGTGTCTGGTCCTGGTGGCATTTGTTCTTGGGCAAGTACCAAAATCGATAGGCGGGACTGTCAGGGTTATGTGGCTCGGGGCTCTTGAACCGGGACTGGCCTATTTCCTCGGCCTTGAGGGCCTGAAACGGGTCAGCGCATCCGAGGCGGTCGTGTTGTCCTCAACCGAATCCGTCATGGTCGTGCTGCTGGCATGGCTGATGTTCAGGCGCGCTCCGAAGCGCGCCGCGATCGTGCTCTCGATCCTGGGTGGCGCGGGAGCCGTGCTGGTCGGCGGCGAGCATTGGAACCTTGGCGGCCAGTCACTCTTCGGGGACCTGCTGATCATTGGCGGCGTCTTGTGTGCAGCCGCCTATGTTGTGAACTCAGCGCGAGTGTCCGCCGACATCGAGCCACTGCCCGCACTGATCGGCCAACAACTCGTCGCCATTGTGGTCGCGCTCACTCTGTCCTGGGTTCTGGCAGATCACTTCGTCCCGACGGCGCAGGTGGGATGGAGGGGCTGGGCGATGGCTCTCGCCTCCGGCGTCGTGCAGTATGCGGCCGCATTCTGGTTTTACCTGTGGGCATTGAAGGGCATCAGCGCGACCGCCGCGGGGTTGTGTCTGAATCTGATTCCGGTGTTCGGGCTGTTGATTTCAATGCCCGTCCTCGGTGAGCGCCTCGGAGCGCTGCAGTGGGTGGGTGCAGCAGCAATCCTCGTTTCGGTGGCAGCTTTGACCTGGGTCAATGATGAGCACGCCGCGCCGACCCGGAAACAGGAGCAACCCTGCGACGACGACTTGGCGGATGCGTCTGTTGCGGGCTTGAGCACGCCCGCCAGACGCTGAGCGCCGCCCAGCGAAAATCGGCGCGCGCATCCCAAGGGGTCGCCGACTGAAAGGTTGA
>JANWKL010000044.1 GCA_025451375.1 Steroidobacteraceae bacterium
GGGTGTCCGTCGCCGTTGACGTCAGCAATCGCCACTGCGCTCGTGGTGAGGGTGGTGGGCAGCATCACCGGCGCCAGAAACTTGCCGGGGTTCGCCGGATCGTGGAACAGCACGATCACGTTACCGCTGGCACTTGCGTCCGCCACCACGATGTCGGGATTGCCGCCGTTTAAGCTGCCGATCGCGACCTGGTTGGGCACGCCTCCGGTGGCAACATCGACTCCAGGCTGGTAAGTCCCGGCGGTGGCGCCGTGCATGAACACGGTGACGCTGCCAGAACCATAATTTGCAATGACCACATCGAAGCTTCCCGACCCGGCAAGATCCGCGACGGCGATGCTCGATGGATTGGCACCGGTCGTCTGGTATTGCACCCCGCTCTGGAAGGTACCGGGGGTGGCGTGTTGTCCCAGAATGACGTTCGCAAACCCCGGGTTGTTCACCACGCCCTGATCGAGCGTCGTGGCCACCAGCAGATCCGGGGTGCCATCGGCGTTGACGTCAGCAACCGCGATCGAGTTCGGGACGGTAAAAGCGGGATACCCGTAGAAATAGTCATTCCCATAGCCGCCGCAGCTCGCGAGCGTTACCAGGAGCGTTGCGGCGACGGCAGACTTCAGGGGCGATGGCATGTTCACGGTGCGTTTCCTCCTGGCGCAAGACGACTAAACGGGTGCAACGTCGCGTGGCGCAACAGGTTGACAGCCGCAGCGGCGCGTTCCCGTTCCTGCGGAGGAGCGTACACTCATCCGGGGAGCGTGGGCATGGAGCGCGATCACACTTATGCCGGTTGGGGCGGCCAAGACAGTTTTCCTCTTCGACGTGGACAACACGCTGCTCGACAACGATGCCGTGCAGGAGGACCTGAGCGCCCATCTGGCGCGTGAGTTCGGCGCCGCTAACCGGGACCGCTACTGGGTGATATTCGAGCAGCTGCGCAGCGAGCTTGGCTATGCGGACTACCTCGGCGCCCTGCAACGCTACCGCCTCGAGAATCTCGACGATCCGCAGCTTCTGAAGGTTTCATCCTTCCTCGTGGACTACCCGTTTGCCACGCGCCTTTACCCGGGGGCGCTGGCTGCAATCGAGCGCTGCGGCCGCCGGGGGCACACCGTGATCCTCTCCGACGGCGATGTGGTATTCCAGCCGCGCAAGGTGCAGCGCTCGGGCCTGTCAGATGCGGTGGCAGGCAGGGTTCTTATCTACCTGCACAAGGAACAGATGTTGAGCGCCGTCGAGCGGCGCTATCCGGCTGAACATTACGTGATGGTGGACGACAAGCTGCGCATCCTCACCGCCATGAAGGAGTTCTGGGGTGAACGGCTCACCACCGTATTCCCACGCCAGGGGCACTACGCTCTGGATGCGCAAGAAGTCGCCGCATACCCGCCGGCTGACGTAACCTTGAACAATATCGGTGAGCTCAGCGAATGCGCTGAAAGGATCCTCGAGTGACCGCTGAACGCCCGTGGCTCGGGCAGCTGCGCGAAGGCAGTGCCGCCCTGCAGACCGTACTGGGTGTGTTGCTGGAAACCGAGCGCCACTTCGCCCCGCCTGCCTCGCCGCTTGAACGCCTGCAACAGATCACCACCAGCCCCGAGTGGGTCTGGCTGCAGCCGTTATACCGGTTGATCGCGGATATCGATCACGCGCTCGCGCACGCGCCGGAGCTGCCCGCGAGCGAGGCCGCGGCGATCGGTGCGCACGCGCGCGAACTCCTCACCGGCGGGCAGATTCCGTCCGAGCAGGAATTCCTCGATCACTACCGGGCGCTGCTGCAGACCGATCCGGCGGTGGCGATGGCGCACGCCGCGGCGCTGCGGGCGCTGCGCGCCCTGCCGCCGGAGGTGACGAACGAGTCCGAGCGGCTGCACGCACGTCACCAGTGGAACGAGCGGCGGCGCTTCCTGCGCCTGGGGCAGGGTGGCGCTGCGCGCTCATGAGATGGGTAGGATCTTCCAATTCGACATGGAGGGGCGCTGGCGCAGGTCCAGTTCGTGGGTGCGATAGTCGATGACCACCAGATCGAAGGATCCGAGCATATCCATGCCGATCAGCAGGGTTGGTTCGGCGGTCATCTTCCAGTGCTCGAACAAATACATGTCGCCGAACGTGATCCGTACGCCTTCCAGCCGTACGTTGCCCAGGGCGATCGGCGGACTCGGCTGATTGTCGCCCTGCTGCACGTCGAGTGTGACGCCGACGATGTCCTCGGTCGTCGCCCGGCCATACGGGTGATGCTGCAGGGCCTCGCGCAGCGCCTCGTTGCCGATCGTTCGCTGTGCCCCCGTGTCGATGATGGCGCGGGTGGGCACGCGGCCGACCAGGACGTTGGCCATCAACAAGCCATCGTGTACCACCTGCAGCGGAACCGCGCTGTAGTTGCCCCTGGTGCGCTGACCGCGGGAGCGCGTGATGGTCAGGCGGTCGTTGCCGAAGTCAGCGACGATCCTCATGTTGGCCAGGCCCTCGCGACCGAGTACGCCCTGGGCACCACCAAAGACGTCCGGCAAAATCGGCAGGAACGTTGGCCCGAGCAACAGCTCGCCCACTTCCATGCTGCCAACGCGCAGCGTCGGCACGGTCGCGGACCCGGTGACTCCGGTCACGTGCGCCGTTTCTGCGCTCTGCGGCTTGTTGAGTGCATCGGCGGTGCGCTGGATGACGGCGGAATGGTTCGCACCGGTGTCCAGTACCAGGCGAAACGGCCCCTTGCCGTCAATCATCACCGGCGCCCAGATCCGGCCGATACGATCGCGGCGGGTGGGTGCGACGAACTGCGGCTCGTCCCGTTCAACGGTGACCTCCGGCAGTGAGTCTGCGGACAGGGGGGGAATGGGGCTCGCGGTTGCCGGGGCGGCGGTGGGAATGGAGCTCAGCGACGCCGGGGTCGCGGCCGGGGTCCCACCCGTCGCCTGAGCGACCGAGGCGGTCAGCCACAGCGAACAAGCCGGGGCCAGGAACCAGGCTTGCACGGTCGCTTTACGGGTCACGGGCGGCAGTAGATCACGACGGCGCCGCGCGCGCGATAGAACTGGTCACGCTTCCAGTTGGACGGCTAGCAGGCCCGTTCCGGCGCTTAAACAGCCCGGACTGGCGCGTCGGTTTGGCCCCGACAACAACACGGAATTTCACGAACCTCTCCTGACCCCCTATGATCCGATGCCACCGATGACGCGCAAAGCAACCGCATGAGTCCAGCCGCGCTCACCCACCTGCAGCGTCTGGAGGGGGAGAGCATCCACATCCTGAGGGAGATCGTTGCCGAGTGCGCACGCCCGGTGATGCTGTACTCGGTTGGCAAAGACAGCGCGGTGATGCTGCACCTTGCGAGGAAGGCGTTCTATCCGGCAGCACCGCCGTTTCCGCTGCTGCACGTGGACACGACCTGGAAGTTCCGCGCCATGTACGAGTTTCGCGATTGGGTGGTGCGCGAAACCGGGATGCAGCTGTTGGTGCATGTGAACCGGGAGGGCCTCGAACGGGGTGTGAACCCCTTCACCTGCAGCCCGCAGGTGTACACCGATGTCATGAAGACTCAGGCGCTGAAACAGGCCCTGGATCAGCATGGCTTCGATGCGGCCTTCGGCGGCGCCCGCCGTGATGAGGAGAAAAGCCGTGCCAAGGAGCGCGTGGTTTCGTTCCGCTCGGCTCATCACCGCTGGGATCCCAAGCAGCAGCGCCCGGAACTCTGGTCGCTTTACAACACGCGGGTTCACGCCGGCGAGAGTCTGCGGGTATTTCCCCTGTCCAACTGGACCGAACTGGACATCTGGCAGTACATCAGGGACGAGCAGATTCCGCTCGTACCGCTGTACTTCGCCGCGCCGCGTCCGGTGGTGGAGCGCGAGGGGGCGCTCATCATGGTGGATGACGCGCGTCTGCCGCTGAAGCCCGGCGAGCAACCGCGGCTGCGGACCGTGCGCTTCCGCACCCTTGGCTGCTACCCCCTCACTGCCGCGATCGAGAGCGAAGCGGATAGCGTGGCGGCGATCGTGCAGGAACTGGCCCTTGCGCGCAGCTCCGAGCGCGCCGGGCGAGTCATCGACCACGATGCGTCGGCTTCGATGGAAAAGAAGAAACAGGACGGTTACTTCTGATGGCGGGGAGCGCGCAGATGGGCCTGCTGCGTTTCATCACCTGTGGGTCGGTGGACGATGGCAAGTCGACGCTGCTGGGCAGGCTCCTGTATGAATCGCAGCTGATTCCGGACGACCAGTTTGCAACGCTCGAGCGCGACTCCCGGCGCGTCGGCACGCGCGGCGGGGAGCCGGATTTCGCCCTGCTGGTCGACGGGCTTGCCGCCGAGCGCGAGCAGGGCATTACCATCGATGTCGCGTATCGGTTCTTCGCCACCCCCAGGCGCAAGTTCATTGCCGCCGACACCCCCGGGCACGAGCAGTACACACGCAACATGGTGACCGGCGCCTCGACCGCGCAGCTGGCGGTGATACTCCTCGACGCGCGCTTGGGGTTGCTCACCCAGACACGCCGTCACACTTATCTCGCCAGCCTCATGGGCATCTCGCAGGTGGTGCTGGCGGTGAACAAAATGGACCTGGTCGGGCACGCCCGCGAACCCTTCGAAACGCACGCCGCCGACTATCGCGCTTTTGCGGCGCTCCTGGGACTCAAGGACGTGACCGCCATCCCGCTGTCGGCCGTGCATGGCGACAACGTGGTCCGGCGCGGTTCCAACATGCCGTGGTACGCAGGTCCGGCGCTGCTTTCGCATCTTGAGGAAGTCGTGGTGGGGGAGGGACAGGAACAGCCATTTCGCTTTCCGGTCCAGTGGGTGAACCGGCCGAACGCGGATTTCCGCGGCTTCGCCGGGCAGATCGTGAGCGGCACGGTGCGTCCCGGGGATGCGGTTGCGGTGGGAGCGTATGAAAGCCGCATTGCCCGCATCGTTACGGCGCAAGGGGACCTGGACTTCGCGCAGGCAGGGCAGTCGGTCACGCTTACGATGGATTCCCAGCTCGGCATCAGCCGCGGCGATCTCATCGCCGCGCGCGTGCCGGCGCCGCCGCAGGCGGCGCGCCAGTTCGAGGCGACCATCATCTGGCTGCACGAGGAGCCTATGCTGCAGGGACGCACCTACCTTCTGAAGTCGCAGGCGAACACCGCGGCCGCCACCGTGACGCCGATCAAGCACAAGATCAACGTCAACACCCTCGAGCAGCAACCGGCCGAGCGGCTCGAGATCAACGAGGTCGGCGTGTGCGAGTTGGCGCTCGATCGCGACCTGCCGCTCGAGCCTTATGCGGTAAATCGGGCGCTCGGCGGCTTCATTCTCATCGACCGTCTCACCAACAACACCGTCGGCGCGGGCTTGATCCGCTTCGCGTTGCGGCGCTCACAGAACCTGCACTGGCAGGCGCTCGCCATCGACCAGCAACTGCGCTCGCGCCAGAAGGGCCAGCGGGCCTGTGTGCTGTGGCTGACCGGACTCTCGGGCGCCGGCAAATCAACCATCGCCAACGCCATTGAACAGCTGCTCACGGCCCAGGGCCGCCACACATACCTTCTGGATGGCGACAACGTCCGCCACGGACTCAACAAGGATCTCGGGTTCACCGCCCAGGACCGTGTCGAGAACATCCGCCGCGTGGCCGAGGTTGCGCGCCTCATGGTGGACGCGGGACTCATCGTGCTGGTTTCCTTCATTTCGCCGTTCCGCTCCGAGCGGCGCATGGCGCGGGATCTGTTCGCGGCCGGGGAATTCTTCGAGGTATTCATCGACACCCCGCTGGCGGAAGCCGAGCGTCGCGACGTCAAGGGTCTGTACGCCAAGGCGCGGCGCGGGGAATTGAAGAACTTCACCGGCATCGACTCGCCTTACGAAGTGCCGGAAATGCCGGAAATCCGCATCGATACCACGGCGATGGACGTGCAGGCCGCGGCCCGCAGCGTCATCGAACACCTCGAGGGGTCGCAGGGGATCGGCGCGCCATGAGCGGCGTGCCCGGTGAACTCCTGACACGCGTCGCCGGGATCGCCCGCCTCGCAGCGCGGGAAATCCTCAAGATCTATGCGAGCGGTGATTTCGCGGCGGGCGTCAAAACCGATGCATCGCCCTTGACCGCGGCTGACCTGCGGGCGCACCAGGTCATCCTCGAAAATCTCCAGGCGCTCACGCCGGACTTGCCGGTGCTGTCCGAAGAGTCCGACTTGAGTTCTTACGCCGAACGTTCCGGCTGGAAACGTTACTGGCTCGTGGATCCGCTTGATGGCACGCGGGAGTTTCTGGCCCGCAACGGCCAGTTCACGGTCAACATCGCGCTCATCGACCGCCACACCCCGGCGCTGGGCGTGGTGCACATCCCCGTGACCGACGCCGGCTATCAGGGCCTGCCGGGCAGCGGCGCCTGGCGTCAGGACGGCGCCGGCGAGCGTCGTGAAATTCGCGTTGCGAGCCGCTCCGCCGCTCCGATTCGGGTGGTCGGGAGCCGCTCTCATGCGGGTGATTCCCTTGCGGCTTTTTTTGAACGCATTGGCCCGCACGAACTCGTCCCCGTGGGCAGTGCCCTGAAGTTTTGCATGGTCGCGGAGGGCGCGGCGGACGTGTATCCGCGCCTGGGACCAACCTGTGAATGGGACACGGCGGCGGCGCACGCCGTGCTGAGCGGGGCCGGCGGGGCCGTGTGCGACCTCAATGGCGCGCCGCTCGAATACAACCGGCGCGACGGGATTCTCAATCCATTTTTTGTGGCTTACGGGCCATCGGACCACGATTGGCTCGCGCTGCTGAAGGGACCCGCATGACTGACCGCTTCGCATCTCCGCAGGAGTTCCAGGCTGCGGTCGGCCGCACTTACGGTCCGAGCCGCTGGCTTCTGATCTCACAGGCGCGCATCAATGCGTTTGCGGACGCCACCGATGATCACCAGTGGATTCACGTCGATGCCGCGCGCGCCGCGCAGGGGCCGTTCGGAGCCACGATTGCGCACGGTTTCCTGACTCTGGCGCTGGCGTATCACTTCCTGCCGCAGTTGATCGAGGCGCCCGTGGCGCGGCTGTGCGTCAACTACGGCTGCGATCGCGTACGGTTTCCAGCGGTCGTGCGCGCCGGTTCGCAGGTGCGCGCCCGCGCCGAGATCCTCGCAGCCGGGGAGGTCGCGGGAGGCGCCGTGCAGGTGAAGACCCAGGTCACCATCGAGGTGCAGGGGAGTGACAAGCCGGTGTGCGTGGCTGATACGCTCACCCGTTATTACTTCTGAGGTACCTGCTTGACTACTACGGCCCTGTCAGCGCGCGACCTGCGCGACGCTTTCGGTCTGTTCGCGACGGGTGTGACCATCGTCACCGCCACGCGGCCGGACGGCTCGCTGTTTGGCATGACGGCGAACTCGTTCACGTCAGTGTCGCTCGAGCCGCCGCTGATCCTGTGGTGCCTGGCGAATAACAGCAGCGGCGTCGCGGCCTTCAGCCCCGGTGCGGCGTTCGCGGTCCACGTCTTGTGCCACGAGCAGCGCGAACTCGCACTGCGATTCTCGCGGCGCACCGCCGACAGGTTCGAGGGGCACCCGCAGCTCAGCGGTGCGCTGTGCCGCTTTGACTGCCGGGTGCAGACGCTGCAGGCGGCCGGAGATCACCTGATCGTGATCGGCGAGGTGTTGGGCATCGAGCGCAAGCCCGGCACGGCGCTCGCGTTTCACACCGGCCGCTTCGGCTCCTTCCGCGCCGATCGTGGCGTCGGTAAGGTCGACGTGTGGGAAGGCCTCGAGGGCCTGGAAGATCACTGGTACTGAGGCGGCTGTAACCGCCGCGTCATACGCCGCGCTCACACTTCGCCTTATTACGGCGTGTACCAAAGTGTGCGGAATCCTTCATGAACCATTCCTTCGCGGCACGCGCCGGCGTTGCCTTAGCTCTTTTCCTTGCTCAGAGCATCTCGGCGGCGACCGCCGCGACGGATGGCGCGGACGCCGTTGATGCGGCCAATCTGGCGGCACCGTCGGGTAGCTTGCGAGAAATCACCGTCTCCGCGCAGCGGACCACGGAAGTCCAGGCGCGGCAGGTACAGAAAGAGGCGCCCAATCTCATCGACGTTGCCACCATTGAGGAGATACGCAAACTCCCGGACGTGACAACCGCCGAGGCAGTACGCCGGATTCCCGGTGTCTCGATCGAGACCGACGAGGGTGAGGCCCGCTATGTCAACATCCGCGGCCTGGACGCGGATCTGAACAGCACGACCTTCGGCGGCCTGCGGCTGCCGCCGACCAACAACGCCTCGCCGTTCGGCGGCTATCGTGCCGTGACCTTGGACTCCATACCGATCGGCCTGGTCGGTGCCATCACCGTCACCAAAGCGAATCTCCCCAGCATGGACGCCGAGGCGCTCGGTGGCACGATTGAAATTACACCGAAGACCGCCCCCCCGGGCAGTGAACCATTCCTCGAGGGACATGCGGGCAGCGGCTATGAGCCCCTGAGGCAGACCTACATTACCGATCTCGCCTTCACGGCTGGCGGTCGATTTGGCGGGCGGGGCGCGCCCGCGGCGGCTGGCGCTTCGGCATACAGCGACCACCCGTTTTCGATCGTGCTGACCGGCACCTATTACGAGGACAAGCGCGGTATTGACGACGTCGAGCCGGCGTATTTCAACGACACGACCAAGTACCCGTACTTCGCCATCAACAATCTCCAGCAGCGCGACTACGAGCTCAACCGCAAGCGCCATGGCTACGGCATCGACCTCGGCTACCAGCCCGACGCCGACAACGCCTGGTACATCCGTGCCTTCGACGCCGGGTACAACGAGCGGTACTGGCGGCAGTTCCTGAACATCAATCCCGACGGCAATACCACCGTCAACGCGGCGGGGCAGATCACCGACACCCTGGCTGGCACGACTACTGGCAGTTTTCCGCTGCAGATGTCGCTCCGCGATGAGCACGAGAGTTCCAAGGACCAGGTGGTGACCGTCGGCGGTCACGACGTGTTCGACGGCAACACGCTTACCTACCGGCTCGGCTACACCAAGGGCTCCTGGTACAAGCCGTACGATTATAACTCGGCCTTCAACTACACCCCCTCGCTCACGAATGCGACCATCACCTACGCACCGAGCGGCTACGGGCACACGCCCATCTATACCATCGGCGGCGCGGACTACCTGAATCCCGGCAACTACACGCTCGCAGGCTTCTCCAACAGCTCGGCCTACAATTTTGATAAGGAGAAATCCGCGGCGGTAGATTTTGAAATGCCGGTGCACTGGGGCGGATTCGACACCGAGACCTTCACGCTGGGCGCCAGCGCCCGCATCCGCAACAAGCGCACCACCAGCCAGCCCTCCTCATACACAACGCCGACGCTGCTCCTCTCGAGCATCGCGAGTACTGGCGCGGAGAGCTACTACCACAATCAATACCAAAACCCGCCCGACATCCCACCGGGCTACCTGCAGGGCCTCCTCGGTCCGGGAACGCCCTCGGGCACTGACATCGGCAGCGCCCTGCAGCAATTCCTGGATGCGAAAGAGGACGTCTACGCCGCGTACCTGCAGTACGAGATGAAGCGCGGTGCGCTCGGACTCGTCGGCGGGGTGCGCTTCGAGGACACCCACGACAGTTCCGATGCGTTCCAGGTGCAGGCAACAAACGGCACGCCCAATCTTGATTCCAGTGGTAATCCGATCGCAACTCCGGTTCACGCCGCCCACTCGTACAGCAACGTGTTCCCGGGCGTGCAGGGGCGCTACGAGTTTCAGAACGACCTGATCGGCCGGGCGAGTTGGTCAACCACCCTCGCGCGGCCGGGATTCAACCAGGCCAACGCTTCGCAGACTGTCGACCTGGGCTCGGGGCAGGTTGCCATCGGCAATCTGAACCTGCGCCCCGCCACCGCCAGCAGCTTCGATCTGGGCCTGGAAAAATATCTGCCGCAGGCCGGGATTCTCTCCTTCGGACTGTTCGACAAGGAGATCTCCAACTACATCGTCGGCGCCAATACCGGTACCGAGACGCTGTTTGGCGTGCCGCTTCGGATCCTGACCTTCGCAAATTCCGGCCACGCCTATGTGCGTGGCTTCGAGTTCAACTGGGAGCAGAAATTCACGGGCCTGCCGGGCCCGCTGAGCGGAATTGGCGCCGGTGCGAACTATACCTACGCCGATTCGCGGTTCGACATCCGCCCGGGCGAACACGCGCGCTTGCCGTCGAGTTCCAAGAACACATGGAATGCGTTCCTGTCCTACGAGCAGTACGGCGTAACTCTGCGGCTCGCAGCGTACTATGTGTCGGCCGATCTGTTCGCAATCGGGGGCGATCGGACGAGCGACATTTACAACGCCAGCCGCACCTTCATGGATTTCGGCACCAGCTACGCCATCGACAAAGAATGGTCGGTGTACTTCAACGCCAAGAACCTACTGAATACGGCGCACACCTTTTACGAGGGCTCGCCCGACCGGCCGATCCAGCGGGAGTTCTATCAGCCGACATACCAGCTCGGAGTGCGCTTCGGGTTCTGATGCGCTAGGACTCGAGCACCGGGACGCGGCCAACAGGTTCCGTTGCCGTTGCGGATTCAGAACTTGAAGCTCGACAGCAGCAGGCTGGTCTCGGTCTGCGAGATTCCCTCGATCAACCGGATGCGCGCGAGCGCCCGATCGAAACCCTCCAGGCTGTCGGCACGCAATTCCGCGACGATGTCCCAGCGCCCGTTGGTGCTGTGCAGGGCCGCCACGGACGGATCCCCGCGCAGCGACTTCAGCACCGCGTCGACCTGGTTGCCCTCGACCGACACCGTCATGAAGGCACGCATGCGCTGCTCCTCCACGTCGGGCTTGAGCCGCACCGTGTAGCCGACGATGGTGCCGTCGGCAGCCAGACGCGACATGCGGTTCTGTACCGTGCCGCGCGCCACATCGAGCGCCTTGGCGAGCGAGGCCACCGATGCCCGGGCATCGTTTCTGAGCAGGCCGATCAGCTTGCGGTCGGTGTCGTCCACAGTCAGCTCCTCACCAGAACGCTAACTTAGTATGACTATATGATCAAATACATGCAATAAATGATCAGTTGTCTGGCTTTTGTTTGGCTCCAGACCGTTAGACCATGGTGCTCACCCGTGCCTTCGGAAGAGCAACCATGGTCGACTTCATCGGTATTGAACGCGTTCAGGAACTGGTCGCCCGGCGCGGCGCGGCGCGCTTCATCGCGGAGCTCGCGGCCGAGATTGAAAGCGACTACCTGCGATGGGATTCATTCGACAAGTCGCCGCGTCACGCCACGCACTCGAGCGTCGGCGTCATCGAGCTGATGCCGGCCTGCGACGGGCGGCTGTACGCCTTCAAGTATGTCAACGGCCATCCGAAGAACACCGCGGTCGGTCTCCTCACGGTCACTGCCTTCGGCGTGCTGGCGGATGTACAGACCGGCTACCCGCTGTTGCTGTCGGAACTCACACTCACCACCGCGCTGCGCACCGCGGCGACTTCAGCGCTCGCCGCGAAACATATGGCTCGCCCGGACAGCCGCGTGATGGCACTCATCGGCAACGGTGCGCAGAGTGAGTTTCAGACCATCGCTTTTCACCACATGCTCGGCATCCGCGAAGTGCGTCTGTATGACACCGACCGGGCCGCCACGCAGAAGCTGGAACGCAACCTCGCACGGCTGCGTCTGCCGGGCCTCGTGGTCGTGCGCTGCGCCTCGACGGCGGCCGCCGTGCAGGGCGCGGACATCATCACCACGGTCACCGCCGACAAGTGCAACGCCACCATTGTGACCCCCGAGATGATCGTTCCCGGGGTGCACCTGAACGCGGTGGGCGGCGATTGCCCGGGAAAGACCGAGTTGCACCGTGAAATCCTGCTGCGCAGCGATGCGCGCGTAGTGGTGGAGTTCGAGCCGCAGTCGCGCATCGAGGGCGAGATCCAGCAGCTGGACGCGAGCTTTGGCGTCACGGAACTCGCGCAGGTCTTGAGCGGCGCGCGTCCGGCGCGCACCAGCGAAAAGAACGTCACGATTTTCGACTCGGTGGGCTTCGCGCTCGAGGATTTCTCGGCGCTGCGTTACCTCATGCGCATCCACCACGAGGAGCGTGGCGGGCAGGCGCAGATTGATCTCGTGCCCGATCTGGATGACCCGAAGGATCTGTTCGCGCTGCTGGCGCCAGAAGCGGCACCGGTCGGCGCCCGGCCGGGAGTGCTGGCGTGAGCGCGCGCACGGCGAGCCTCATCGGCGCACCCACCGACGTCGGAGCTGCGGATCGTGGCGCTTCCATGGGACCGGAGGCGTTGCGCGTGGCCGGACTTGCCGCCGCGCTGCGCGGCCGCGATGTCGAGGTGCGGGATCTTGGCAACCTGAGCGGGCCCGGCAACCCGTGGCAGCCGCCGCGCCAGGGTTACCGGCATTTGCCTGAGGTCGCGCGCTGGAATGAGCTCGTGCACGAGGCGATGTACGGCGAGCTGCGCCAGGCGCGGCTGCCGATTCTGCTGGGCGGGGATCACTGCCTGAGCATTGGGTCAATCAGCGCCGTGGCGCGTCACTGCCGTGAGGAAGGCAAGAAGCTGCGGGTGCTGTGGCTCGATGCGCACGCCGATTTCAACACCAGCGAGCTTTCCCCGAGCGGCAACGTCCATGGCATGCCGGTGGCGGTGCTGTGCGGCTTCGGCCCCCCGGAGCTCACGCGCATCGGCGGCATGACGCCGGCGATCGAACCGTCATGGGTGCGGCAGATCGGTATCCGCAGTGTCGACGAGGGCGAGCGGCGCTTCGTTCATGAGCAGGGTCTGGATGTATTTGACATGCGCTGTGTGGATGAGATGGGAATGCGCCAGACCATGGAGCAGGCGCTCGCGGGGCTCGACGCCGACACCCACCTGCACGTGAGCTTCGATGTGGACTTTCTCGACCCGGAAATCGCTCCAGGTGTCGGGACCCAGGTGCTCGGCGGTCCTACCTACCGCGAGGCGCAGCTGTGCATGGAAATGATCGCCGATACGCGCCGCCTGGCATCGCTCGATATCGTGGAACTGAACCCGGCATTCGACATGCACAACCGCACGGCGGTGCTGGCAGTGGACCTGGTTGAGTCCCTGTTCGGCAAGAGCACGCTGGTGCGGCGGCCGGTGTGGCGGCGCCCGGCAGCGGCTCGCACCACTTCGGCTGCCCGGCGCAGCAGCGACGCGCCGGCCGGCACCGCCGTCGACTGAAGAGTCCGGTGCGTTGCAATTGCCGCTAAGCGGCAGCATCATGAGTTGGATCGAACAATAAGCAAACGGAGAGCTTCCATGGCCGACAGCGTCTATAAGATCATCGAACTGGTCGGAACGAGCAGCGACTCGTGGGAGAAGGCCGCCGGAGCCGCGGTCGCACTGGCTTCCAAGTCCTTGCGTGACCTGCGCATCGTCGAAGTGGTGCAGCTGGACATGGTGGTCGAGAAGGGCAAGGTCAAGGCCTACCGCGCGAAGGTGAAGGTTTCCTTCAAGTTCGCCAAGTAAGGCGCTAAGGCCGGTCGCGCGCTGCGCGTGCCAGGGAAGCGCGCGCGAGCAGCCGTGTTGAGTCGAGCGTCGGCAGCGGCGAGTTGCCATCGTTGATGATCAGCGGGATTTCGGTGCAGCCGAGGATCACCGCGTCACAGCCTTCGGCTTTCATGCGCGTGATGACGCGCTGAAAGTATTCCACCGCCGCGTCCGTGGACACCCCGCACACCAGTTCATCGAAAATGATGCGGTTGATTTCGGCGCGTTCACCCGCGGCGGGGCGCAGGTACGAGAGTCCACGCGCGCTGAGCTTGTCCGGATAGACCTCGCTGTCGACCAGGTAGCGTGTGCCGGTCACACCGAGCCGGTGGTAGCCGCGCGCCAGCGCCTCCGTCGCCACCACGTCCGCGATGTGCAGCCAGGGTCGCGGCAGCCGCCGCTCGATCCACGGCAGCGCCTGGTGGATGGTGTTGTCGGGACAGATGAGAAAGCTCGCCCCGGCTTTCGCCAGCTTGTTGGCGGAGGAAAGCATCAGCTCTCCCACCCCCTGCCAGTCGGCGCGATCGATGCATCGCATATAGGCTGCGAGGGAATGCGTGTGCATCGTCACTTCGGGGTGGTCGTGGGAGCCCAGGAACTGCGCGCCCTCAAGACAGATCGTGCGGTAGCACAACGCCGCCCCTTCGGCCGAACAGGCAACGATCCCGATATGCTGCGGCATGTTGCCGATGATACAAGGGGACGCGTGAGGGCGCCTGCCCGGGCATAATCGCCCGCAACCGTATCTGGGGAGCCTGAGTGTCATGTCACGCCGCAAATCCGTTTACCGCAATCTCACCCCGGGAGCACTGGGCTTGCTCGCCGCGGGGCTGTTGACTCTCACCGCTGTGGCCGACGTGCTGAAGTACCCGGCAGCGCCGCGCGGCTCGGTGGTGGAGGACTACCACGGCACGCAGGTCGCAGACCCCTACCGCTGGCTCGAGGAACTGGATTCGCCGGCGACCCACACCTGGGTCGCGGCCGAAGGCAAGCTGACCGATGACTACCTGGCCGGGATCGGCGCGCGCGCCCGGCTGCACGCGCGCATTGCCGCGTTGTATGAGTACGAGAAGTTCGGCCTGCCGTTCCAGGAGGGTGGGCGTTACTACTACACGCGTAACAGTGGGCATCAGGACCAGAGTGTTCTCTACACGACTCAGCAGCTGAACGCCCCGGGCGCGGTGGCGGTTGATCCGAACGGTCTGTCCGCTCAGGTCAAGCTGATTGTCACCGGCTACGAGCCGGCGCGCGACGGCAAGCTCCTCGCGTACGGGGTGTCCGAGGCGGGTTCCGACTGGACCGAGTGGCGGGTGCGGGACCTTACGAGCGGCAAGGACCTGCCGGACGTGGCGCGTCACACCAAGTACTACCAGCCCGCCTTCGCGCACGACAGCAAAGGGTTCTACTACAGCGCGTTTCCGGCGCCGCAGGCCGGTCAGGAACTCGCCGCCCAGGACCTGGGCGACGCCGTGTACTACCACGCGCTCGGGACGCCGGCGAGCGCGGACCGGCTCGTCTTCTCCGATCCCGCGCATCCGGACTGGCAGTACGAGCTGCATGTTTCAACCGACGGCCGCTGGCTGGTGATTGCCGCTGGCGAGGGGGAGGTCGGCGACAAGGGTCTCGAGGACATCTATCTGGTGGACCTGAACGCCAGGCTCCTCAAGGCCGTCCCCGTGACGTCCGGTTTCGAGGCCGCCTACATCTACGTGGGAGCTGACGCCGGCAAGTTGTACTTCCTCACGACCCTCGATGCGCCGAACGGGCGGGTGATCGGCATTGACCCGCAGCAACCGCAGCGTGAGCACTGGCAGAACGTCATCGCCAACAGTGCCGATGCGATCGATCTCACCCAGACCAGCGTCACCCTGGTGAATCACCAGCTCATCGTCAGGACGCTGCATGACGCGCTCAGCCGCGTGACGATCTACGGGCTGGATGGCGCCGTGCACCGGGAGGTGCAGCTGCCCGGGCCGGGGACCGCGGTCGGGTTTGAAGGCCGTCCGCAGGACCACGAGACTTTCTATGTCTTCAGCGACCTCATCACGCCCACGACGGTATATCGCTACGACCTGAAGTCGGGAGACAGCACGGTGTTCCGGGCCCCGAAGGTGGCCTTCGATCCACGCCGGTTCGAAGAACGCCAGGTGTTTTATCCCGGCAAGGACGGCACGCGCATCCCCATGACCCTCGCTTATCGCAAGGGCATGAAGCTCGACGGGCACAATCCGCTCCTGCTCTACGGCTACGGCGGCTTTGGCATTTCAACTCTTCCGACCTTCAGTCCGGCGCGCATCGCGTGGCTGGAGCTCGGTGGTATCTACGCCATCGCCAACATCCGCGGCGGCGGTGAATACGGGGAGAAGTGGCATCGGCAGGCGATCCGCACGCACAAGCAGGTGGTGTTCGATGATTTCATCGCCGCGGCCGAGTGGCTCATTGCGCAGCACTACACCTCGACACCGAAGCTCGCCATTCTGGGTGGTTCAAACGGGGGCCTGCTGGTCGGCGCCTGCGTGACCCAAAGACCGGACCTGTATGGCGCCGCGATCGCGGCCGTCGGCGTTATGGACATGCTGCGCTTCAACAAGTTCGGCCAGGGGGCCGGCTGGATGGGGGACTACGGTTCCCCGCAGGACGCGCAGGAGTTCAAGGCGCTGTACGCGTATTCACCGGTTCATAACGTGCATCCGGGGACGAAATACCCGGCGACACTCATTATCACCGGCGACCACGACACGCGCGTCATGCCCATGCATTCGTTCAAATTCGCCGCGGCGATGCAGGCGGCGCAGGCGGGACCCGCCCCGGTGCTTTTACACCTCGAGCGTGCCTCCGGTCACGGCGGCGGCGGCACCATGTCGCAGGCGATCGATCAGAACACCGATGTCTACGGGTTCCTGATCAGGAATCTCGACATGCACGTCGATTGGTCGTGACCCGCGAGAAAGCCAAGGCCGTTGCGCGCTCCTGGAGCACGCTGCGCGATGACAAGGCGGCGCGACTTGCCGCGGTCGCCGCCTGGGCCGATGGCAAATTGCTGCAAGGCGCGAGCATCGTCCCCGTGCTCGAGGCGCTGCTGCGACCCGGCGACCGGGTTGCGCTCGAAGGCAACAACCAGAAACAGGCTGACTTCCTGTCGCGGGCACTGGCACAGGTGGATCCGGCGCGGGTGCACGGCCTGCACCTGTTGATATCGAGCATCAGCCGCCCCGAGCACCTGACGCTGTTTGAGCGCGGCATCGCGCAGCGAGTGGATTTCTGTTTTGCCGGACCGCAAAGCCTGCGTGTCGCGCAGTTACTGGCGGAAGGTAAGCTCGAGATCGGCGCGATCTACACCTACGTCGAGCTGTACGCGCGCATGTTTGTGGACCTGACGCCGAAGGTGGCGTTGGTATGCGCGGCGCAGGCTGATCGCTTCGGCAATCTCTACACCGGCGCCAACACCGAGGACACCCCCACCATTGTGGAAGCCACGGCATTCCGCCACGGCATCGTGCTCGCGCAGGTGAACGAAGTCGTCGCTGAGCTGCCGCGCGTCGATATTCCCGGTTCCTGGATTGATCTCGTCGTGCCGGCAGACCGGCCGTTTGCGCTGGAACCCTTGTTCACACGCGATCCGCGCCACATCACAGACCGGCAGGTGCTGATGGGCATGATGGTGATTCGCGGCATCTACGAGCGCCACGGCGTCACCGCTTTGAACCATGGCATTGGCTACGGCACGGCGGCGATCGAACTGCTGCTACCGACCTACGGGGAGTCGTTGGGGCTGAAGCACCGGATCTGCCGCAACTGGGCGCTCAATCCGCATCCGACGCTGATTCCGGCCATTGAAGCGGGATGGGTTGAAAGCGTCCACTGTTTTGGCAGCGAGGTGGGCATGGAGGACTACGTCCGCGCGCGGCCGGACGTGTTTTTCGTCGGGGCGGACGGCAGCCTGCGCTCCAACCGGGTGCTGTGCCAGCTCGCAGGCCAGTACGGAGTCGATCTGTTCATCGGTTCGACCCTGCAGATGGATGCCGACGCCAACTCCTCAACCGTGACCCAGGGGCGCGTCGCCGGCTTCGGCGGGGCGCCGAACATGGGACACGACCCGAAGGGGCGGCGTCACAGTACACCTGCATGGCTGAGCCTTATCACGGCGGCCGCGCCCATCGTGCGCGGGCACAAGCTTGTGGTACAGCTCGTTGAGACCACAAGCCGTGGCGGCGCGCCGACGCTGGTCGACTCGCTGGACGCCGTAGCGGTCGGCAAGCAAAGCGGTTTCGCAGTAGCGCCAATCATGATCTACGGCGAGGACGTCAGCCACGTGGTGACCGAGGAGGGGATCGCCTATCTCTACAAGGCACAGGGGCAGGAGGAACGGCGTGCAGCCCTGGCTGCAATCGCCGGCGTCACCCCTATAGGTTTGCGGGCTGAGCCCACGCGCACCGCGAGCCTGCGTGCGGGTGGCATCGTCGCTTATCCCGAGGACCTCGGCGTGCGGCGCGCGGACGCCAAACACTCGCTGCTCGCGGCCGGCAGCATCGAGGATCTGGTGGTCTGCTCGGGCGGGTTGTACCAGCCGCCGGCGCGCTTCCGTAGCGGCTAAGCGGCCGAGATCGCGGCTCGCGTGCGCTGCCAGCGGCGTTACTGCGTCGCGGCGGGCACCTGCGGCCTGGCGGCGCCGTTCCCGAGGCGTGCCGCAAGCTCCCCCACGATGCCGCGGCGGAACGACAGCACGCAGGCGACGAAGATCACCCCGATGATGGCGGTCACCCAGCCGCCGACGATGTCGGACAGGTACTCCTGCAGCGTCACGACAATTGCAGCGCCCACCACCGGACCGAAGAAGGTCCCGGTGCCGCCGAGCAGCGTCATGAGAATCACTTCGCCCGAGGTCGATTGCTGCACGTCCGAA
>JANWKL010000045.1 GCA_025451375.1 Steroidobacteraceae bacterium
GCCCAGATCCACCACCAGCGCCCCGCGCGCTCCATCAGTACCAGGGTGGCAACGAGGAGCGGGCCGCCGAGGAGTACGGCTAACCCCAGGCCCTTGGCGAGATCGGCAAGGTACAGCATCCAGGTGGTGCGATTGAAGCCGAACCGCGCCTCGAGAACGAACGTGCGCCATAAAGACAGTGGCAGGCCGGCGAGCTGCAAAGCCAATGCGCAGCTGCCGATCACCGCTACGCCAAGCCACGGCTGCGTGAGGTGGGTATGACGCCACAGCGCATCGAGTGCGGCGAAGCCGCCGCCGATGGTCAATGCGAGCGTGAGGACGACATCCACCAGCGTGCCGATCCGCCCGAAGCGCAGCTTGGCGAGGGTGTAGTCGGCCGCTTTCGCATGTTCCGCGGCGGTGACGCTGGCGGCAAACGGTGGGGGCACGATATCGCGCAGGCGCGCGACGGTGAGCTCCTGCCGCCGGGACAGCCACAGTTCGATGGCAGCGCCGGCGAGGATGAGAAAGACAAAGGATGCAGTCAGCCAGGACATGACGGGAAATTTACCACGTGGATAGCCGCGCCGACCGCAGGCAACGCCATGCTCATTTCCGATCCCGCGCGTGAGCTCGGCCGGCAGCTCCTCGTGTGGACGCGGCTGCACCAAGCCTAATTAGGGGAATCAGCGGCTTACGTGCTGCCATCCTCATCTTGCGTCTCGGACATAAATGTCCGATACTACCGGGTGTGCGGGGGAATGAGTTCATCCGTAAGGTGCAGGCCCTCGCCAAGGAGCGCGGTCTGATGTGCCGGGTCGATGAGAAGCGCGGCAAGGGCAGTCACGTCTCCTTGTACTTCGCAGATCGATTGACGATTGTGCGCAATCCAAAGGACGAGTTGAAAACCGGCACGCTGCATGCGATGTGCAAGCAACTGGGCATCGGGAAGAATGATCTATGAGGCAGTTTACCTATGCTGTGAAGCTCACGCCGGATAAGCGCGACGGTGGGTACGTCGTTACCTGTCGTGACTTTCCAGAGGCGATCACGCAGGGCGAGCGTGTCGAGGACGCGCTAGCGGAGGCGGCGGATGCGCTGGATGAGGCGATTGCGGCGCGCATTGATGACGGTCGGACTATTCCGAAGCCCACGGCGACGAAGCGCGGCGAACACGCTGTGAGTGTGCCGCCGTCCATGGCATTGAAGGCGGCGGTTTACCTCGCTGTGCGAGATGCCGGCATCAGCAATTCCGAACTCGCGCGGCGCTTGCACCTGGACGAGAAGGAAGCACGGCGCATTCTTGATCCGCGTCATCCGACGAAGCTGCCGCGGATCGAGGCGGCGCTCGCGGTGCTCGGACGGCATGTGCGGATGGAACTGGCGTAGTTCAAGTACAACGGCGTCGCGTAGTTAACTCTCACGGCGCGCCGCTTTTTCTCAGGCGAGTGCTTCTGCTTGCGGAGCACGCTCGCGCCACCACAGCACCACCGTGAACAGGAATGCCGCGAGGCTCAGGAGGCCGAAAAACCACAGCATGGGTGTGTAGCCGCCCGGGTTGCTGGCGCTGGCGTTGCTCGTGTCGTTGATGTGCCCGGCGATCAGGTTCGCGCCAAACAGGCCCACGTTCTGCAGCGTGGTCATGAGACCGTAGGCGGTGCCCAGGTGCTGTGGCGCGCAGTAGCGCACCACGGTCGGCCAGAGCACTGCGGGCAGGAAGGAGAAACTCACCCCCAGCAGCGCCGTCGAGACTCCTGCGCCGCCCGGAACGGCGCCCAGTACGAGAAAGCTCAGGGGCAGGAGTACCGAGCCGAGCGTCAGAAGCAACGCATTGCGGCCGAGGCGATCAAGGAGCAGCCCGAACACCGGGGTCGCGAACACCGCGGCGAGAAACACGTAACTGTTGAGCGTACTGGCCTGGCTGAGCGTCAGCCCCTGGGCTTCCTGCAGGTACTTGATGGCGAAGGTGCTGCGGAATGGAAAAATGACCGAGTAGAACGTCACGCAGATGCCGACCAGGAGCCAGTACTCGATCCGGAAACTCAGCATGTGACGCCAGTCGAAACGCTCGGGCGGGGGCGGCAGGGCGAGCGTGCCGCGCGGCGCTTCACGCCGGTCGACCCAGAAGAACATGATGGCACCGGCGAGCGACACCGCGGCAAATCCGGCCGCCAGCCACAGAGGCGGCTGCCAGCCGTGCGAGTACAGATCGCTCGCGAAGGACGGCGAGCGGTCCGCGAGATACGATCCCAGCCGCGCCAGACTCAGGTTGACCGCAAAAAGCAGCGCGAAGTAACGGCCGGTGAACCATTGGGCGAGCGCCACGGTCGTCGCCACCGCGAGGGTTTCGGAACCGATGCCGAACAGCAGCCTGCCTGTGACCATGACGGAAAAGTGCGCGCCGATCGCGGTTACCGCCGCGCCCAGCAGGCAGATCCCGGTCGTGGCCAGGATCATGCGCCGCGCACTGAATCGATCCACCAGCACCCCGCCGATCACGGTCAGAAAGATGTTGGGGAGACTGTAGATCGCGTTCAGCGCGCCGATCTGCGTGTCGCTGAAATGCAGGTCGTGGGAGAGTTGTTCGGCCACCGGGCCGATCGAGTCGTAGCCGTAGTAGTTGCCGAGCATCACGAGCCCGACGGCCGTGAACATGAACGCCTGCACGGAGAAGGCGGGGGTGGACGAGCGGGTCGCCGTCATGCGCGCCGCGCGTGCCTGTTATCAAAACCCATGCGCGAGCCTAGCAGAAGGAAAGCCCATGCGCCGGCCGCCCAACTGAGACCCGCGTCACGCCAAGGCATTGCCAATGCGGCGCGTGACTTCCGCATGCCGATCGATAAGTATGGGATGGATGCTGAAGAATACAGGTAGCCATTTTTTTAAGATCGTCGGGGTACTCGTGGGCCGGCAAGCCGGCGCGATGAGTGGTCCGTGAGCAGCGCTGAGCCGGACGTCGCTGCCCCTGATGCCGCGCAACGCAGCCTGCGGCTGTTTGTGTTCGCGCTGTTCTTCGTGTTCGGCGGCATCACCAGCCTCAACGACGTCCTCATCCCGAAGCTCAAGGAGCTGTTCACCCTCAACTACGGCCAGGTGATGCTGGTCCAATCGGCGTTCTTCGCCGCCTACTTCCTGATCTCGATACCGGCTGCCGCCATCGTGACCCGCGTGGGGTACATGCGCACGGCCGTGATCGGCCTGCTCACGATGACCGCAGGCTGCCTCTTGTTCGTGCCGGCATCCTCGTCGGGTCAATTCGTTACCTTCCTGGGCGCGCTGTTCGTGCTGGCCGCCGGTATCACCATCGTCCAGGTCGTGGCGAATCCCCTGATCTCCATGCTCGGACGGCCCGCAACCGCCCACAGCCGGCTGACGTTCGCGCAGGCGTTCAACTCGCTCGGCACGACCATCTTTCCCTACGTAGGCTCAATCCTGATTCTCGGCTCACTCGCCAGGTTCGACACCGCGACCCTGACCGGCAGGGCGCTCACTGTGTATCGGTCGCAGGCAACCCAGGTGATCGGGCACACCTACCTGGGGCTCGCCACGGCGCTGGCGGTGCTGGCGGGTCTGGTGTGGCTGTTCCGCAATCGGCTGGTAGAGGCACGCAGCGAGAGTCCGACGCTGCGTCACGCGCTCGCCTTGCTGCACAACCTGCGCTTCGCCTACGGAACCGCGTGCATTTTCCTTTACGTCGGCGCGGAAGTCGCGATCGGCTCCCTCATCGTGAGCTACCTGATGCAGTCCAACGTGCTGGGATTTGACCAACAGTACGCCGGCAAGCATGTGCCGTTGTATTGGGGCGGCGCGATGGTCGGACGGTTCATCGGCGCTTATCTGTTGCGGGTGTTCTCCCCGGGGCGGGTGCTGGCGTCGGCTGCTGCGGTGGTGATGGCGCTGCTCCTGGTGTCCGCCAATACCGCAGGTCCGGTGTCCGGTTGGTCGCTGCTCGCGATCGGGCTGTTCAACTCCATCATGTTCCCGACGATTTTCTCACTGGCCTGCGAGGGGCTGGGCTCGCGGGCCGCCGAAGGCTCGGGGATCATCTGCGTGGCGATCGTCGGTGGCGCCGTGGTGCCGTTGATCACCGGGTTCACCGCTGACCTGGTGGGGTTGAAGGCCGCTCTTATCGTCCCGGCGCTGTGTTATGCCGGCATTGCCGGATTTGGTATTTACGCCCGCCGGCCGTGGTCCGACGCTAACGGCGGCGCCCGTTAAAAGCCCTTCGGGCTGAGTCTCACCTCCGCCGGGTGCATCCCGCTCAGCGGGGGAGTAGTGTGCAGAAAAATGAAGCCGTTCATTATCAACCGGCATGGCAGCCTGGTGCTGCCGTCGAACTTCTTTCCGGAAATCGATTTCTCGCGGCTGAATACCCTCGAGCAGTTCGCCGCCGTGGTGAAGCGCGATTTCGACCAGAAGGCGCCCGCCGGGGTCGAGCTCATGCAGCGGGTCGAGGCGCGCAGCTACCAGAGCCGCTATGACCTCCTGCGGGATCTGGGACTGCACCTCTTCTGGATGAATCGCTACGCGATCACCATGTACGAGAAGCGCCCGGTGGCCTGGCGCCACGTGCCGAAAAAGCGCGACGACGTGTTCATTCCGGTGGTGAAGCCCTGGCCGGACGGCGCCCGCAAGGTGGCCGCGGTGCAGGCGGAGTTCAATCGGCTGCCGGCGACGGCGAATGCCGACGCCGAGTACCGCATCTTCAGCCGCCTGTTCGATGTCTACAGTAACCGCCGGCACCACGCGACCGAGCTACCGGCCATCAAGCCCACGGTCGCCGAGATCATGGAGGAGCCGTCCAACCTGACCTTTCACATTGCGTTGTACGACCCGGACTTCACCACGTTCTCCTTCGAGGAAATCATCGATTGCCACGAGGAGGTGCCGGAGCTTGAGGCGCTCATGCGCTGGTCCATGGTGCTGTACAACCAGTATCCGTGGCACCGCCAGCACATGCGCCTCATCGAGGTGGGCAAGATCAAGGACGACGACGTGATTGCCGTCTTCTACCCGCGCAATCGCGAGGTGCTGCAGTTCATCCGCCGCGTCAAGGCGGGCCGCACGGCCGGCGCCGCCGCGCCACCGGTGGCCGCGCCGCAGGCGCGGGCCCCGAAAACTCCTTACGCGGCGCTGAACGTGGCGCAAACCTGCAGCGTGCTGCCACGGCTCGAGGCCCTGGCGGTGGTGAAGGGCGAAGTAAGCTGCACCAACGAGGATCTGGTGCGCAATGCCGCCTACAACTGGTCGCCGATGTCGGCGCAGGAAATCGTCGCCAAGACCGGCATCGAATGCCGCCTGTACACCGCGCGCAGCCTCGAGGACATCTCGCTGCAGGCCGCCCGCCGGGCGCTCGAGCACGCGGGAAGACAACCCGAGGAAATTGGCGCGGTCATTTTCTGTACCTGCACCAGCACCCGTCTCCTGCCTTCGATCGCGACCTGGATTTCCGGTCAGCTCGGTATCCTGCAGACGCACGCATCCTTTGATCTCGTGGCCGCCTGCGCCGGCATGCTGTACGGACTGGCGGAGTGCGTGCGGCTGCTGCAGGAGGTGAAGCGCCCGGTGCTGCTCGTGTGCGCGGAGAAATTCTCCGACAAGATCGGCAGCGTGCGTCCGTCACGCATGATCTTCGGCGATGGCGCCGCGGCACTGGTGATCGCGCCCGCCCCCGCCGGGGCGGCGACGGACATCGATGTCATCCAGACCTACGCCAGCGGGCCCTTCAGCGAGGTCAATTCGATCATCTGGCCGAACCCGGAGTTCGACAACAGCATCACCGTCTATGGGCCGGAGGTGCAGTCCCTCGTGCGACGCTATCTGACGCAGATGATGCGCGAGATGGTGGAGACGCGCGATCCGCAGGACCCGAGCCGCTCGCTGCTCGAGAGCGTGGACCTCGTGGTACCCCACCAGGCCAACCGCACCATGGTGGAGAAGCTGGGCAAGGCAGCGGGGCTCGCCCCCGAGCGGCTGTATTTCAACATCGCCAGGGTCGGCAATACTTCCGCGGCGAGCATCGCGCTCGCCATCTGGGATGCCGTCACAGAAGGGGTGATCAAGCGGCCGTCGCGAATCTTCACGCCGGGCTTTGGCGCCGGCGCGGTCGCAGGCTACGCGGTGATGCGTATTGACCCCCGGATCATCGTACCCGAGCAGGCGTCATCCGCAGCGGCGCCGGCGGCCACGGCGCGCGGCGATGAGGGCTCGTCTTCGATTGAGGACGTGAGTGCCGCCTTCGCCGGCTGAGGCGGCTGGGCGCATCATCTGGCCGCCCGAGTTCGCGCCGGCGGTGGCGAAGGTCCACGTGCGCAACGAACTGGTTATGGCCGTCCCGCGCAGCATCGCCTGGGCCTGGCTGAGTCGCGCGACGCGCTGGCCCGCCTGGTATCCGAACTCCGCGAACGTGAAACTGGTGCCTCCGGGGCAGGATGATCTTGGCCCCGGGGTGAAGTTCACCTGGAAGACTTTCGGGGTGAGCCTGAGTTCCGAAGTGCTCGAGTGGGTTCCGCAAGCGCGGCTGGCGTGGAACGCACGCGGTCTGGGCGTCTACGCCTACCACGCCTGGCTCCTCGAGGATTCACCCGGCGGTTGCCGGGTGCTGACCGAGGAAACGCAGCACGGCTGGGCCTGCCGGCTTTCGGCGCTGGTGTTTCCGCGCCGCATGTCACAGCAGCACCAGGTCTGGCTCGAGCAGCTGGCAAAGCAGGCGGCGAGCGGCGCACCCTAAGCCACGCCACAGTTCACGCTGTGGATATAACAGCCGCGGGGAGTAGAGTCCGATCGGCATCCGCCACCTGAAAGCGAGGGTAAGCATATGCGGCAGTCATCGCAGCGCGCAGTGGTCCTGGCGAGCGTGTTGGTGTGTTTCGGCATGGCGCTGCCGAGCGCCTTTGCGGATGAAACCTGTAACTCGCCGTACATCAGCAGCCTCATCAAGGGCCAGGAGGATTTCGTTCATGTCTGGACCCTCGGTGTAGAGGGTCTGGGTGACGGGTCCGACAAACTGGTCACCATCGACGCGAATCCGGCGTCGAAGAACTACGGGAAGGTTGTTGACAGCAAATCCGTCGGTAGGCGCGGCGAGGCGCATCACATGGGGTTTACCGATGATCGCAAGTATCTTTGGGCGGGCGGACTGGACGACAGCAGGATTTATGTCTTCGACGTCGGCACGGATCCATCCAAACCGAAGTTGATTCGCACCATCGCGGACTTACCCGCGAAGACCAGATTCGTCGGCCCGCATACCTTTTATGCGTTGCCCGGTCGCATGTTGATCGGCAACCTGTCCAACACAGCGGACAAGGGCGGTGTCACCGGGATGGCGCTCTACAACAACAAAGGCTCGCTGGTCACCCGCTATGACATGCCCACCGCAACGATCGGCGGCGTGAAGGGTGACGGCTACGGCTATGACGTGGCGGTCAATCCCGCCAAGAATGTGCTGCTGACATCGAGTTTTGCCGGTTGGCAGAATTACATGCGCGAGCTTGGGGATGTGATCAAGGATCCCGAGGCGATGAAGCACTTCGGCGGCACCATGGTCGTGTGGAACCTGAAGTCGATGCAGCCCACTCAGGTGCTGAGCGTGCCGGGGGCGCCGCTGGAGATCCGCTGGTCGCTCGCGCCGGGTCAGAACTGGGCGATCACGGCGACGGCATTGACGTCGAAGCTGTGGCTCATCCGCCAAGGCGAGGGCGGCAGCTGGGGCGCCAGCGAGGTCGCAACGATCGGCAATCCGGCGCAGGTTCCATTGCCCGTTGATATCTCCATTGCCGCCGACGGCAAGGGCCTGTGGGTCAACACCTTCATGGATGGCACTACGCACTACTTCGATCTCACCGATCCGGAGCACCCCAAGGAAACCTACCACAAGAAGATCGGCACCCAGGTCAACATGATTTCGCAGAGCTGGGATGGCAAGCGGGTGTACACGACCTCGAGCCTGCTGGCGCACTGGGACAAGAAGGGCGCTGACAATGAGCAGTTCCTGCGCGCCTTCAACTGGGACGGCCACACGCTCACGCCAGCCTTTGAAGTTGACTTTACCAAGGAGCATCTGGGACGGCCGCATCACATGAAATTCACGGCGAAGGCCAACCAGTCGCGCACGCTCGCAGCACTGGTCCGATAGCAGAACGGCAATGCGGCGAGCCCTGGGGTCCGTGGCGGTTTGCCTGTTGGCGTGTGCGGGCGCGCAGGCAGCCGTCGACGCGGGGCCGGCCGCGGCGCCGCGGCTGGAGTTCACGCCGTTGCAGGCGGGCACCTATCAGTTGCAGGCGATTCAGCCGGTCCAGGATGCGACCTTGCTTGATGAGCACGGTCACCCGGTTCAATTGCGTGCCTTGACCCGCGGCAAGATCACGCTGCTGACGTTCTTTTACTCCTACTGCGTGGACCCCCTCGGGTGCCCTTTTGCGCGCGAGACGCTGGGTATGCTGCGCGATCGCATCCTGCGGGAGGGCGCGCTGGCCCGCGAGGTTCGCTTCGTGGCCATCAGTTGTGATCCCACCACCGACACACCGAATGTCCTGGCACGATATGCGCAGGATGTAACCGGCGACTCCGGATTCGAGTGGCGATTTATCACGGCGCGCTCCGTGCCAGCCTTGCTACCGGTGCTCGATGACTTCGGCCAGGACGTCAGTGTGGATGTGGACGCGCAGGGACGAGCGAGCCGCGCGCTGCACCACATGCTCAAGGTGTTTCTCATCGACCCTCGCGGGCAGGTCCGGGAAATCTACTCGCTCGCCTACCTGCAGCCCGAAGTCATGCTGAATGACATCGGGACCCTGTATCTGGAGCGGCATACAAGCTCGTCAGCGCGATGACCGCCCGCCCGGCGCGCATCTCAAGCTAGGTACACAAAGCGGGCGATACATAGCGCCGCGAGCACGTATACCAGCCAGTCCCTGGGGTGCGCCTGACCCTTGATGAGTTTCAGCACGGCGTGGCTGGTGATACCGAAGGCAAGGCCGTTGGCGATCGAGTAGGTGAGCGGCACCATGATTACGGTGAGGAAGGCGGGAATCGCAGCCGCCGGATCCGTCCAGTCAACCTCCGCAAGCGCTCCCATCATCATGGCGCCGACCAGCACCAGGGCGGGCGCCGTGGCGGCGGTCGGAATCGCCTGCACCAGCGGGGCGAAGAACAGCGTGCACAGGAACAGGATCCCCACCACGACCGCGGTGAGGCCGGTGCGGCCGCCGGCTGCGACGCCCGCCGCGCTCTCAATGTAGCTCGTCACGGGGCTGGTGCCGGCCACCGCACCCACCAGCATCGCGGTGGAGTCGGCGATGAGGATGCGGTTGAGGCGCGGAATGGAGCCATCGGGCGCGATGAGGCCAGCCCGCTTGGTAACCGCCACCAGCGTGCCGATGTTGTCGAACAGATCCACAAACAGGAATACAAAAATGATTTCGATGAGCGACAGGCCGAGGCCGCTCTTGAGATTCAGCGCGGAGCGCACGTCGAGCTTGAACGCGGTCGAGGACAGGTCGCCCAGGCTGTAGGCGCCGGGAGCGAAGTGTGCAACTCCTGAAATCCAGGCAATCGCCGCCGTGATCAGAATGCCGAAGAGCATCGCACCCTTCAGCCCGCGAGCCTGCAATCCGGCAATGACCAGCATGCCGAGGAGGGCGAGCGCTGCGGTGGGTGCCGTGAGACTGCCCAGACCCACCATGGTGCCTGGCTTCGCGACAACGATGCCGGCATCCGCCAGCCCGACGAACGCGATGAAAAGCCCGATGCCCCCGGCGACCGCCGCGAACAGCGAGCGCGGCACGGCGCTGACGATCAGCCGCCGCACGCCGGCAACCGTCAGCAGCAGGAACGCCACTCCGGAAATGAACACACAGCCGAGCGCCGTCTGCCACGGCAGGCCCATGCCCTTCACCACGGTGTAGGTGAAGTAGGCGTTGAGGCCCATGCCGGGCGCAAGCGCAAGCGGGTAGTTCGACAGCAGACCCATGAGAATGCTGCCGAATCCGGCCGCCAGGCAGGTCGCCACCGCGACGCCGGCGACCGGCATGCCGGCGGCGCCGAGCACCGCCGGGTTCACCACGACGATGTAGGCCATCGTCAGGAAGGTGGTCAGCCCCGCGACCACCTCCGTGCGAACCGTGGTTCCATGGCCTCTGAGATCAAAGAGGCGTTGCAGCATGCCGGTGATCAGAACTTCATGCTGAACTGCGCACCCCAGATGCGCGGATCGTTGATCATGCCGGTGAAGTTTTCGAAGTTGATGCCGCCGATGACGCGAACCTCGTTGCTGCAGTTGCGGCAGAAGGCCGCGACCTCGTATTTCCTGGCGTCCCAGCTATAGCCCAGGCGTGCTCCCAGCTGGTAGAGAGACTGGCCGGTGAACTCTTTCTCCCGATCGAGGAAGAAGTTCATTTCGCTGCGGTAGGACATGTCGGTGTAGAAATAAAGCTCGCCATTGACGCCCATCGGCACGCCATAACGCAAGGAGAAGTCGCCGGTGTATTTCGGCGCCTGCGGCAGCGGATCACCGTTGATCAGAACGCCGCCACCTGAACCTGGCGGACTGAGCTCGGTGCACGCAGCTCCCGGGCCCCAGTTGAAGCAGGGCGCCACGGACAGCGTCGGGTCATCGATGCGTGTGTAGTTGTACGCGCCGCTCAGAGAGATGGTGAGGGCTGGGATTGGGCGGATCTCGAAGTCAAGTTCCGCGCCTTTGCCGATCGTGTTCTTGGCGTTGACCAGTCCGACGTTGTTCCCTTGGCCGCCTACTACGGTGAGCTGCTGGTTGCTGACGTTGTAGTAGTAGATGTCGAAAGCAATCGACGCCCGATGATCGAGCATGTTGGCCTTGATGCCGGTCTCGTAGGAAATATTGTCCTCGGAGCGCGCAACCTGCACCGGCAGGCCTTTATTGCCGTTAGCGGGCGCTGAGGGTGCTCCGAAGCTCGGCGCCCGGAAGCTTGTGGCCACGCGCGCATACAAGTTGACGTCCGGGGCCAGCGCGTAAGTCGGACTCAGGTCCCAGCTTAAGCGCCGCGCCGTCGCGCTGGCGCTCGCGAATGCCGCCGGCAGCTGCGGCAGGGACGAAGATATGAACGGTACGTCGAAGGTCTTGTGATCCAACGTGAAGCGCAGCCCGCCCCGCAGCTTGAAGGCGGGAGAGAAGCTGTACTCGAGTGATCCGAATAGCGCTTCGGCGTCGTTTTTTTGGTGTGAGAGCGTCGTGTCGTTGAGTGTTTGGCCGGTAAGGTCGTAGTCGCTGTTGAACGCCTCGGTATCCTCGTAGAAGAAGAACAGACCTGCCTGCCCCTGTAACGGCCCGGCCTGGGCCGAGACGGCGCGGAACTCCTGGGTCAGCTGGTAGTGGCTCTTGATGCCCTCGGCGGTTTCGACGGCGAACGGAATGAATCCTGGTCCGGAGGTTGCCCCCGCACCGGCGAAAACCCCGGCCCCGTATCCGCCGTCTATATCCCCCTGGGTGAAGTAGTGGTCGATCGACTCATAGCCGGTGATCGACTGGTAAGTGAAATCCGGAGTGTTCCAGGTCAGGTGCAGATTGCTACCGATGCTCGTGTAAGACTGCTTGTTGCGGCCGTCAGTGAAAATGGAGGCCGGATTGAATCCCGGGACCAGGTTATCCGTTCCCGCCGCGATGATGTTGGCGCGGAACAGGCGCGCCGAACCATCCAGCACGCGGGCATGCACATTGACGAGGGCGGTGAAGGTGTCGCTTGCCTTGACGAGAAGCTGCAACCGCGTGGCCCAGTCGTCGTAACCCTCCAGGTGCTGGTTGCCGAGCGGATTCATGGGCGCGTTCACCCAGTTGTCACGATGCTGCCCCTGGATCGAGCCGCGGAAAGCCATGGTGTCTGAGATCGGCGCGTTCAACACGCCGTCCAGGTCGATGGTGTTGTAAGTGCCGTCGGATATGCTGGCAGAACCTGACGTCTCGCCGAGCACCGGTCGGGCTGACTCAAGCTTCACGACGCCCGCCGGAGTGTTGCGCCCGAACAGGGTGCCCTGAGGCCCGCGCAGCACTTCAACATCGGCCTGGTCGAAGATCGGGAATCCCTTGAGGGAGGCATTCTCCTGGACGATGTCGTCCATGATCAGGGACACAGGCTGCGATGCGAACAAGGTGAAATCGGTGTTGCCGTAACCGCGTATGTAGATACGCGGAAAGGTGCGGCCGTTGGACGACTCGATGTTCAGGCTCGGCACCGCGAAGGCCAGCTGGCGGATGTCCTGGCCGCCGGTGCCGAGGACATCAAGTGTCGGGCCGCTCAGCGCGGAAGCTGACACCGGAATATCAAGGAGCCTCTCTGACTTGCGCGTCGCGGTGACGATCACCTCCGCGAGCGAGTCGGAGTCCGCGGGAGCCGCGCTCGGGGTGTCCGCAGCGAGGCTGGCTGAGGGAACGACGCACAGCGCCGCAGCGGTGAGCAGTGCAGTGGGCACGGCAGCCCAGAGCAGTCGGTGAAACCTGGCGCGGCGCAGCAATACCAATGAGCCCGAGCGGGTGTCGTTCATCGCCTTCTCCCCTGTTGCCGGCGCGATACAAGTGCCGCCCCGGCGTACTGATTGTTTCTGTCGGAGCGGACCTGTGCGGGATCGTTGTCTCGGATTAGTAAAACGTTACACTAGAGGCAGGGGGAAAAAGTTACACCACGCCTGCGCTTCCTGTAAAGGGACGTGAGCGTCACCAGGCGGCACATGACGACGGTCAAGGACATAGCGGCAGCCGTTGGCGTGTCGGTCGCCACGGTGTCCAACGTGCTCAACGGGCGGCCGAACGTCGGGCGCGTGATCCGGCACAAAGTGTTGCGTGCCGCCAAAAGACTCGGCTACCAGCCCAACCGCGCAGCCCAGGCCATGCGTACCGGACGCACACGCGCGATCGGGCTCGTGCTCCCGGACCTGACTAATCCATTTTTTCCAGAACTCGCGCAAGCCGTTGAGAACACAGCCCGCAATCTCGGTCTCCTCGTGTGTCTGGTCGACAGCCAGGGCAGGGCCGAAGGGGAAGCGGATGGCTTTGCGCTCCTCATGCAGCACGCGGTAGATGGGATCATCTGGTGCCCGGTCGGGCCGCGGTTGCCGCCTTACCTGCACGATGCAACCCCGCCGGTCGTCCTGATCGACCGCCCACGTCCGGGATTTCCGGTGGTCCACTCGGACTATCTGATGGGAGGGCGCCTGCTGGCGGACTATGCCCTGCGGATGGGACACCGTTGCGTGGGCCTCCTGTCCGGTCCGCAGAACCTGGCCAGCGCCCGGCAGCGGCGCGACGGCTTCGTAGAAGCCTTTCCGCGCGACATCACGGTCGCGTGGGAGGTGAGCGTCGGTTTTGACGGCATCCTCAACGCCGAGGCGCTCAAAGCGCTCAAGCGGCGCGGCAAGGCGACGCTCATCGTCGCGGGCAACGACCTGATCGCCATCAGCGCCATGCGCTGTCTTGTCGAGAGTGGCATACGGGTGCCCGAGGACGTTTCCATCACGGGTTTTGACAACATCCGCTGGACCGACGTGGTGACACCGCGCCTCACGACGATCGCGCAACCCGTCGGCGCCATCGGCGCCAAGGCGGTGCAGTTGATGCAAGCCCGCATGTCAGGTGAGAAGATCGCCAGCGGGCGCACGATTTTTGACGTGACGCTCGTCGAGCGTGACTCAGTCAGGAGGAACTAGCCCATGGCCAATGCAGCGCGAATCGCCGTCGTCGGCAGCGCCAATACGGACCTCACGACCTTCACCGACGTGTTTCCGCGGCCCGGTGAAACCCTGTTTGGCAAGAGCTTCGACCTGGGATTCGGCGGCAAGGGTGCCAACCAGGCGGTGGCGGCGCGGCTGTGCGGCGCGCAAGTGCTGATGGTAGCGAAAGTCGGCAGCGATCTTTTCGGCGAGGCAACCATCCGCAATTTCGCCTCCTTCGGGATCGATACCACGCACGTGCAGATCATCGAGGGCGTATCGACCGGGGTGGCGCCGATTTTCGTCGAGCCGAACGGCCAGAATCGCATCATCGTCGTGAAGGGCGCGAATGATCGCCTCACCCCGGCGGACGTGGACGCAGCTGCGGATGCGCTGCGGCGCGTGGACACGATCATCCTGCAGTTCGAGATCCCGCTCGAGACCATCTACTACACGGTGCGCTTTGCGCGTGCCAACAAGATCCGTTGCATCGTCAACCCGGCGCCGGCGATTCCGGCGGAACTTGAGAACCTCATCGCTGCTGACTACTTCATTCCCAATGAGACCGAGGCGGAGCTCATTACCGGCCAGCCGGTCCGCACCCCTGAAGAGGCGTCGCTTTGTGCCGCGGGGCTGCTCGCCAAGGGGTTTCAGCGCGTGGTACTCACCCTCGGCGCGCGCGGCGCGCTCGTGGCCGGTGCCACAGGGAGTACCCACGTGCCGGCGTTTCCCGTCACGGCCGTCGACACCAGCGGGGCCGGGGATGCCTTCATCGGCAGCCTCGCGGTGTTCCTCGCCGAGGGCCTCTCCGAGCCGGACGCCATCGCGCGCGCCAATCTCTATGCCGCCCTGTCCACCACCGGAGTGGGGACGCAGAAATCCTTCCCGAAGCGTGCCGACTTTGAAGCGCAATGGGCGCGGCGGCGCAGCGAATCCCGGTAGCGAGCCGGCGTACTCAACCGAAGGCAACCCGACAGGATCCACCTCATGTTCGTCGTGCATAGCTATTCCCTGGCCGTCGTTTTGTGTGTGATCACCATGTTCTGCTGGGGTTCGTGGGCCAACACCCGCAAGCTCGCTGACAAGGACTGGCGCTTCGAGCTGTTCTACTGGGATTACACCCTGGGGGTGCTGCTCCTCACCCTGGTGCTGGGGCTCACGCTCGGCAGCGCGGGCGCTGAGGGCCGTTCCTTCCTGCCCGACCTGTCGCAGGCCTCTGGCGCGAGCATCGGCTCGGCGCTGATCGGCGGGGCGATTTTCAATCTCGCCAATATCCTCCTGGTCGCGGCCATCGAGATCGCCGGCATGGCCGTGGCCTTTCCGGTGGGCATCGGGCTCGCGCTGCTGATCGGTGTGGTCGTGAACTACCTCGCCGCCCCGGTGGGTAACGGCGCGCTGCTCGCCGGCGGGGTGGCGCTGGTCACGCTCGCCATCGTGCTTGACGCGGTCGCGTACCGGCGTCTGACCGGCAAGGCGACGGGAGTCAGCACCAAGGGGCTCGTGCTCTCGGTGGCCTGCGGGATTTTCATGGGCATGTTTTACCGCTTCGTCGCCGCGGCGATGTATGCGGATCCGGTGCACGCGGAAGCCGGCAAGATGGGACCGTACGCGGCGGTGTTTGTATTCGCGGTGGGTGTGTTCCTCAGCAGTTTCATCTGGAACACGTTTGCCATGAGAAAACCCTTGGTCGGCGCCCCGGTGGGCTTCGCGGATTACTTCAAGGTCGGCTTCAACACGCACCTCACGGGCATGCTCGGCGGCGTGATCTGGGGCGTCGGCATGTCGCTGAATCTCATCGCCTCGGGTCGCGCGGGCTTCGCGATCTCCTATGGCCTGGGCCAGGGCGCAACCATGGTCGCGGCCTTCTGGGGTGTGTTCATCTGGAAGGAGTTCCGCACGGCCCCGGCCGGCACGCCGAAACTGCTGACGGCGATGTTCGCCTGTTTCCTGAGCGGACTGGTGCTCATCGTGCTGGCCCGTACGTTGTAGGCCTGGGCGCGTGGGCAGATCAGTGCAGGCGCGCCGCGACGCTCCCGAGCGCAGCGTTGGGTTGCAGGTAACGCAAGCGACGCCCAATGCGGGCGTGCCACTCAACCTTGAGTGGGTCGATGAGGTGCGGGTCAACACCAGCGCCGTGGAGCGCCGTGCCGCCACCCTCGTCACGCGACGTACGGTGAAGAAGGACTGGCAGATTGCGTGGCTTCTGAAAGCCATCACCTGCATGGACCTGACGACCCTGTCCGGGGACGACACGCATGAGCGCGTACGACGCCTGTGCGCCAAGGCGCGCAGTCCCCTGACCGAGGAGGTGAAAGCGCACCTCAAGATCGGGGAGCTGCCGGTGCAGGTGGCGGCGGTGTGCGTGTATCACCTCTTCGTGGCAACAGCCCGGCGTGCGCTGGAAGGAACCGACATCAAGGTCGCCGCCGTTTCCACCGGATTCCCGGCGGGACTGAACGCCTTCGAGGAGCGTCTGGCGGAAGTGCGCAGCTCGGTGGCAGCCGGCGCCCAGGAAATCGATGTCGTCGTGACCCGCGCGCATGTGTTCGGCGCTGAATGGCAGCGCCTGTACGAGGAGGTCCGGGCTTTCAAGGCGGCGTGTGCCGGGGCGCACTGCAAGGTGATCCTCGGCACCGGGGATCTGGCGACGCTGCGCAACGTCGGCCGGGCAAGCCTGGTCGCGATGATGGCGGGCGCGGATTTCATCAAGACCTCCACCGGCAAGGAATCGGTCAATGCCACACTCCCAGTGGGCCTTACGATGACGCGTGCCATACGCGAGTACGCCGAACGCACCGGCACCACGGTTGGCTTTAAACCCGCGGGCGGTATCCGTACCGCGAAGCAGTCGCTCGACTGGTTGACGCTCATGAAAGAAGAGCTCGGCCCCGTGTGGCTCACGCCGCACCTGTTCCGGCTCGGCGCGAGCAGCATGCTCAGCGACATCGAGCGGCAACTGTCCTTTCATGGCAGCGGGCGCTACGCCGCCGCCTATCGTCAGCCGCTGGTCTGATCTATGCCCAACACGACGCTCGCCGAGAAATTTCACGCACTCGACTACGGACCGGCACCGGAAGATCCGGCCGCGACACTGACGTGGCTGGATGAGCACAAACGCCGCTTCAGGCATTTCATCGGGGGTCGCTGGCACGCACCCGCGGACGGCAAGTACTTTGAGAGTCGCGACCCCGCTACGGGCGAGAAGATCGCGGATGTAGCGCAAGGCGGACTCAAGGACGTAGATGCGGCGGTCAAGGCGGCGCGTGCGGCGCTGCGGCCCTGGCAGGCGCTTTCCCCCCACCTGCGCGCCCGGTTTCTGTACGCGCTCGCGCGCCAGGTGCAGAAGCACTCACGGCGCCTGGCGGTACTCGAGACCCTCGACAACGGCAAGCCGATCCGGGAAAGCCGCGACATCGATATTCCGCTGGTGGCGCGGCACTTTTATTATCACGCCGGCTGGGCGCAGCTGGTGGCGCAGGAGTTTCCGGGCTACCAGGCGTGCGGCGTCGTCGGCCAGATCATCCCGTGGAATTTTCCGCTGCTGATGCTGGCGTGGAAGATTGCGCCCGCGCTCGCCGCCGGCAACACCGTGGTGTTGAAACCCGCGGAATTCACCCCGCTCACCGCGCTGGCTTTCGCGGAACTGTGCAATGAGGTCGGGCTCCCGCCTGGGGTCGTGAACATTGTCACCGGCGACGGCACCACCGGGGACGCCCTGGTGGTGCATCCGGGCGTGAACAAGATCGCCTTTACCGGCTCAACAGAAGTCGGACGCGCGATTCGCCGGGCGACCGCAGACTCGCACAAGAAACTGTCGCTGGAGCTCGGGGGCAAATCCCCCTTCGTGGTGTTTGAGGATGCGGATCTGGACAGCGCCGTGGAGGGGCTGGTCGATGGGATCTGGCTCAACCAGGGACAGGTGTGCTGCGCAGGCTCGCGCCTCCTGATGCAGGAGAGCATCGCTGAACGCCTGACGCACAAGCTGAAAGCGAGGATGGCGAAGCTGCGGGTCGGAGCGCCGCTCGACAAGGCGACCGACATCGGCGCCATCGTGGCGCCGGTGCAGTTGCAGCGCATCCAAAGCCTCGTGGCGCAGGGCGTCGCGGAGGGTGCCGCGTGCTGGCAGCCGCAGCTGCCGATGCCGGCACAGGGGCTTTACTACCCGCCGACGCTCTTCACCCATGTCCATCCGACCTCGGTGCTCGCGCAGCAGGAAATTTTCGGGCCGGTGCTCGCGGCGATGACTTTCAGGACCCCGGGTGAAGCCGTCGAGCTCGCCAACAACACCGTCTACGGCCTTGCCGCCAGCGTGTGGAGCGAGAGTATCAACCTCGCGCTCCAAGTGGCCGCCGGCATCAAGGCAGGTGTCGTGTGGGTGAACAGTACCAACCTGTTCGATGCTGCCTGCGGCTTTGGGGGTTACCGCGAAAGCGGCTTTGGCCGCGAAGGCGGCGGGGAAGGGATGCGCGAGTACCTGGAGCCCGTCTGGTTTCGCAAGGCGCCATCGCTGCGCGCCAGCGCGATGAAACGGCGCGGCAGGGCGGAGGGCAAGGACGCGACCCCGACGCCCAGCGCCGGAATCGACCGCACGGTCAAACAGTACATCGGCGGCAAGCAGGTGCGCCCGGATTCGGGCTACAGCTTCGAGTGCCGCAGCCTGAAGGGCGTGCTGCTCGGGGAGGCGCCGCTCGGCAATCGCAAGGACATCCGCAACGCGGTCGAGGCGGCGCGGCGCGCCGAAAAGTGGGCCACGACGAGCACTCATAACCGCGCGCAGATCCTCTACTACGCCGCCGAGAATCTCTCCCACAAGGCCAAGGACATTGCCGCGCGGCTGGCGCTGGCGGTCGGCGCGAAGCAGGCGGCCGCGGAAGTGAAGCTTGGCATCGAGCGGCTGTTCACCTATGCCGCCTGGGCCGATAAATTCGAGGGTGTAGTGCATTCCCCGCCCGGCCGCCATATCGCCATGGCGATGAACGAAGCGCTCGGCACGGTCGGGGTAATTTGTCCGGAACACGCGCCGCTCCTCGGATTCCTGTCGCTGGTGGCGCCACTGGTCGCAGCCGGCAATACGGTCGTAGCCGTCCCTTCGGAAGCGTATCCGCTGATCGCGGGGGATCTCTACCAGGTATTCGACACCAGTGATGTGCCTGCCGGTGTCATCAACATGGTGAGCGGCCGCCCCGCTGACTTGGCGAAAGTGCTCGCCGAGCATGACGACGTGGATGCGCTGTGGTGCCACGGGAGCCACGAGCTGTGCGCCATGACCAAGCGTCTCTCGGTAGGCAACCTCAAGCAGACCTGGACCAACGAGGGGCGCGAGATCGACTTTTTCAGCGGGCCGGGTGCCGCAGGACGCTGGTACCTGGAGCACGCGTACCAGGTCAAGAACATCTGGGTCCCGTACGGCGAGTAAAGATCGAGAGTAGCCACCATGAACCTGCAGCGCTTTCCCCGCCATCCACTCACCTTTGGTCCATCACCGATCCAACCCTTGCCGCGGCTGAGCGCGCATCTGGGCGGCAAGGTCGAGCTCTATGCCAAACGTGAGGACTGTAACAGTGGTCTCGCGTTCGGCGGCAACAAGACGCGCAAGCTCGAGTATCTTATCCCTCAGGCGCTGGCGCAGGGTTGCGACACGCTGGTGTCGATTGGCGGCATCCAGTCCAACCAGACGCGCCAGGTTGCGGCAGTGGCGGCGCACCTGGGAATGAAGTGCGTGCTGGTGCAGGAGAACTGGGTCAACTACTCCGACGCGGTGTATGACCGCGTGGGCAACATACAGATGTCGCGCATCCTGGGCGCCGACGTGCGCCTGGATGCTGCTGGCTTCGACATCGGTATCCGTCCGAGCTGGGAGCGGGCCATGGAGGATGTTCGCAAAGCGGGCGGCAAGCCGTTTCCAATTCCGGCCGGGTGCTCGGAGCATCCGCTGGGTGGCTTGGGCTTCGTTGGGTTTGCTGAGGAAGTACGGGCGCAGGAGGCCGAGCTCGGTTTCAAATTCGACTATATCGTGGTCTGCTCGGTCACCGGCAGCACCCAGGCCGGGATGGTGGTGGGCTTCGCGGCCGACGGTCGCGCCGCGCGGGTGATCGGCATCGACGCTTCCGCGGCGCCCGCCAAGACCAAAGCGCAGATTCTGCGGATCGCACAGAACACGGCCAAACTGGTCGAGCTGGGCCGCGAGATCACCGACCAGGACGTGGTGCTCGACGCTCGCTTCGGCGGGCCTGCCTATGGCCTGCCCAACGACGGCACGCTGGAAGCCATCCGCCTGTGCGCGCGCCAGGAAGGCGTGCTGACAGACCCCGTCTATGAGGGCAAGTCCATGCACGGGATGATCGACATGGTTCGACTCGGGGAGTTTCCGCGCGGCTCCAGGGTGCTGTACGCCCATCTCGGTGGCGTGCCTGCCCTCAACGCCTACAGTTTCCTGTTCCGCAACGGTTGACGGCGTGGTTGCACCCCCGCGCGCACTCGTGCTGGGCGCCGCAATAGCCGCATTGCTGGCGCCGCCTGCGTATACACAAACCGCCGCCACCGGCACTACAACCGGCGTGGTGTTCAGCGAATACTCGCCGCTCTCAAGCGGCGCTGAGCTGCTGCGACGCCTGTCCAGCCCGCTGACCGCGCTGCGGATTACCCAGGAAGCGGCGCGCGCGGGGAAGACGCTGAGTGGACAGCCGATCAATCTCGCAGGCGAGCGGTTCGCCACCTATGTGCCGGTGCGGCCCCATGCACCGGCGCAGCGCTACTCGCTGCTGGTCTTTGTGCCTCCCTGGCCCGACGCGCGAGTGCCGTCGCAATGGATCACGGCACTGGATCAGCACAACATGATCCTGGTAACTGCCGCCGGATCCGGCAACGACGCCAACGCCATGGATCGGCGTGAACCTTTGGCCCTGCTCGCGGCAGTGAGCGTGATGGCGCAATACGCCGTCGATCCACAGCGCGTCTATGTCGGGGGGTTCTCCGGTGGCTCACGAGTCGCCCTGCGTCTGGCGCTCGGATATCCGGATGTCTTTCGCGGCGCGTTGCTCAACGCTGGCAGTGATCCGATCGGCAGCGCGGAACTGCCGCTTCCGCCCGCGGAACTCTTCCTTAAATTTCAGGACTCGACGCGCCTTGTGTATGTGAGCGGCGAACGTGACGATGCGCATCTGGTTGATGACATGCACAGCCGTCAGTCGCTGGAGAAATGGTGCGTGTTCGACGTGGATACCGTGTCTGAGCTGCGCAAGGGACATGAGCCGGCGGATGCTTCAGCCTTCAGCCGGGCTCTGGATTCATTGCTCAAGCCCGCCCGCGGCCCCGCGGACAAGCTCGCCGAATGCCGGCAGCGCATTGCAGCGGAGCTGAGAACCCAGCTGGCGTTGGTCGAAGAGGCCTTCACGCGCGGTGATCCCGCAACCGCGACGCGGCTGCTCGGTGCGCTCGATGCGCGCTACGGCGGGCTGGCGGCGCCGCGCAGCGTGGAGCTCGCGGGCCAGTAGGATTGCTTACGGCGCGGGTCGCAGGTTCTTGCGCATCGGTATGAAGCGGATGGCGAGCCCGCCCGGCAGCGGATGCTCGATCGCCGGCTGCGGGACATAGCCGCATTGACTGTAGAGGCGCATGCCTGGAAGCGTTGCCATCGTCTCCAGTGCCGTGAATCCGGCTCGCAGTGCATCTGCCTCGCAGCGCATGAGCAGCGCTCGCCCGATCCCGTGACGCCCATACGCCGGGTCCACGAAGAACGCCCTGATCCTGGCAGCTTCCGATTGTGGATCGAGCAGAGTCTCATCCCGTTCGGCCCGGGAGTCGCTGCCGAATAAGGTTCGCCGCCGTCCCCAGCCCCCGCACGCGACCAGTTCGCGTGCGCGTGTTTCCGCGACAAAGAGTGTCGCATCGCGAATGAGCGCGGTATCGACGCCGAAAGCCCCCTGCAGGGCGGCTTCGACCTGCGCGCGCGTGTAGTCCGCGGCGCTGATCCCGTGAGCTGATCGCGCGATCAGCTCACGAATTGCCGGCACGTCGTCCAGGACCGCAAGTCGCAACGTGTAATCCACCACGGCACCGGCGCCACTCCCGCTGCAGGCGCTTGGCCTGCAGCGGGAGTCAGCGATTTTCGATCCTAGAACTTCGCGTCGACCCGCAGGTACCAGAACGCACCGTTGTAGCCGAACGGACCGCCGGTGCGCGGATACACCTCGCCGTCGACCAATCCCCCGTTCTGCGGGAAGACCGTGTTGGCGGCGCTGTTGGCGATTCTGTCGGGGTAGGCGTTTAAGATGTTGCGCCCGCCGATCGCTACCGTCAGGTTCTTCAACACTTCGTAGGACACATCCAGATCGGTGGTCATCTTCGACGAAAACAACTGGCCGGCATAGTCGTTCTCATCCCGGTAGGTGCCGTAGTAGTTCTCATGCAGCGACACGATGAGCTTGTCCAGGTGGTAGTCCAGGTTCAGGTTCACGCGGTTGTTCGGCGCGTAGTGCTGGATGTCGAGGATTCGCGCCGCTCCGATGACGCACGTAGTCGGTGTCGGGCAGACGACCGAGTTAACACCGGTTTTGTTGTAGTTGTATGCGAGGGTTGTGGCCAGGGTCCCGGCACCCATGTGGAACAGGTACGTCCCCACCAGGTCCACACCCTGCGTCGTGGTGTTGAAGCCGTTGGTGAAGTACTGGACCGAGCCGCCGGCGCCCACGGACGCAAGGTCGGGTACCGCGTTGATATCGGCTTGCGTGACGTTGACGGGCGTCGAGATCCCAATGCGATGGCGGACCTTGATGTTGTAGTAGTCCAGGGTCAGCAGTAAATCCTGCGCGGGCGTCAGCACGACGCCGCCGCTGAAGTTAGTTGATTCCTCGGGCCGGAGCGCCGTCGCGCCGAAGTGCTTGGCGATCGAGCTGGTGACCGGGAACGTGCCGATCTGGATCTGGGCCGCGGCCGTTCCGGGGGCAAACGTCGTGCTCAGCGTTTCGACGTTGGACTGTCCCGGCGTCGGAGCATGGAATCCCGTGCTCACCGTGCTACGAAGCGCCAGCCAGTCCGTGGCTTTCCAGCGCGCCTGCAGTTTGCCCAGTGTCGTTGAGCCGAACGAGGCGTAGTCCTCGTAGCGACCGGCGATACCCAGGGTCAGGTTCTTGAGCACGTCCGCCTCGAGGTCCACATAGGCTGCGTAGCTGACCTGTCCGGCGTCGATCGAGGTGCTGATGCCGCCGTAGCCGTTGGACGACGACGACTGGCTTGCGATGATCTGGTTGCCACCGGACATCGCTGGCGTACAGGCGGTCCCGGCGCAGGTGTACAGGGGCTGGAAAGCGTAGGGGCCGACAGCGTATGACGCTGGGTCACCCAGGAGCTGCTGGTAGACCTCGTCGCGCCATTCCAGGCCGCCCGCGACGGAGATCGGGCTCGCGAGGCCGGACACCGTCCACGGGTAACTCACGTCAACGTTGAAATTCGTTTCCCGTTGCACGAACTTGCCGTCGTTGAAGTTCTCGGGCGACTGGGGGCCCAGCGACGGGTTGATCGAGCTCTTCAACGAGACGGCGAGCGAGTTCTGCGCGGTCGTGCCGGAAAAATCGTACGAAAGACCGCCGGCGGTCGTGCCCTTGTAGCCCAGGGCGCCGAAGAACTCCAACGTAGTGCCGTAGAACCGTGGGGTAAAGCCCCCCGGATAGACGCTGTTGAAGTTGAATGTGTTGGCGTCCTGCACGAACCCGCCGAGGGGGCAACCCGTCATCGTGGTGGGGTCGCAGCGAGTCAGGTAGATATTGTTGAACGCCGGGTGATTTCCCCAGGTCACGCCGCTGGTATCGGTCGTGGTGAGCGGATTGCGGAAGTTGAAGCTCTCGTTGGTCTGGATATTGGCGTAGTTCGCGAAGAAATAGAGCTCGTCGCCGTTGTCGACCTTGAGTCCGCCATTCAGCACCGCCTTGACGCTGTCGGACGGCGGCGTGCCCCACTCCTGAACTGGTCCGGGGTAGTGTGGCAAATCCTGTGCGAGGTTCGGGAAGTTCTCGGCGAACGATAATGCGGCCGGGCGCGTCACGCCGCGGTTGGTCTGCTGGTTCTTGTCCCACTCCACGCTCAGGTTCACGAACCCCTGGCCGCCCAGCGGCAGCCCGATGTTCGCGGCAATCTGCCCATCGTCCCCATCGCGCTTGAAACCGTGGCCGGGAAAGTATTGGCCGTAGCGGCCGGTTACCTCGATGCCGGCCGAATTGTCGCGGAACTGGTAATTGAGAACGCCCGCAATCGCGTCCGAGCCGTACTGCGCCGAAGCGCCGTCGCGCAGGATTTCCAGTGACTTGATGGAAATGGCGGGAATCGACGCGAGATCCGGTCCCTGCGATCCGAACGCCAGTTCCGTCTCGCCGCCCTGAAAGACCTGCACCAGTGCGGAACGGTTCATGCGCTTGCCGTTCAACATCACCAGCATTTCGTCCGCGGGCAGCCCGCGCAGCGACGGTGAACGCACAAAGCTCGATGCATCAGATATGGAGTTTTGTCCGACTACGAACGAAGGCACCATGTTCGACAGCGTATCGAGCATGTTGCCGGTGGACTGAACTGAGAGATCGGAGCCGCTCAGCACATCGATCGGCGCTGACGATTCAGTCACGGTACGGTCCTTACGGCGCGTACCCGTGACGATGACTTCTCCAAGCGTGCCCTCGGACGCCGTCGCGCTCGCGTCGGCGGCGGGTTTGTCCTGGGCAACGGCGAGATTGCTGGCGGCCGCAAGTGTTGCGGCGGCGACAATGAGCGGTAAGAACTTCATTCTGAAACTCCCCTGGTGGCCACGATGCGTTGTTGTCTGCAATGATTCTTACAATATTGTTAACGAGAAGTCTTGCGAAATTACGCGACGGACAACGTTGGATCTCTCACGCATGGGACTTCAGGGCGGATGCTCGCGAGCCCGGGTGTCGCAAGGATTCAAGTGCGGTGCCGCATTTGCCCGAGACGTTGCGATTCCGCAACACTTTCAGCGCGCGTCGGGCTGCGAACAGTGCTCGAGCCGGCGTCAGTGCGGCGGCGTCGGCGCCTTCAGAAGTCCAATCACCAGCCGCTCGAGCTTCGGTACGTCAGCTTCCAGCACGACGGTCACCGTTCGTTCGCCCAGGCCCGGACCTTCGCCCTCGGCCCAGCTCAGTGTGCTGCCGTAGCCGGCGGTGAAGCTGGTATCCACGTCCACCAGCAGGTTCTTCGAGCTGCTGATGATCGAGGGGTCGAGCCACACCGCCACCGCGAGTTCATCCCACATCGGGTACGACTGGCCGAATTTCCCGAGATAACTATCAAAAGGCGCCTGCCCGGTGGCGACATCGCGGATGAATTCCGGCTTGAAGAAAGTGCGGGTGGTCGGATCGATGGGTACTTCGGTGATTTTCTTCCAGGGTTGGTGCAGGACGATGGAAGCCGCCTCCGGATCGAACCGCATGTTGAATTCACGCCGCGTCGCGTTCACGTACTCGGCTGCAAAGGGATTGTCGGCGGGCATGGGGTTGAAGCTGCCGCCCATGAAGACCAGCTCCCTGGCGAGCGAGGCGAACTGCGGATCCAGGCGTGAGGCGAGTGCGAGATTGGTCAGGGGACCCGCGGCGATGATGGTGACCCGGCCGGGATTCTCGTGCACAGCACGGATGAGAAAGTTGGCGGCGTATTCGCGCTGCGCCTTGATCGCAGGCGTACCGGCCGGGGACGCCGGCACGAGATACGGGTCGGCGTGGTAGGGCGTGCGCCGCACGGCGCCCTCGCTCGGCCAGGTCTCGGTCCAGCAACCCTTATAAAAGAGTCCTCCGTACAGTTCCTCCCAGCGTTTCGTCCTGGCCTGGGTGTTGAGGAGCGGGAACACGGCCCCGGGGTACACCGGCACCTCCGTGCGCCGGGCGATCTCCAGCAGGCGCAGCGTGTGGCTCACCTCCTCATCGCGCCAGCCGTCGCCGCTCGGGATGGTGATGCCCAGGACCTCGACATCCTTCGACTGCAAAAGCATAAGAATCGCCTGCAGATTGGAGCCCGCGGGACCGAAGGCGTCCTGGTCGATGATCACCTTGCGCCGGGTCGTGCTGTCAGCGCTGGCGGCGGGACACGCCGACGGCGCACCCAAGGCGATGAGTGTCGCGACGGCAAGCAGCGCAGCGCAGGCGCGCGGCCAGGGGCGGGCGGTGATCATCATGCGGCGACTCCCGAAGCTTGTAGCTGGCCAAGAATATAGGTCTGCGACACCGCGCGCTCATCGCCCAGCATCATGAGAATCAAAAGCTTTTCGGCGAGGCTGCCTGCCTGTGCGGTGCGACGCGCGATGAGCGGCGTTGCCTTGAGATCCAGGACGATGAAATCCGCCTCGTTGCCGACCGCAAGGCTCCCGACCTTGCCCTCGAGCCCGAGCGCGCGCGCGCCGCCCAGAGTTGCGAGATAGAACGCGCGCAGCGCCGGGAGGGATTGTTGCGAGAGCTGCGCAACCTGGTGCGCGGCCGCGAGGGTGCGCAGCATACTGAAACTGCTGCCGGCACCCACGTCCGTGCCCATCGCGAAGCGCATGCCGGCCCCGTCGGCGGCGGCAAGATCAAAGAGTCCGCTGCCGAGCTGCAGATTGGAACTCGGGCAGAACGCCGCCGCCGCACCGGCTTGCGCCATGCGGGCGCGATCGGCGGCATCCAGATGCAGGCAGTGTGCGTACACCGCCCGCTCGCGCACGAGTCCATAGTGGTCGTAGACGTCGAGGTAGCTGCGCGCCTGCGGAAAGAGCTCCCTGACCCAGGCGACCTCGGCGCGATTTTCCGCCAGATGACTCTGGATGAGGCACTCGGGAAATTCGCGGGCCAGCCTGCCTGCACTCTGCAGCTGCGCTTCCGAAGAGGTGGCTGCGAATCGCGGCGTGATCGCGTATTTCAGGCGCCCCTGGTTCTGCCAGCGCTCAATCAGTTCCCGGGAATCGCGCTCGCCGGATTGCGGCGTGTCGCGCAGCTGCGGCGGGCAGTTGCGGTCCATGAGGACCTTGCCGGCGACCATGCGCAGCTGGCGAGCGGTGGCCGCCTCAAAGAATTCCTCGACCGAGCCGCGGTGCACGGTGCAGAACACCATGGCCGTGGTCGTGCCGTTACGCAGCAGCTCATCGAGGAAGAATTCCGCGACGCTGCGCGCGTGCAGGCTGTCCGCAAACGTAGTTTCGGTCGGAAAGGTGTATTGCTTCAGCCAGTCGAGCAGCTCACCGCCGCCGGAGGCGATGATGTCGGTCTGCGGGTAGTGGACGTGCGTGTCCACAAAGCCCGGCATGAGGATGTTGTCCCCGTGGGAGATGATCCGGGTGTCCTGCGGCAGCCCGGGCAGCAGCTCCGGCGCCGGACCCATGGCTTTGATGCGGCCGGCGGCAACGACCAGCAGCCCGTCGGCGAAAAACTCGTAGCTCGCGGGGTCGGCGACGGCTCCTGGATCGGCGCGAAAGTGCAGCAGGGCGCCGCGGTGCGCGCGCAATTCAGTTCCAACAGGCATTGCCCGCTAGGGTATGCCGCGGATCGTGCGCGGTCCACGTTTCATGCTAGGTTGCCAGCGCCATGACACCGAGTGATGACTTCATCCGCGGCATTCCCAAAGCGGAACTGCATCTGCACATCGAAGGGACGCTCGAACCGGAAATGGTGTTTGCGCTCGCGCGCAGGCACGGCCTGGCGCTGCGCTACCCGTCCGTCGATGCGCTACGCGCAGCGTATCGCTTCGATGACCTGCAGTCGTTTCTTGATGTCTATTACGCGGGCGCCGCAGTACTGCGCGATGAGAGTGACTTCCACGCCCTGACGTACGCCTATCTCGAGCGTGCGCACGCTGATGGCGTCGTGCACGTGGAAATATTCTTTGATCCCCAGACCCACACCGCGCGCGGGATTCCCCTGGATGCCGTTATTCGCGGGATCAATCGCGCGCTCACCGAGGGTGAGGCGCGCCTGGGCATCAGCCATCGCCTCATCCTGTGTTTTCTACGGCACTTGAGTGCCGCGGACGCCATGGCGACGCTGGAGGCGGCGCTGCGTTACAGGAACATGATCGCTGCGGTCGGCCTGGATTCATCGGAAAGCGGCAACCCGCCGGCGAAATTCACGGCCGTGTTTGACCGCGCGCGTCGCGAAGGATTCCTCACCGTCGCCCATGCCGGGGAGGAGGGGCCGCCGCTGTACATCAGCGAAGCGCTGGACCTGCTGCACGTGCGCCGCGTCGATCACGGCGTGCGCTGCGAGGAGGATGACGCGCTGGTCGCCCGACTGGCGCGCACGCGGGTGCCACTCACGGTCTGCCCGTTGTCGAATGTGAAGCTACGGGTGTTTGCGCGCATGGAGGATCACAACCTCAAGCGCCTGCTGGACCGTGGCCTGTGCGTCACCGTGAATTCGGA